>JALHFC010000265.1 GCA_022839445.1 Pelotomaculum sp.
TGAGAGAGGGTGCCGGCGCATGATTAAGATGGAACACTTGTGCAAGAGTTATGGCGATCTCACCGTGCTGAAAGATATAAGCGCTGAGATACACAAGGGTGAGATAATAACCATCATAGGTCCTTCGGGTACCGGAAAGAGTACCTTATTGCGCTGCCTCAACCTGCTGGAAAAGCCCAGCGGCGGCAGCATTTATATTAACAATGTTGATCTTTTGGCCAAAACCACCGATGTGCCAAAAATACGTCAAAAAATGGGCATGGTCTTTCAATCCTTTAACTTGTACGCACATCTTTCGGTGCTGGAAAACCTCACTATCGGGCCGGTAAAACTGCTCGGCAAAAGCAAAGCCGAGGCCGGCCGCAAAGCATTTGAACTGTTAAAGCTGGTGGGGCTGGCGGAAAAAGTGAATAACTTCCCGGATGAACTTTCCGGCGGGCAAAAGCAAAGGGTGGCCATAGCCCGCTGCCTGGCCATGGAGCCGGAGGTTATACTATTTGACGAGCCAACTTCAGCCCTTGACCCCACCATGATAAGCGAAGTATTGGCGGTTATCCGCCGTCTGGCTAAAGACGGTATGACCATGCTGATTGTTACTCACGAAATGGAATTTGCCCGCAACGTATCCACCCGGGTGTTTTATATGGACGAAGGGATTATCTATGAAGAAGGTCCACCTGAACAGATATTTGAAAACCCGCGAAGAGAAAAAACCAGGGCTTTTATAAATCGGGTACGCAGTTTTCATTATCATATTGACAACCCCAATTATGACCTCTATGCCATGAATGCAGAAATTGAAGCTTTTTGTAACAAGCATTTCTTGCCCCGGCGAGTTTGTGACAATGTACTGCTGCTGGTGGAGGAAACCCTGCTTCTGCAAACAGATTTTTCCGATATTGCGCTTAGCCTGGCTTATTCCGAAAAAACCGGCCAAATGGAATTTTTATGTGTAGCTGCCGGGGCGGCGGTTAACCTGCTTGAAGAAGGTGTACACGACGATGACATCGGGCTAAAGCTTATTCAAAGCCGCAGCGCCGGCAGCCAGTACAAGTACGAAAATGGCAAAAACATTTTATCCATCAAAGTTAAAGGGACGTCTCATTAAAATATTTACCAATGAAATCCGGCGCCCCGATTGGTAGTCGATTGAAGTGACCGTGATAACGACGTGCCCGGCACCGGTTTCATTGAATATATACATATTGAAATTGTTTTCAACGGACAGGTGGTTGATTTAATGAAAAAGGCTGCTATTTTTGTTTTTATCTGTTTAATGATAGCTGTTATTCCGGCGGGATGCGGCAAATCAGAAAAAGCAATC
>JALHFC010000266.1 GCA_022839445.1 Pelotomaculum sp.
CATTATGTAAAAGAAAGACTCCCCCGCCAGGAATAGCCCTTCGGGGGAGTCTTTGGTTTAAGTTGTATGAATATTTAGAATTGTCTCCGAATTGTGTGGGGTCGGACCCCGTAGCAAAAACTGGCAGAACGACAGGCCTGGCGGTTTTTGTCGAGCAAAGCCGTGCTTACTGGATATATCTTTTTACCTCATCCAGGCATTCGTAATCAAAAACCCGGTCAATCACAATATCTAACGTTGAGGCATCTAACTTCGTTATCTCCAACCTTAAATCCTCGGGCACGGAGCCAAACTTCCTGGCGAGCAGCTTTATCGCAGTTCTTGCAAGTGCTTTAGTTTCGCCCTTCTCCAAGCCTTTCATGATGCCTTCTTCCCGGCCAACTTCCCGGCCCTCTTCTCTACCTTCCTGCCTAAACAACTCAGCTAAAGTCATCACCTTTTCACTCCCTTCCGGATAGGTGGTTTCAATTTTCTTAACCAATTCGTTGAAATCGCCCCTAGTCAAATCTGGCCTTGCGCTGAAAATATATCTCATCAGAATTTCAAAATATTCTAAGCCTGTCTCTTTATCCTCAAGTTCCTGTAAGAGGATAGCGGCCTTTAATACAATCTCCAGAATAGCGCCAATGCCCTTTTTCTGTATGTCCCGCAATATCATCACTGCTATTCTAGTTATTACGGCACCTTTTATTTCCTCATCCGTAAACCTTGAAAGATCAAAAAACAAGTATTGGTAATCTGGAATGAGTGCCTGAATATCCCTTGGCAGCTCATCATACCCTAAAATCATTTCCCCTAAAGTAGGTTTTATGTTCCAGCCCTCTTTGCCGTGGTATACTACCAGCGGGATAATTACCGGCAACTGGCCAGTTTCTCCAATTTTGGTATCCCAAATTCTCACCACATATTTTAACAGCTGGAAAGCAACATCCCCGGTTGGGATAGCTTTTATGTTCAAACAGGAGATAGAGATAACCTTCCCGATTATTGATGTTGGCCTTGAAAAGCAGATCAGAAAAACTCTCCTTCAGTTCTTCATCAATATGGCTGTCTTTCTGCGGCTCCAGGGTGTCTATATCTATTATACCCATGATTTTTTCAGGTAAATAATTATTTAGGAAATCCTTGGCTACGGCTAGATCGCCAAAGATCTTTTTGAAAAACTTATCGTGTGGGTTCTGAACCTCCACTCCATCACCTGCCTATCTTTATTATAAACATAATGAGGGACTGTCCCCTTTTGGGGATTCTATTGTGTGGGGGTACGCCCCCCAAACAAACTAGCCTTGCCCGGGAAACTGTAAACAGGCACTTGAATAGTTC
>JALHFC010000053.1 GCA_022839445.1 Pelotomaculum sp.
GCTTTGATCGAAAAGTTCAAAACCCATGCCTCCACCCAGCGCACCGCTGCTGGCTAATTGAATCCTTGCTTCATAAACCTGTTGCTCCGGAACCTTGATTGTTTTTCCTTGATCCGCCAATTTGTAGGGAATCTTCATTGTTTTTAGCTTTTCAGCAATAATGCCCGCATCTTTCGGCTCAAGCCCGGTTAACAGGGGCGCGTACGCGGGCCTTAATAGCAACTGCCCAAGGTAGAACAAGCAAACCACAACCCCTGTTACCACAAGAACTGAGACAATCTTTTGATTTTGACTTAAAGCCTGCCATCTCTCCTTGAACTTGGCTACAAGGTCACGCGGGGTCAAATAAAACCACCTCGTACTTTAAAGAACAATTATATTTGCATCCGGGATATTTCCTGATAGGCTTCAATTACCTTATTCCTTACCTCAACAGCAAGTTGCATGGATAGCTTGGCCTCCTGCATAGCTATAGTAACCTGGTGAATGTCCTGTATATCACCGGTCAACAACTCAAGAGCAAGGTTATCGGCCACAACCTGGGTATTATTCAATTTACTGATCGCGTTGTTCAAGATCTTTGAAAAAGATCCTTCCTGGCCTGTTTCCTGCTGCCCACTGTTTACGGCCGGCAGAACGGGAGAAAGCTGTCCAACAAGAGATACTTGCATTTAAAAACCCCCTCCTGACTAACCTTTTTCACGCAACCGATACCACTACTAATATCGGCAACACATTCCATCGCATCGGGGACATTCCTTCCCTCCCGAGGCAACCAGTACATTACGTTGCAAAACCCCACAAGGTATACCCTTACCAACACCAGTAATACCAAGGAAGGTGTGTCCCCATACCTTGTTATCCGCGTCCGATCTCTAGGGCTTTTTGCGCCATATCCTTGGCGGCGTTCAAGGCTGTCACGTTGGCTTCGTAAGCCCTGGTAGCGGTAATCATGTTGACCACTTCATTGACGATGTTTATATTGGGATAGGCGACATAACCATTTTCGTCGGCATGGGGGTGGGACGGGTCGTGGACAAGCCGCGGCGGGTTATTGTCCTCCACCACCCTGGTTACCCGCACCCCGGCGCCCCTATAACGGGGAGGCAACGCGCTATCGTCCCACACTCTCTCCAGCATCTGGGCGAAAAGGGGGATCTTCCGCCTGTAAGGCGGGGTTGCGGGATCATTTGGCCTACCCGTAGTATTTATATTGGCAAGATTCTGGATAACCAGATCCAGGCGAAACCTTTCAGCCGTCAGGCCTGTAGCGCTAGTTGCAAAGGAATTGAAAACGCCCATACCTTATCTCCTTCCGCCGGTAACGACATAAGTTAAAAGGGAAATCCTGTCACTAACCTGCCTCGATGTCGCCTGGTATTTGATACCGTTGGCGGCAAGGTTAACCATCTCCTCGTCGATATCGACGTTGTTTCCGTCAGTACGCATGGAAGTCGCGTTATTCCGGTGCACCCCCGGTTTGAGTTCGGTCAGGGAAGAAACCCCGCCAAAGTGTTTCGGGTGAGTGGTAACCATTCCTGCCGCATCATTTTTCAGCACATTTTTAAGCAACCCTTCAAAAGTCACAAACGATTTTTTATAGCCCGGGGTGTCGATGTTGGCGATATTATTTGCTATTACCCTCTGGCGCAATGCCCCCGCATCCAGTCCTTTACTGAGACTAAGCATCACCGGGTTAGAAAAAAGGCTCACGGGAATTACCACCTCTTTTTTCTTTGACATTTCGGCACATGATGGTATATATTGCCTTAACAAGAATATATTCTACAATAAACGCCAGTTTCCTGCATAAAAAAGCTATATTAACGGATTTAACAAAACTATTTTTATTAAAATACGTTCTTTTCTACAATTTCAGTCCAGACCGGACATGAATTTACGCAAACCACCTGGTCAGGACATGCAAGCCCTGCGCCACCGGTTCGAAAATAACTTGACCCAACAAGGTACCGAACAAATTAGAAACAGCTAGGTAAAATATAATTCGTTTTAGCTCTAACTCGCTTTCTTCCCCTCTGGCAACAGCGTCGGTGACCCTAGCCATTACGGGGTCCACCATCATTACGTTAAGTACAATAGACGCGTTGCCGACTATTGAGGCCATCAGCACCGCCACTGTACGAAACTCGGGATACATGGCGCCGGCAAAAAGCCCCGACAACACATTGACGGTCCACAAGCTGTAGCTAACTAGACTCCAATAAAGAAAGCCCCTCGCGGTGGTCATTCTTCCGGTCAGGATTTCCTTAAGCGTCTTCCAGGAAGACATCCTGAACACAACGACACCGCTACCCGGCTTTAATACCTGAAGCAGAATCACAAAAATTACTTTAAAAACCGATCCGGTCCGGCCGAAAGCTTTTATTGCATTCGAATAAGAGGTAACAAAACTCGGGATGGATATAATGCCCAGTATCGTGCCGACCGACGCGCCCAGCATAACAAAACGGAGCTTAAAATTTAGTTCCGCCAGCGCTTCCCGGTAGATAAACGTCCCGGTTGCATTATCCGGGGAGATGGCTAAAGACTGGTTGTAAGCGCCTGTAATAATGCGCTCCACCGTAGAAGCCAAAAGTGGCGCCTGCAGGGTATTAGCGAAACTTGCCGCCAGGTAAATGACACCAAAGAGAGAGATAGCCGTGGCCAGCCGGCCGGTCCTGACACCTGAAAGCCGGGAGGAGCGGGTAAGCGTGTTGATGAGGTTAATAAAGGCAGTGAGCAGGAAAACAAAAACTAGACGATCCACATATTCCTCCACAAAAGTTTATGATAAATTATACCATATAAAGCCAAAATAAAAAAGGGGACTTCCCTCCTTCCTTTACCAGCCACGGGCCAGCCACGGGGACGGTGACTTTGGCTGGCAACCAGCCAAAGTCACCGTCCCCGTGGCTGGTAGCAACCAGCCAAAGTCACCGTCCCCGTGGCTGGTAGCAACCAGCCAAAGTCACCGTCCCCGTGGCTGGTAAAATAAAAAAGGAAGGTTTCCCTCCTTCCTTTGTAAATAATATTTATATGCCGGTGTTTTTAACGCTTGGAGTATTGTGGGGCGCGGCGTGCTTTTTTGAGGCCGTACTTTTTGCGCTCCGTCATCCGCGGATCCCTGGTAAGAAAGCCTGCCCTCTTCAAAGGAGGACGCAGGTTGGGATCGGCCTGTACCAGAGCACGGGCAATGCCTAGCTTAATAGCCCCGGCCTGACCGCTGATACCGCCGCCGAGGACTTTGGCCCTAATGTTAAACCGCGCTAACGCCCCTGTTAGCTCCAAAGGCTGGCGCACTATCATTTCCAGTGTCCTGCGACCAAAATATTCGTTTAATGGTTTATTGTTGATCGTTACGCTACCCTCGCCCGGCGACAAAAACACACGGGCAACCGCGTTTTTTCTCCGGCCGGTGCCGTAAAACATAACCTTTGCCAATATTTTTACCTCCCTTCCTAATTCTGCTGCCACACTTCGGGCTTCTGAGCCTGGTGGGGATGTTCAGGTCCTTTATACACCTTCAGTTTTTTAGCCATTTTAGCCCCCAGGCGGTTATGCGGCAGCATACCTACTATGGCTTTTTCCACAACAAAATCGGGCTTGGTTGCAATCAGTGTTTCATAGTTGACCGTCTTTAGCCCGCCAGGATAGCCGGAATGTCTATAATACATTTTGTTTCTGGGCTTATTACCGGTCAGCACTATTTTGGCGGCGTTAATTATAATAACGTTGTCGCCGGTATCCACATGGGGGGTAAAATCCGGCTTGTGCTTACCCCGTAAAATCCGGGCCGCTTCCGTAGCAAGCCTGCCCAGCACCTTACCATCGGCGTCTAAGATATACCACTTGCGCTCTTTTATATCTTCAGGCCTGGCCATGAATGTTTTCATAAAAACTCCTCCTTGATAATTCAAACGGTAAAGCAAAAAACCGCAAAGTAAATTATATTATAATTTATTTCCAGAGTCAAGGATATTCGATATTTTCCAAAAACAGCCCTTGCGCTGGCGCCGTCGGCCCCCCCCGCATGCTGTCCCGGCTCGCCAGGATGCAAGCCACATTATCCGGGCTGATTTTACCTAGTCCTACCCTGATTAGCGTTCCGGCAATCATCCTAGCCATGCGGTAGAGAAATCCTTGCGCCCGGATATCAATATAAACCATATTTCCCTCCCTGGTCACCCTCGCTTCATAAAGGGCGCGCACAGCGGTCCTTACTGGAGTGCCTAGCACCCGGAAGGCGCTGAAGTCGTGCCGGCCTACCAAATGAAGGGCGCCGGCCCGCATCGCTTCTACGTCCAGCATCCGGGGAACATGGCAGCTATAAAGATGCAAAAAAGGCGAGCGCTTTTTACTATTGTGGATCACATAACGGTATGTTTTAGCCACGGCTGAAAAACGCGCGTGAAATGATTCCTCAACTGGCACGGATTCCATCGCTACAATATCGGCGGGCAGGAGACTGTTTAGAGCATGGGCGACACGTTCCGGGGGAATCTTCCAATCAACCGTGTTAAAGTTAACCACCTGGCCTTGGGCGTGTACACCCGCGTCCGTCCGCCCAGCGCCTATGACCCTGATTTCCCTCCCGGCCAGCCTGGATAACTTATCTTCAAGCACTCCCTGGATAGTCTGAAACCCGGTACCGCGCTGTTCCTGAAAACCATAATAATTTGAACCGTCATAAGCAACAGTGATTTTAATGTTAGTCATAAAATCCCCAAGAAAATATTATAAAAACCTGGAAGCGACTACCCCTGCCAGCACGACTGCCGTTAATGTTAAAACCACGTAGTCCGGAAGGCCAAACCTTAAACTCATCATCCTGGTCATGTTCGCCCCGCCCCGGTAGCTGCGCGCCTCCATGGCTGTTGCCAGGTCTTCCGCCCTTCGCAGGGCGCCTGCAAAAAGCGGCACAAACAGCGGCAGAAGACCCCTGGCCCAACCGGCCGGCCCCCCGGTAACAAATGCCGCCCCCCGTGACCGTTGCGCCCTGACCAGTGTTTCGGCTTCCTGCAGCAAAATGGGAACAAACCGCAGGGCTATGGTCATCATCATCGCCAGTTCATGAGCCGGCACTCCCAGCCGCTTTAACGGGGAAAGCATGCTTTCCAAACCGGCGGCCAAGTTAACTGGTGGAGTAGTCAGCGTAAGCAGGGAGGCAACCAAAACCAGGAGCGCCAGGCGTAAAAAAATCCGGCCACCGGTTTCCAAGCCTTCCTGGGTGATTTTCAAAGGTCCCAGCCCAGCCAATATTTCGCCCGGAGTTAAAAACGCCTGAACTATAAATGTAATCGCAAAAATTACCCAGAATGCCCTTAATCCGCTAATATAAACCTTTGCCGGCAGCTGCGACTGCAATACGGCAACAAGGGTCAGTCCGGCAACCAGGGCAAAGCCAATCCAGTTTGCGGCCGCCAGCACGGAAGCCGCAACAGCTAAAACACCTACTACTTTTGTGCGGGGATCCAGGCGGTGCAACAGCGAATCACCGGGCATGAACTGGCCGAATGTAATACTGCTAAGCATTTTTTAGCTCCCTTCGCCCAGGATCATCGCTATTTCTTCCCTAGCCTCATCAATGGTCAGCACATCGGTGCGCACCCGTCTACCGGCTGCCCGCAGCTTATGCATCAACCCGGCCGGCGCCGGAACATCAAGCCCCAACGCACGCAATTCTACGACCCTGTTGAAAACCTCCCGCGGCGTGCCCCCCATGGCCAGGCGCCCTTTGTGCAACACCGCGACACGATCCGCCCGCAGGGCCACCTCTTCCATGCTGTGGGTTACCAGAACAACTGTAACCCCCCGCTCATACCGGAAATTTTCAACATGGTCCATTAACTGCCGCCGGCCCCGCGGGTCAAGCCCGGCCGCCGGCTCGTCCAGCACCAGCACATCCGGCCTTAGCGCCAAAACCCCTGCTATGGCCACCCTCCTTCTCATGCCGCCACTTAAGCGAAAGGGAGAAATTGTGCCTATTTCGTCAATTTTAAGCCCTACAACTTGTAATGCTTCCTTCACCCGCCCCAAGACCTCATCCTTACCTAACCCCATATTCCTGGGTCCAAAGGCCACATCATCAAAAACGGTTTCCTCAAAGAGTTGCTGTTCGGGGCGTTGAAAAACAAGTCCCACCTTGCGCCAAAGGTCCCGGCGTTTATTTTTATCGGACACATCGACGCCACAAACCCACACTTTTCCTTTAGCAGGCGCAATAATACCGTTGAAATGTTGGACCAGGGTAGTTTTACCGGAGCCGGCGCTCCCTACCAGCGCAAACAGCTCGCCTTTCATTATTTCAAGGGAAATACCGTCTAAGGATACCACCTGAAATGGCGTGCCCGGTGAATAGACATGCGTTAAATTTTCAACTTTAATCACAGGCGCCACATTAGTCATCCTTTTTTGTTGCGGGCGAAATTATGCGTCAAATAAGAAACCATGTCGTCATCAGTTAAAATTCCTTCCGGCAAAAAAAAACCACGCGTTTTTAGATCATAGGCAATTTTAGCTGCGAGGGGCAGCTCTAGATCCAGCTTCTCCAATAGTTCGACCTTTTCAAAAACCTCAAGGGAAGAACCGGTAAAAACCAGCTTTCCGCCTGCCATAAGCGCAACCTTGTCCGCCAGGGTAGCCTCCTCCATAAAATGAGTAATCAGAATAACCGTAATTCCCATGGAACGGTTAAATCTGAGCAGCGTTTCCATTAGCTCACGTCGCCCAACAGGATCAAGCATGGAGCCGGGCTCGTCTAATACCATGCAGGCAGGGCGCATAGCCAGCACACCGGCAATCGCTAGACGTTGTTTCTGACCGCCGGAAAGGAGGTGGGGAGCGTGACGCCTATATTGGGATAGATCTGCTAAAACTAGCGCCTCGTCAACCCTTTTCCGCACTTCTTC
>JALHFC010000054.1 GCA_022839445.1 Pelotomaculum sp.
CCGATCCCCAACCCGCCGGCCGGCGGCATGCCGTACTCTAAAGCGTTTATATAATCATCGTCCATCATGTGAGCTTCCTCATCCCCGGCACGCCGTTTTTCGACTTGTTTTAAAAAACGTCCCTTCTGGTCAATGGGATCGTTTAATTCGGAAAAAGCGTTGGCCATCTCCCGCCCGCAAATAAACAGCTCAAAGCGATAAGTCAAATCGGGGTTTTCGGTCATGCGTTTGGCCAACGGCGATATTTCTACCGGGTAATCTGTTACAAAGGTAGGCTGTATCAACCTAGGTTCAACCATCTCTTCGAAAACCTTATGTAAAATATCACCCCAAGAATCACCCGGCTCCAGCTTGAGTTCGATGTTGGCCTGTTTTACGGCGCTTTGCGCTTCCCCAGCTGTTTCAAAGGCTTTAAAATCCAGACCCGAATACCTTTTAACCGCTTCCAGGATAGGGATCCTTGTCCATCTCGGGGACAAGTTGATCTCTGCGTCCTGGTATTTTATTGCCGTGGTCCCAAGCGTCTCACAGGCAACGGATGAAATCAAATCTTCGGTTATATCCATCATATCGTTGTAATCGGCATAGGCTTGATATAGCTCCAGCATCGTAAATTCCGGGTTATGCCTGGTGGAAATGCCTTCATTCCGGAAATTGCGGTTGATCTCGTAAACCTTTTCAAAACCGCCCACCAGCAGCCTTTTTAAGTAGAGCTCAGGAGCAATCCTTAAAAACAAGTTCATGCTTAAGGCGTTGTGATAAGTCTTGAAAGGCCTGGCAGTGGCCCCCCCGGCGACAACTTGCATCATCGGTGTTTCCACTTCCAAAAAACCCTTGCGGTCCAAGAGTTGACGGAAAGAGCGTATAATCTTGCTCCTTTGTTCAAACACCACCCTCACTTCCGGATTGACGATCAAGTCAACGTAGCGCTGGCGGTAGCGGAGTTCTACATCCTTTAGCCCGTGCCACTTTTCAGGTAGCGGGCGCAGCGATTTAGACAACACCTTAAAGCCCTCAACTGAAACAGTTATTTCACCCATACGGGTTTTGAAAACTTTCCCCTGGAAACCGACAATATCGCCGATGTCTAGCTTGCCAAAAAGTTCATATGCTTGTGCCCCAACATCGTTTAACCTCACATATACCTGCACACTGGAGGCGCCGTCCTGAATGTGGGCAAAAGTCGCTTTGCCCATGCCCCGCTTGGACATAATCCTGCCGGCGACAACTACAGGCTTGTTCTCCAATTCCCCAAAGTTATTTATTATATCATAGGCCGTATGAGTGCGTTCAAACCGGCTTCCATACGGTTCCACACCCCTGTTGCGCATCTCCGCCAGTTTTTCCCGGCGCACTTGCATCATTTCATTTAAGTTATCATCAGGTCCGACCTTAGATAAATCCACAGCCGCTATTTCACCTACATCCTTTTTCCGCCCCAATATAAATACCCCCGATCGCGCTTATCTCAAAATGTCCATGATTTGATACTTTAATTGTCCCGCCGGAACGGTAACTTCAACCACACTATCCTTGGCCTGCCCAAGAATGGCCTTGCCCACCGGGGACTCGTTGGATATTTTGTTTGCCCCCGGGTCAGCTTCAACCGAACCTACAATTGTATATTTTACCTCGCTACCGTCCTCCAGGTCTTTGAGCAAAACAGTTGAACCGATGGACACCACGCCTGTATCTATGTTTTCGTCATCGATGATTTTAGCGTAACGAAGCATTTTTTCCAAAGTCAGGATACGGCCTTCAATGAAAGCCTGTTCATTTTTGGCGTCTTCATATTCCGAATTCTCGCTGATGTCACCAAATTCGATAGCCTGTTTAATTCGTTCAGCAACCTCCCGTCTCCTTACCGTCTTTAGTTGCTCCAGTTCATCCTCAATTTTCTTCAGGCCTTCTAAAGTTAAAATTATTTCTTTGCCTTTCATAAGTTACAATCTCCTTACTTTTAGGAAATAAGTATCACAAACAATATATGTTATAACCGTTTCATTATTCCCTCCTAAGCAAAAAGGCCCTTACTACACTTAAAGCACTGCCGCTAATTGCCCTTGCAGTGCTCGGATAGCGTAACGGTGAAAATACCGTAACGCTAGTATTTTTCTTAAACATTATAAAAAGTCGGCCCTACTTTGTCAAGGTCATCCTGCCTACGTGGCCGGGACGCGCTGTCCTCTTCCGGAGCATAGCTTGATCTTTTCAATCTCCTGCTTTGTAATCGCCCTACCAAAACTGCGGAAACCGCCAAGCTTAAACCCGTGCTTTTTCGCTAGCGAAGCTATCTCTTCAACTTGCCCGATTGTTAGGTCTCTCCCCAGGGTATAGCTTTCGTAACGTTTTTCTAAAGCCAGGATCATTGTCTCCGCCATGCAAGCATAAGCAGTTTGGGGAGGGAAACCAAAATTTAGATTAAACTCTACATTTCCGGGAACTTCAACAACACCGCCCTCTATCACCAGCACGTCGTCCCGCAACTCGGCAACCCGCCTGGACACATCCCGGGGACGGGCAACATCACAAACCACGGCGCCTGTTTTTAGATCCTCAGGCTCAATCACGGTATCGACGGCGCTGGTTACCGTTATCACAATATCTGCCGATCGCAAAGCCCTTTTGGCATTACTGGTAACCTTCACCGCCAGTCCCGTGTCGTACATTATTTTAGAGGCGAGCTCCTCTAATTTGCGCTCGTTGCGCGCCACCAGAGTCATGTTGCGCACTTCACCGGCCATGATCATGGCGCACACCCTTCCGATAGCGCCGGTCGCCCCTAAAATTACCACAGAAGATTTTTTTAAATCATGCCCCATCTCGAGTGCCGCTTCCCTGGTCGCCTCAATAGCCGTCGCAACAGTATAACTGTTCCCGGTAGTGACCGGGATATTTAGATTTTTAGCCACAGTTACTCCGGCATCACCGGCCACCTTAGTAAAAGCGCCCAAGCCAAGTATTTTGGCGCCCAGCTTTTCGGCCAGGCGGCCTCCCTGGATTATCTTATTTAAAACAAAAGCCTGCGGCAAGCTCATTATTAACCTGGTCGTCAGGGGGCAGGCGATAAACCACCCTTCTACTCTTGCATAAGGAGAACGTATCCCGGTAATAACCGACGCCTTCATCGCGGGGAGCATGGCAAATGCCCGCTCTGTCAGCAGGTCAGGGATGAATTTTGCAAACTTAAATTTCCTGGCGACATCCCCGGCATGCATGGGGTGAATCATAAAAGCAAAGCTTCGCAAGAAACTACCCCCTATCCTTTAATAGCCCTTACCAGCTGGATTATTTTTTCAATTTCGACATGCTTGTCTTCCTGAATGGGCGACTCACCAATCTCAAACCCTACCACTTCTTTATCCAAAACCGCTTCAAAAATCTTTATCCGCTGGCTGGATCCTATTATCAGTACTTTGTCAAAGGAGTGGGCCTTGGCTATAAGCTCCATGATGGAATTAAAAAGCTCAACACCACTTTTTTGCTTTATAAACTCCCAACGTTCTACTTCACTCATCACAAAAATGAAATCGACACCTTCCTGTAGAAGGGCCTCTTGAAGCTCCTTTTTGTTTAGGATAGGAAACCCTACTACCGCCAACCTGCGGCCCTTCCTTACTTCCCCTAAGTTTTCCAAACGGCAAACCAGGGTCCGGTCTATACTCAGCCTTTGCGCCACCTCTGTCTGGGAAAGCCCTTTGCGTCTCAGGCTTAAAATCTTACCCACGGCCTGGTCGATTTTGCGCTTGCTGACTATTTTTTCACCCAAACGAATCAGTTCCATAAAAAACGCGCCCCTATTCTTGCAACTTAAAAGCCTTCCTGATTTAATTTATCCTTAACCCCATCGTTTATGTGCACATTTTTGTATACAACTTATTTTATCATAATTTTATTTAAAAAATAATCCCTATTCCAAGGTATTTTAAACTTCATGCAGCAGCCCGTTTAGAATATTTTTGATCTCTTCCACCGAATTTGCTTTATTAACATGCTCCCTCAGCCGGGCCGCCCCACGCAGGCCTTTCATATACCAGGCGGCATGTTTGCGTATTTCCCACACAGCTACTGTTTCGCCTTTAATTTTTATCAACAATTCAAAGTGTTTTAGGGCTTTCTTAACCCTCTCCTGGATGGTAGGACCGGGCAATAGTTCGCCGGTTTCCAGGTAACGCACGGTTTGCGACAAGACCCAGGGGTTCCCGAGAGCCGCCCGTCCAATCATGACGCCGTCACAACCGGTTTGCTCCATCATGGACAGGGCATCTTGGGGCGTCCGGATATCGCCGTTGCCGATTACCGGGACATCCACCGCCCTTTTAACGGCGGCGATGATTTCCCAGTCGGCCTTACCGGCGTAAAACTGGGAGCGGGTACGCCCGTGCACCGTCACCGCCGCCGCCCCGGCATCCACCACTAAACGGGCTAACTCCACGGCATTTACAGAAGATTCATCCCAACCCTTGCGCATCTTAACAGTAACGGGCGCTTGCACCCTCTCCACCACTGCTTTAACTATTTCCACCGCCCGATCCGGTTCCTTCATCAGCGCCGAGCCCTCGCCATTCTTTACAATTTTTGGTGTTGGGCAACCCATGTTAATGTCTATTAACCAAGCGCCGCGGCTCTCCACAATTGCGGCGGCAGCGGCCATATATGCCGCGTTTGAACCAAATATCTGCATGCTGATCGGCCCGGTTTCTCCTGATATGTCAAGCAGGCCGCAGGTTTTGGGGTTTCCATATAAAAGAGCCTGGTCACTCACCATTTCGGTGCAGACCAGGCCGCAGCCGGTTTCCCTGGCAATAATCCGGAAAGCCCTGTCAGTGACGCCGGCCATTGGCGCCGCTATCACAGGGTTATCCAGCCGAACGGAGCCAATCTTCAACGCTGTACATTCCTTTCATAAATTAACCTAAGCCCGTTTAGTGTCAAAAAGGGATCCACTTCATTTATTGCCGTGCTTTCCAAAGCAATCAGGCCTGCTACACCACCCGTGGCAATAACCTTAGTGTTTTCACCCAGTTCCTTTTTCATGCGCCTTACAATTTCATCCACTTGGCCGACAAAACCGTAAAAAATGCCGGATTGCATACTGCTTACAGTATTTCTTCCGATTACTGTGGGCGGCCGCACGATTTCTACCCTAGGCAACTTAGCCGCCCGGGTAAAAAGAGCTTCTGTGGCGATTCCGATACCGGGCGCTATGGCCCCGCCCAGGTATTCGCCCTTGGCGCTGATAGCGCAGAAGGTGGTGGCCGTCCCAAAATCAACGATAATCAGCGGTCCACCGTACTTTTCCATACCCGCCACGGCGTTAACAATCCGGTCGGCGCCAACTTCCCTGGGATTCTCATACTTTACCGGCAACCCTGTTTTTATCCCCGGTCCAACAATCAGTGGCGCCAGGTTAAAAAATTTCCGGCACATCCTTTCCAGGGTGTGCGTGAGTGGCGGTACCACGGTAGATATAACCACGGCTTTGATCGATTTCATTTCAATGCCGTAGAAGGCAAACAGCTCTCTTAGCGTAATCCCGTACTCGTCCGAGGTACGGTGCCGGTTTGTTGACAGCCGCCAATTCGCCGCTAACTCGGCGCGATTGAAAACACCCAAAACAATATTCGTATTACCTACGTCAAAAACCAGGATCATGCCCGTTCCCGCCTTTACGGAGTATCATTCAAATGCATTTTACCAGAGAGCTAAATCCCGCGCAATACAAACCGGCAAAGTAAAGGCGTGGCGAGCACCGGTAAACTAGTCTTCCCTGGAATGGTGCGGGTTTTTTCTAACAATTTTTATAGCTTCGGTAAGCGCCCTGATTATATCCACCTTGCACTGGTTCCTTAAAACACTAGTCCTGTGCAAAACCTCCCCTTGCACCGTTACCACGTATTTCGTAGGAAGATTGTTAAGGGCTATGGCGCTCATATCAAGCCTGCACCTACGGCAATTACAAATAGTTTTGTCTGATTTGATTACTTCTTCGATAACTTGGCTAACTAGAACTTCCATAACATTTACAAGTTGAAACATAAAATGCCAACTCCCCTTTTATAGGTACTGCCAATTTATTCTACATATCCTGCTAAACTCCTGCAAAAACAAAGTTGCTTAAATGTTTTAAGTACGGGCACCCATGCCGCCGGCGCAAAGCCTGCGGCATACTGCCCTGGCCAGTGAGGCAGCCGCAATGGCCTTAACCAAATCGAAAATTATAAACGGCGTAAAACCTATGGCCAGCACCTTTGACACCGAAACGGCGTTGCCGATGTAAAAATTTAAAATGATATAAAGATATGGCAGCCCAATTAAGTAGTAAGCAAAAATACCGGCAACCATGGAAAAAAGATAACAGGCAAAGCTGCCTTGTTCTCTGTTTTTAAGTAGCGTTCCGGTAACGTAAGCACTAAGGATAAAGCCAAGCAAGAACCCGAAAGTAGGCTGAAGAACATAAGCAGGGCCGCCGAAAGGAGGCGTAGCAAACACGGGCACACCGATTAAACCCAGCAGTATGTAAACAACAACACTCAGCGCTCCCAGGCGGGCGCCCAGAATACCGCCTGCCAGCATAACAACGAAAGGCATCAGGCTAAAGGGAACAATGCTGCCGGCAAAGCGGACCAGCATAGCGGCCACCACCGCCAAAGCGGCAAAAAGAGCAACCATAGTAATGTCACGCGCCGAATACTTAGACACTTTTATTCACTCCCCTTTTTAATAATGATAAATATAAATGGCACATTGTTAACTAATATCATAAAACCAGTTTACAATAACTACATATCAACCCTTTTCTCTTCCATGGGGACATTCCTCCGAAGGAGGTGTGTCCCCATTCCTTAAAGACATTCCTCCGAAGGAGGTGTGTCCCCATTCCTTAAAGACATTCCTCCGAAGGAGGTACCTCAGCGTAACCTCACCGGAGACAAAACGCATGATATCCCCGTTGGGCCGGCGTAACAGAAGGGCGCCGTCCCCGTCGACGTCCTCAGCCCAACCCTCCCAGGATTGGTTTAATGTGCTTATCCGCACCGGGCGGTTCAAGGAAACGGTCATTTCCTTCCACTTGTCCAGAATCGGGGCAAAACCCTGGGTCAGCCAGACATTGTACCACCGTTCGAACTCCGCCAGGCAAGCCTGCAGAAGCCCAACCCGCGATAAAACCCTACCCGCCGCAATTTTTAGCGAGGTTGCGGTATCCCGGAATTCTTCGGGAAAATCATTCTCATCCTGGTTGACATTGATCCCGGCGCCCATCACCAAGTAGTTGATCCTGTCCATCTCTGCGCCCATTTCAGTCAGGATGCCGCAAATCTTTTTACCGTCTACCAGCAAGTCGTTTGGCCACTTGATGCCGGCTGCAACCCCGAATTCATCCTTAATCGCCGCTGAGAGGGCCACTGCTGCCATCATGGTCACCTGGGAAGCCTCGGACGGTTCTACAGGGGGACGAAGGATCAGGGAAAACGAGAGCCCCTTGTACTTTGGCAAATGCCATTGGCGGCCTAACCGTCCCTTACCGCCCAGTTGCTCCTCCGCCACCACCAGAGAACCTTCCCCGGCGCCCTGGCGCGCCAGTTCCTTGGCCAGGTCGTTTGTGGAAGAGATACTGTCGCAGTAATAAATCTTCCCGGCTATAATCCGGGCCGACAACCCGTCCCGGATTTCCTCCGGATAAAGCCTGTCAGGAATGCCCGCCAGCATGTAACCGGACCGCGACCGCGCGTCAATCTCATACCCACTTTCTCTTAAGGCCTGGATATGCTTCCATACAGCCGTCCGGGACACATCAAGGCTTTTACAAATATCTTCCCCGGAAACATATTCCGGCCGGCTCTCCTTAAGCA
>JALHFC010000267.1 GCA_022839445.1 Pelotomaculum sp.
GATGATCTTGTCCCCTACCCAGCAACGGTTATTAATCATTTCATTGTTCGCAAGGACAACCGGGCGTTTTAAGTCAAATGGCCACTTTTCAATAAATACCACTTTAATCCGGGCCCCTTCAAAGCCGCTGCTGCCTGGTATGCTGGCAGCGTTCACGTCGGCGCCCGCAATCAACCGGTAAGAGCGTATAGAATCCGCATACAGCGCCACCGGGGCAGCTTTTACCAAGGCGCCGGGCTCAAGGACGACTTCCACGTCGACCTTGTTGCTGATCATCGCCTGCAGGGTCAGCTTTTGCGCCGGGTCATAATCCCCTTTCGCCACCGGTTTGCCCGTCGGCGCTTGTTCAGCTTTGTTAGAAATGCGCACGGTATTATGCTCCCCGTCCCAGGCTACATAAGCGCCGAACGACTCGCTGACAAACCTGAGCGGCACCATTACCCGTCCTTTGATATTGACAGGGGGCACATCTAACGATATTTTATCGGTATTTTTTAGCGCTTCGTTGTTACCCACTTGCAAAGTAACAGTCATCCCGCTCCGCTTTGCAACAACGGTGCTTGTCTCTTGCTGCCAGGCAACATTGGCGCCGAGCGCTTCAAATATAGCCCTCACCGGGACAAGCGTCCTGCCATCAATGATCTGCGGCGGCTGGTCAAATTTCATCTGTTGCCCGTTAAACTTCACAACCAGGGGATCGGCCGCAGCAATCCCGCTGCAGGAAAACAACACGGCTAGGGCTAAAACAAGCACCAGACTTTTGCAAAGCCTTTTTGTTTTTTTCGTCATGCTTTCAAAACTCACCTCCTAGCTTACATATTTATTTAAGTAATTATTTCTATTAAAAACACCAAATTCCTTTAATTTTAAAGCACATTATTTAAACAAAAAAAAGAACCAGGCTCTTTAAAGAGCCTGGTTCTGCCGGTTAACTAATTAGTTGATGGTAACTGTTTGAGTCACTTCGTCCCAATCTACTGAGCAGCCGAGGGCTTGCGCGACCCAGCGTACCGGTAGCATGGTGCGGCCGGGATCCACGATTTCAGGAGCGACGTCCATCGTAAACGCCACGCCGTTGATCATCATGACGTTGCTGTCGATAACCAGCTTAACTACGCGGTCACCCTTAATCAGCACTACACTACGCTCGTTTGCGTCCCAAATGATGTTGGCGTCGGAGACACCGGCAGCCTGGGCGGCAAACCTGATCGGCATATAAGTGCGGTCACCCTTGATATAAGGAGCGACATCCATAGTCTTTTCTACACCGTTAACAGTGTAGTTGGTGTCATTAATCGT
>JALHFC010000055.1:0-7974 GCA_022839445.1 Pelotomaculum sp.
CCGCTCCCCGCAGAAGTTATTATACCAGACGGGATTTTTTAAAGCAAGAGGTATGTTGGAGGAATAACTTTTGTATCCGCAAACGCATGTTTATTTTGCCGAAACCATTCTTGACAGGCAGTCGGATTCTATATCGCTGGGGAGTGTGCTTCCGGATATGCTGATCGGCGGGCATTTCAACCACTGCCAGGCTCATTCCAAAGGCGAGGAAATTTATACTTTTCTTGTCAAGCACCACATGCTGCTGGATTTCGGGAAGGCGGTATTGACGCATGGTTTTGTGCCGAAGGGACTGGACTATTACGGGGATGAAAAGTACCTGGATTTTAAAAAAGGGTATTGCTTTGAAAAGGCAAGGCCCTTTATTTCAAAAACTGTCGAGGCGTGCAATATACCCCCGGAAATGGGCTGGTGGAAGGCTCACAATATCATTGAGATGGGTGTGGAGTTGCTGATTAGTTCATCGGACCATTACAACGAGCGGCTAAAAAGCGCTTTTACAAACCATGCCCTGGTTTCTGAGGTGGATGAAGCGCTCCAAAGCCTCTGGAAAGGAAGCCAACTGGAATTCACCCGCCGGGTCAAAAGGTTTATCGGGTTGGTTGAGTTGGGAAAAGCCAGCGTGGAGTCGCTGGCCCGTAAATACAAGGTGCAGATGCAGTTCAAGCACCACGTGGAAATTGACTCCAATAAGGTGGCCCGTCTAATAAACGAGGCGGCTGAAAGCGTTGACGGTGACTTACAAGTATTTTTCCGCAACGTGGCGTCCATGGTTAACGAAAATATTACAAGCCTGGTAAAAAAGCTGCAAACTCCCGGCCTGTAAGTTGCAAACCGCTCAAACCTTGGGGATGCGGACCGAGCTGACCATGGCTATAGAAATGAGCAGGGCGACAGCCATCATAACCGCCGGGTTTGGGATCAGGATCACCGCTATAGCCAAAACAGCACCGGCAACAGTAATGGGGACACCCTGGAACGAAGTGGTGTCGCTGGAGATATTGAACCTGGCCAGGCGAAAGGCCCCGCACAGTGTAAAGATGGCGAAGCATACCAGCCCGGCGGGACTCCACCAGTCAATCATATTACTGTATAACAGGGCGGATGGCGCCACACCGAAAGAAACCAGGTCCGCCAGCGAATCGAACTCGTTCCCGTTAATAACCGCGGCGATGGCCGCGACGCCGAACATCAGGTTGAAGGCCGTACACAAGTTAGGCAACATTTCCACTCTGCTCATGAATTCACTCCCGTGGTCTGTTGGTTGTCCGGCAAGGCGCCTATTATAGTTTCTCCCGCCCTGACCTTATCCCCTTTTTTCACCAGTAAGTTTGAGCCGGCGGGGATGAACAGTTCGGTCCCCGACCCGAACCTGATAATCCCGATCAATTCGCCGCCGGCCAGTTGTTTACCTTCATCTACCCAACATTTTATCCTGCGGGCGATAAAACCTGTAATCTGGCAAACCATTAGCTTGAATGTCCCATTTTCAATGCCGATAAAATTTTTTTCATTGATGTCGGAAGCATGGCTTTTAAAAGCCGGGATAAACTTTCCCGGGCGGTAGCGCCTGTAGCTAACCTCCCCCTGAAGGGGAGAACGGTTTAGGTGGACGTTAAAGATGGACAAAAAAATGCTGATCCGGATGGTCTGATCTTTTATATAATTTTCCTCGAACACCTCGTCTATCTGTAAAATCACCCCGTCCGCCGGGGACAGGATCAGGTTTTCGCCTTCCGGGATTTCCCTTTTGGGATTGCGGAAGAAGAACAGGATGAAAAAAATCAGCAATACCGGGAAAACAACCAGGATAGGAAAAGTAAAATACAGGACTACAGTTATACCCGCTAGGATCAGAAGATAAAGCCAGGTTAGGCTGAGGGTGAGCGCAAGCCTTGCAGCAAGTTTGTTTTGGCTGTTTAGTAACACTTGTCTAAATTTCCCCTTTGCCGGTTTGTGTGACACTTACACAATTATATCTGACTGGTTGCCGTTTATAAACAGGATTTTTAGATATTTTTGATATTTCTAATCATTTCTTCTGAAAATCCCACCAGGCGCGTTACGATTCGCCATTTATATACAGCCGGGTGTAGATGCGATGATACAGCAATACCTTTCCGACGTAATGCCGGGTTTCGGGAAAAGGTATCCGGTCGATTATGTTTTCGTCCCCGGCTAGGCTATCGCTGGTCAGCCATTCCTTGACGTTGCCGCGCCCCCCGTTGTATGCGGCCAGGACCAGGACGATGTCGCCGTGGAATTCCCTTCCCAGATCGGCTATATACCAGGCGCCGAAGTTAATGCTGGTTTCCGGGCGGAAAAGCTGGTCCGGCGTAAAATCCCGGTTTCCCATTTGCTGGGCGATCCAGTTTCCGGTCTCGGGCATTATCTGCATCAGACCCCTGGCGCCCCTTGGTGAAACCGCGCGGGGGTTAAAGTTGCTTTCGGCTTTCATCATTGCGGCCAGGAGGTACGGGTCTATGTTATAAGTATTGGAGTAGTGAAATGTTATTTCCCGGTAAGGAAAAGGGTAAAAAAAGCGGCAGATGCCGTCGAAGTTTACGAATAGCAGTATTAATAAGAGAATAATAAAAAGCCGGCGTGTCACCTTTTTTTTATTGGCTTTCCTGCGAGAAAACAGCGCCAAACCAGATCAACTCCGCTACTACATCTTAATATTACTATAGTTATATGTCCCCTGTTTCCTGGAAATGTTCTTTCAACATTTCAGCCCAGCGCTTGTCCACCTGTTTAATCGTTTGCCGGAGGGCGCCGCTGTTGTCGATAACCCGCCTGGCATACTTTAGTTTTTCTTCCTGGGGCATCTGTGCGGCGATCCTCCTTTGGACTTCAGCCGGGGTCAGGCCGTCCCTTTCAGCCAGGCGCTCTACCTGCCCGGTTTCGTTAACCTTAACTACCCATATTTCACCTACATCGTGGTGCAGCCCGGTTTCAATTAAAAGGGGGGCGTCAATGACTGCCACTTTAGCGCCGTCATATGGCCCGTGTGGTTGGGAGGTGTCCTTGATTGCGGATACCTGCCGGCGGATGGCTTCCAATATCCTGGGATGCATAATCTTATTTAGCTTGTCCCTTGCCTCCGGGTTGGCAAAAACGAGCGCGCCCATCTTTTCCCGGTCCAACTCGCCCTCAGGGGTTAACACGTCGGGGCCGAAGGTGCGGGTGATCTCATCCAAGGCGGGGGCGCCGGGCATTACCACTTGCCGCGCTGCCTGGTCGGCGTCGATAATTTTTGCTCCCAGGGTTGCCAGCCGGCGGGCTACGGTGCTTTTCCCGCTACCGATATTCCCGGTTAGGCCGATGACCAGCATGATCTTCACTTCCTAAAAAACAATGACTTTTTGTTACTTCGCGCTAAAGGCTGTTCTTCCTTTAAATATTTTAAATTAGCAGATTTTTAACAACCCCAAAACGATCAGTATGCAGCCGGGCAACAGTGTGAGACGGCGTGAAAACCCGCAGGCAGTTATCATTTTTCCAACCAGTATGCCCAGATAGGTCAGGAGAAAATGCCCGAGGCCAACTACCAGAGCGGTAAAGCCCGTGGAATAACCAAGTATGGAAACTGCAAAACCGGCGCCGAAGGCGTCCACGGCCAGGGCAACTCCCAGGACTAGCGCTTCCCGTGGGGAAATTGCCCCCGAGCTGTCGAGGTCGGCTCTAGCCGGTTCCCGTAAAATCTGGATAACAAGCCCTAGGGGGCGGATATGGATTTTTAAAATTTTTGTTTCGCTATCCTGTTCCGGCCGTTCTTCGCGGCAGGCTTGACGGGCCTGAAGAATAACCCAAACCCCGATTAGGATCAGGAGGGCGCCCCCAAAACGCTTGGCCATAGCGGGCGGTATAAAAGCAAGCAGTACATGGCCGCACATCATGGAGATGATGATGGCTGCAACGGAGATGAGGCTGATAATTAACAATGAAAGCAAGGGGACTTTGATCTTTCTCGCCCCGTAGGCCACACCCGCCCCGAAGGAATCAAGGTTTAGCGCCAGGGCAAAAAGTATGTAGGAAAAGAGGTCCAATGCTCACCACCTCCCGCAGCAGCAAAAGCGCTGCTTTTATAATCTATGGAGGTAGCGGTGAGTTGGTTACCGCCAGCCGTTTAGTAAAAGTTCACTGGACCCCGGGTGAGTAATAAATGCGCCCATCAGACGTACCGTAGGCGCCGGTCAGTTGAGGTGACCACGCGGATATTATGCAAAACAGGCCGCGATGACCTCGCGGGTTACAATATACCATAAACAATACTGACACGCCCCAATGGATTGCCTGTAACCCTACGTGTGCTGCCACGCTATATGTGGGGGCACAAATGCCGTGCCCCTGCGGGACGTAAAAAAACCCCGGCTTCCTCCGGGGCTTATCCCTAATATTTTTGGCAAGACGGGCAGTAGAAACAACTGCGGCCGCCTACTTTTTTCCTTGCTATTTTTTCACCGCAGCGGGGGCATGGTTTGTCCTCCTGGCCGTAAACCTGCAGGTGTTCCTGGTGGTTGCCGGGTTGGCCGTTTCCGTCTACATAGTCACGCACCGATGTACCCCTGTTTTTTATGCTTTCCTGGAGCACATCCCGGATGGCGTGGTAGAGCCGGGCTATCTCCTTGGGAGTAAGGGTTGTGGCCAGGCGCTCGGGGTTTATTCTTGCCTGGTGCAACACTTCATCCGCGTAGATGTTGCCCAGTCCTGCGATAAAAGTTTGATCCAGGAGCAGGGGTTTAATCCTGGCGTGGCGGCGGCGGATTTGTTTTTTTAGGTAATCCCTTGTAAAAAGATCGTCGAGCGGTTCAATACCGAGGTTCTTATAACCCGCCAGGTTATCCAGGGAAGAAGCGGGTACCAGCCACATTTGGCCGAACTGGCGCATATCCGCAAAAACCAGCCGGGCGCCGTTATCCAAGGAAAAAACAGCGTGTGTGTACTTAGGCAGCGGTTCATCGTTTTCGCAGTAGACCAGCCTGCCGGTCATACGCAAATGAACGATGAGGGTGTAGGCGCCACTTAGACAAACCTGCAGGTATTTGCCACGCCGGCCAATCCTGGTAATTTTTTTGTCCGTAATTATTTTTCTAAATTCGCCGGGATCAGGGGTCCTGACGATTTTAGGAAGAAGTATTCGGACATCGGTAAACTTTAAACCGGCCAACTTTTGTTGCAGTGTTCGTTTAACGGTTTCCACTTCGGGCAGTTCCGGCATTTTTCGTCTCCTTAAATATTTTTAACGTCGTACCAGCTAGGGCCGGCTTTTATATCCACAACAAGGGGGACATCCATTTTTAGCGCATTTTCCATGCAATGTTTGACGACTTCATACAACCGGTCTATTTCTTCCGCCGGGGAGTCGAAAATCAGCTCATCATGGACCTGCAGGATCATTTTCGCTTTGAGGCCGTGCGCAGGCAGTTCACGGGAAATGTTGACCATCGCCAGTTTGATGATGTCCGCGGCGCTGCCCTGGATGGGCGTGTTCATGGCGGTGCGCTCACCGAAACTGCGCAATGTGCGGTTGGGGCTAAAAAGATCGGGCAGGTAACGCCGCCTGTTCAAAAGGGTAGTGACGTACCCCTTTTCCCTGGCTTCCCGGATGACCCGGTCAATGTACGTCTTCACCCCGGCGTAGCGGGCAAAGTAACTGTCGATATAGCTCCTGGCCTCCCGGCGCCCGACCTTGATGCTTTTAGCCAGGCCGAAATCGCTTTGTCCATATATAATGCCAAAATTGACCGCTTTGGCCTTGTTGCGCATCTCCCGGGTCACTTCCTCCGGTTTTACGCCGAACACCTCGGCTGCAGTTCTAGTGTGGATATCTTCCCCTTTTTTAAATGAATCTATTAGTACGGGGTCCCCGCTAATATGGGCCAGCACGCGCAGTTCGATCTGGGAGTAGTCCGCCGTCAAAAGCAAGTTGTCCGTGCGTGACGGGATAAAAACTTTTCTAATCAGGCGCCCTGCTTCCAGGCGGATCGGTATGTTCTGCAGGTTCGGCTCGGAGCTGGAGAGCCTGCCTGTGGCCGTAACCGTCTGGTGCAATGTTGTGTGCAATCGCCCGGTTTCATGGTCAATCAGGGCGGCCAGGCTGTCGGTGTAGGTGGACTTTAGTTTCATCAGTTGGCGGTACTCCAGTATTTTGGCAACAATATCATGGGACGCGGCTAGCTCGTCCAGCACCTCGGCGTCGGTGGAATACCCGGTTTTTGTTTTTTTAATGACCGGGAGCTTTAAATCTTCGAATAACACCCCGCCCAATTGCTTGGGGGAATTGATGTTGAATTCCCGGCCGGCCAGCCGGTATATTTCACCTTCCAGGTCATTTAACAGTTGGCCCAACTCTTTGGACATGGCTTCAAGCTGGTCTTTATCTACGGCTATACCCTCTATTTCCATGCCGGCCAGGATTTGTGTCAGGGGTAGCTCCACGTCGTAATACAGTGGGTCCAGCTCGAAAAGTTTGAGCTTTTCATTCAGCATACCGGTGAGTTGAAATATACAGCGTGCCCTAGCGGGCAGTCCATCTTCACCACCGGGTAGCACCACGCCCAAATGCTCCAGGGACACATCTATAAGTTCCCGGTTAGGAGCAGCCGGGTTCAACAGGTAAGAGGCGATCATGGTGTCGAAGGCGGGACGCCTCAAACCTATGCCGTAGTGGTCCAGGCAACGGATTAGTTTTTTTGCGTTGTGGCAGTATATTTTAATACCGGAGTCCTCACAGACTAATTTTAACGTTTCCAGCGCCTGTTCCCGGTATTGCTCTCCCGGGTGGTGCGGTCCGGTCCTTGCCAACGGCGCGCAATTCATATAATAGACCTTGTCCTCTCCCAGCGCCAGCCCGGCCGCGATAATCCCGCCCTCGCTCCTGTCGCTTTCCACCGCCAAAGATAGCTTGCCCGACTTGCGCGCGGCCTTTAAAAATTTTTTTAAGTCTGCCGGTGTGTCCAGGCGCCGGTAGGTGACCGGGTATGTTTCCATGTCGGATTCCGGCAGCGCCTGCCGGGCTGTTTTTACCTCAGGGCCTTTTTGCCTGCTGTCGTTTCGGAAAATAGACTTGATCAGCCTGTTGAACTCCAATTCCTTTAGGATCTCCAATAGTTCTTGATAGTCCGGCCCCTGCCAGCGGCATTGCCCGGGATCTTTTTCCAGGGGCGCGTTGCGGTCAATGGTAACCAGCCTTTTTGACATTTCGGCCTGGTTTTGATGGGCTTGTACCTGCTCACCCAGGCGGCCTTTTAACTCTCCGGCGTGGGCCAGGACTTCCTCCAGGCTGCCGTATTTATTGAGGAGGCGCGCGGCCGTCTTCTCCCCGATCCCGGGAATGCCTGGTATGTTGTCGGAAGTGTCGCCGGTCAGCCCTCTAAAATCGGTATATTGTTCCGGGGTGATCCCGAACCTGTCCCGGACTTTTTCCGCATCATACTCGTCCAGCTCGCTGATCCCCTTTTTGGTCAACCTGACCCTGGTCAAAGGCGAAACCAACTGCAGGGCATCGCGATCTCCTGTTATGATAATGCTTTTTATGCCGGCCTGCTCAGCCCTGGTGGAAAGGGCGCCGATCAGGTCATCCGCTTCAAAGCCGTCGGCCTCAAAAATTTGTATGCGCATTGCCCGCAGCACATCTTTCAAGACCGGAAACTGCGGCCTCAAATCTTCCGGTGTCGGGCTGCGGTGCGCTTTGTAATCTTCATATTCGTCATGGCGAAAAGTAACCTTACCCTTGTCAAACGCTACCGCAATCATGCCGGGGGACTCCCCGGCGATTATCTTTAAGAGCATATTGGTGAAGCCATATATGGCGTTGGTTACCAGACCCCGGCTGGTGGATAACGGCGGGATAGCATGAAATGCCCGGTGGGCCAGGCTGTTGCCGTCAATGATGATTATGGTGTTTTTAGACATGACACCTTAGCACCTGCCTCATAAAATAAAGTACCAAAACCCCAAGTCTTAATAAAA
>JALHFC010000055.1:7985-13011 GCA_022839445.1 Pelotomaculum sp.
CGCCGGCGTGAATTTATATAGTATTTCACCGCGTCCAGCATCAATACCTGCCCCTGGTTTTAAAATCCTTTTCCCGGAAGAATTGCAGGACTTTGCTTGTTGAGGGCGAAACTATCTGTATTTATGCTTGGGGTGATCAATTTTGGCGGTAAATTTGCGAAAGAATATAATCCGGTTGCTGGCAATGTCCCTTTTTTTTATTCTTTTTACTGCGGCGCCATGTCACCTTGTCGCAAAAAACCAGGCCCCGGAGGTGGACACACTTGAAGAGATCTTAAGCAGTGTCGTTGATCTACATGTCAGCAAGCCGGGCTCCGGCGCTTTAATCGAAGGGGCTATAGGGGGGCTTCTAGACTCTTTAAAAGATCCCTATACAGAGTATATACCACCGGAACATCTTGAGGATTTCAGCGATTCTTTAGAAGGCGATTATGCCGGGGTGGGTATTCACATGCAGCCTGGAAATGATTATCCAAAGGTAATCGGAGTGTTTGATCGTACTCCGGCCGGCATAGCCGGTGTAAAGCCGGGCGATCTGTTGATAAAAGTTAACGGGGTTAATGTGACGAAGGAGCCTCTAGGAAAGATCGTTCAAAAAATACGCGGCCCGGAGGGGACAAAGGTTTGCCTTACTATCCGGCGGGCAGGCGTGGGGGATATGGATTTTGAACTGGTGCGCGCTAAAATAAATACCCCAACAGTAAGCGGGACAATTTTTGACGGTGACACCGGCTATATTTATATCAGCACGTTTGGTGAGGAGACCGGCGGCGAGTTTAGGAAGGCCCTGGAGGACCTGAGCCGGCAGGGAGTGGCGAAACTGGTGTTGGACCTGCGGGACAACCCGGGCGGGCTTGTCCACGCGGCGGTAGAAATCTGTGGTAACTTTATAGAGCCAGGGCAAGTGGTGGTGAGCGCCGTCAACCGGGACAGCGAGCGCAAGGAGTTTGTCGCCGGGGGAAATCCCACCGGCAAGGGAATGCGCGTGGCTATCCTGGTCAACCAAAATAGCGCCAGTTCGGCGGAAATTCTGGCCGGCGCTCTCCAGGACCACGGCGCCGCTGTCCTGGTCGGTAGCCGGACGTATGGCAAAGGCACTATGCAGGCAGTGGTAGGGCTCAGCTCGGGAGGGGTTTTGAAAATTACCACGGACAGGTGCCGTACGCCCAAGGGCAGGGTGATAGACGGCGCCGGTCTAAGCCCCGACATCCAGGTTTTGACCCCCGAACTCGTGCAGGTCGCGGCGCTGCGTTATTTAAACCAACGGGAAAAAAATACTGTCATTTTTCAAGCCGATAAATCCGGGACAACTGTAAACGGGAGCGCTGTTGAAAAAGGTCGGGCGCTGCTAAGGGGGGATACGGTCTACTTGCCTTTGAGGTTTGTCTTTGAGGCGCTGGGTTACCGGGTGGACTGGCGGGCGGGTGACCGTAGCATAAAAATAGCTGGAAGCGGCATGGATGTGGTTTATTACCCCGGGAACGGGCGTGTTTCCTTAAACGGGGAGGTTATCCCCGGATTAGCGGCGCCGGTGTCTGAAAACGGTGAAACGTTTATCCCTGCTTCCTGTTTGCCTTTATTTTCCACGAAGATAAAGTTTGAAGGGGACAAGATCATTGTTGAGAATTGACATTAGTTGTGATATAAATAAAGGATAGTTTGTAAAAACAAATAATGCAGCGGTGCAACTTACGCAGGGGGTGTTTAGGTGCCCAGAACCAAAAAGGCGTGTCCGTGCGGAAGTGGATTGGCCTACGAAAAGTGTTGCGGCGTCCAAAAAGCATACTATTCCCTGGACCAGATCAGGTGGAGGCGCGCAGGGCAGAGCTTGCGTCGCGGCCTGGGTATGTTTGCCGATCGGCCTGAGTTTTCCTTTGACGCCGCACGCGCACAGGACATATACCTTGGTTGCCTGGATCAGCGCTTGGCGGAAAGCAATGATGATTTTACCATGGAGCGGTGCTTCGAGTGGTTTATCTTTGACTATAAACTGTCCGGTGGCAAGACGGTCATTGAGACATTCCGGGATGAGCGCGATGAACCGGAAAGTGAGCAGGAGGACGTCCTTTTAAAAGAATGGGCGCGCTCCAGTATATCGTTATATGAAGTAACTCAGGCTATAGCGGGTGAAGGATTGATCATTAAGGACCTCCTTAGCCGCAAGGTGATTAAAGTCCGCGATATCAGCGCGGCAGCAGACATCGGGGCGGGGAGCGTTTTGCTGATGAGGGTCCTCAAAGTCGGTGAGGAATATGAGTTTTCAACCAGCGGTCTGGCCTTGCCCGGCAGGTATAAAGAGATATTGTTGGATAGGTTGCGCCGGGACAGGCGGGAGTATTTCGCCAAAAATGAGGAGCCGGTCCGTGGCTGGGCGCCCTATTTGCGGGAACGAGCACATGTGATAAACGCTTGGGTGATGGACCTTGGCATTTCCGATTCCTACCCCGAAAAGGACCAGCCGTTAAGGGAAATGGAGCGCAGGGCAATACTGACCGTCACGGACTGGCAGAAAGTGCTGGAGCAACTTAACAATCAGGATGATTTCATCCTGATCAGGGAACTAAAAGACGCGGCAGGATTTTTCCGGCAGGCGACGGCCGCTTTATCCTGATCAGGGAACTAAAAGACGCGGCAGGATTTTTCCGGCAGGCGACGGCCGCTTTACTGGGCGCGCCTTATGCGCCTGATGAAACGCAGGCGGGGGTCGCGCCTGCGGGCGTTATGAAAAATACCCCGCGCCTGGTGCTCGGCCACATTATTTTGACGCAGCGATTTATGATTATAACTGCCACCACCCCGGCTTTGTTAACGGAGTGCAGGAAACTTTTAGAAAGCCATTTGCAAGAGATCCTTGTCGAGGCGCAGGACAAAAGGCAAGGGCGGGGAGGCCAGCCTGGCGGCCTTACTTCGGCGCAACCCGGGGACCTAAAGGGCGAAAACCACTCCTGGCTTGAGCCGGATTACGTGGCGGTGGCCTGCAGTGTTCAGGACGGCTTGCAGGCTCTCGGCTATAGTTCAAGGCAGCAGCGGGGCGCAGTTAAGCTTTGGTTCGATTTCTGCTCGAAAGTACAGCCTTCTATCCGCAAGACCGCGGTCTGGGCTGCCACGGTAATTTATGCTTTCACAAGACTGGAAAAAGAAAAATTTATAAACCAGCAGGAACTGGCCGGGCGGTATGGGGTTGCGTCCTCCACTATATCTTCCAGGTTCAGGTTGCTTTGCCGGTCCCTCAAGCTTGTGGCTTACGACGGCCGGTATTCTACTAAAAAACCAAAAAATTAAATTTAGCAACCGGTTTGTTCCCGGGACTGACGCGTGAACCACAGACACGCGTTGCATAAGTATTAAAGGGTGACGGCCCACATATATTTATCTTCTAAATTAATTGCTTTGGTTCTAGGTAATGCAGTGGTTTGTGGCGTGCCGATCCCGGTTTTTTTACAAGGTTTAGCCTAAATTTGCCTTGTTTTAAACGGGCCGGCTGGTATAGAATGAATTGCATCCTGCAAATGTTTTACATTGCTGGGTGCGTTTTTGTGAGGTGGGCTTATGCTAATGGAATTAATTGAGCAAATATTGCTGGCAATAACAAACGCTATTGCTGCTTTGGGCTACTGGGGAGTCGGGATCGGTATGGCTATTGAAAGCGCCAACATCCCCCTCCCCAGTGAAGTGATATTGCCTTTTGGGGGTTACCTGGCTTCTACCGGCAGGCTGGAGTTCTACAGGGTTGTCATGGCCGGTACCGTAGGGGGGACCGTAGGCTCGGCGCTTTCTTACTGTCTTGGCCTGTGGGGGGGGCGGCCCTTCCTGATCAAGTACGGGCGCTATTTCGGCTTTTCCATAAAACATTTGGAGATGGCCGACAGGTGGTTTGAGCGGTATGGTGAGGCCACCGTATTTTTCACCCGGCTCATGCCTATTATCAGGACATTTATATCCCTTCCCGCCGGTATTTCAGGCATGAATTTTAAGAGGTTTCTGGTCTACACATTTTTAGGCTCGCTGCCGTGGAGCTTGCTCCTGGTTTACATAGGTTTCAAGCTGGGTCAAAACTGGAAAGCCATAGAGCCCTGGTTCCACAGGCTGGATGTTGTGGTGGTCCTGGGTATCGCCGCCATAATTTTTTATTTTTGGCGGGCGCGTAAAAAAAGGTAACAAGTGGGAAGTGCTTTTTCTTTTAAGGTCGGGGTACAGCTAAAAATAACGCCGGCTTTTAAAAGAGACATATGGGGACACGGGCTTCCACCCAGGTCTATCTTTTCTTCGTAACGAGTGGGGGTAGGGCTGTTTTGCCGTCCGAAATATTTTCGGCGCTTTCGGCGCTGAAAGCCTTTGACATAAACTTGTTCATGCAAATCAACCACAGCTTGCACAACCCTTTTTTCGACTGGATCATGCCCGCAATCAGCAAAGCCGGCCAGGGGGGACTTTTATGGGTTGGATTGGGGTTGGTTTTGATCGTAATTGGGCGGCCGGATACTAAAAAAGCCGCTCTATTAATGTTAACGGCGCTTGTAGCCGGATATTTGGCTGGGGATGAGGTATTAAAGCAGATTATCCAACGGCCCAGGCCTTTTGAAACAATTGCGGGGGTCAACCTATTGGTGGCGCCCCCGGGCTCATATTCCTTTCCTTCAGGACACGCGACCGCCGCGTTCGCTTCCAGCCTGGTGCTGGCGCGTAAAATCCCGGCCCTGTTCCTGCCCGTCCTAATCCTGGCCTGCGTCATGGCTTTTTCCAGGGTGTACGTGGGCGTCCACTACCCACTTGATGTGCTGGCTGGGTCTATCTTAGGGGCCACCTGCGCGGCACTGACATTAAAGCTAGAAACCATCATCTCCCGGCGCCAGTAGGACACAAGGGGACGACACAGGGGGACGGTTCTTTTGTGTCCTTTGTCTGCCTCGATGTCTAAAAACATTGCTTTCTTATCACCAGGCAAAAAACACCCCGGTTACCATAGGAAATTAGGCGCCGGACGCCATTTGGGCGTTAAAAAACCTTCCAGGACCTTAACACGATC
>JALHFC010000056.1:0-3677 GCA_022839445.1 Pelotomaculum sp.
CCGACCCTAAACTTCAGCAGATGTACTCAAGGATTGCCGACAGGCACAGGAGTCACTATGAGATTTTAATGAGGAACGCACAAAACTTCGCCCAGCAAAGGCAATTTTAGGAGGTGAATATGGTGTTAGATGAAAAGGATCGCTTGACAGATGCCCTGGTTACTGAAAAATATATTTCTAACGGTTATAACACGGCCACCATCGAGTCCGCCAATAGCCAACTAATGGAAGCTTTTGCCGGTATTTTGAGGGACGAGCACCAGATCCAACACGAAATTTTCCTGGAGATGCATAACCGGGGCTGGTACCGGCCCAAAGCCGCCGACATGAACGAGCTCAGCCAAAATATGAATAAATGGAACCAGGAACTACAGCGGGTGCAAAACATGGCCTTTAGGCAACAAACAACGCACCAGCAAGAACAACACCAGCGGCAGCAACATCAACAACCCGGCTTCCAGGGGTCCCACATGCCCCAGTACGGCTTCCAAACCGGTGTGGGAATGCCCCAGGCCAATGAACAACAGCGCCAAACCATGTACCGCCCCCCACAGAACCCAATGATCTAGGGGGAGGCACAATTTAGGATACCCGGGCAACTCAACCTAAAACAGGGCCAACTACCATTGCGGTAGCCGGCCCTGTTCCATTTACAGGCTTGGTGCCGAAGGTGGGAGTCGAACCCACACGTGGGGTGAACCACGGCGGATTTTGAGTCCGCTGCGTCTGCCAGTTCCGCCACTTCGGCATCTGTGTTTTAAACAACACTAATTCTAACAGAAAGGTTCCCGGCAGTCAATACGCTAGGTCACGCCGAACGCATCTTTAACACTTGAAGAAACAAATAGCTTGAAACCTCTTGAGAACAGGGGGCTTCAAGCTTTCATCGGCTTTTTAAAAAGTGAGTAATGTTTTATTGCATCTGCTATTATAGCCAGTTTAACTTCCACGGCGATGAAACTTCAATATTAACCAGCAAGGGGTTATTTTTTTAGTTTGCTATTTTTTCTTCTAAAAGATGTTTTACCACAGACGGGTCGGCTAGGGTCGTGATGTCACCCAGGCTCTCTATATCACCGGCTGCAATTTTTCTAAGGATCCTGCGCAAGATTTTTCCGCTCCTGGTTTTGGGCAGAGAGCTGGTAAAGTGAATTACATCCGGCGAGGCAATCGGCCCGATTTCTTTGCGCACGATGGTGATCAGTTCGTTTTTCAACTCGTCTGTTGCAGTTATGCCCTCTTTTAATGTTACATAGGCGTAGATGCCTTCACCTTTTATTTCGTGCGGGTAACCCACGACGGCCGCTTCGGCTACTTTAGGATGCGCTACCAGGGAACTTTCCACTTCCGCAGTGCCCAGCCTGTGCCCGGATATGTTGATCACGTCGTCCACGCGGCCCATCAACCAGAAATAGCCGTCCTCGTCTTTGCGCGCACCGTCGGCGGTAAAATAATAGCCGGGATACTGTACGAAATAGGTGTTTTTCAGCCGGTCCGGATCGCCGTAGACGCCGCGCATTATTCCCGGCCAGGGTCTTGAGATAACCAGGTAACCTCCCTCGTTCACGCCCGCCTCACTACCGTCTTGACGGATTACCTTGGCGCTCACGCCGAAGTAGGGCAACGTGGCTGCGCCCGGCTTTAGGGGGACGCAACCGGGTAGCGGTGTAATTAATATTCCCCCTGTTTCAGTCTGCCACCAGGTATCTACTATCGGCGCTTTTTCTTTCCCGATCACTTTGTAGTACCACATCCAGGCTTCCGGGTTGATCGGCTCGCCCACTGTACCCAGCAGGCGCAGGCTGCTCAAATCCCGGCCCAGCGGCCAACTGTCACCGTCCCTCATCATCGCTCTCAGGGCGGTGGGAGCAGTATAAAAGATATTCACCCGGTACTTTTCCACAAGCTCCCAAAACCTGTCCGGCTTGGGATAACTAGGAATTCCCTCAAACATCAAAGAAGTTGCCCCCGCGGCCAGCGGTCCATAGATGATATAGCTATGGCCGGTAACCCAGCCGATGTCGGCCGTACACCAGTAGACATCCTCATCCCGGTAGTCAAAAACATGTTTGAATGTTGCCGTTGTATAAACCATGTACCCGCCGGTAGTGTGCAATACACCCTTTGGTTTGCCTGTACTGCCGCTAGTATATAAGATGAAGAGCGGGTCTTCCGCGTCCATTTGCTCCGGCCCGCAGACATGAGAGGCGTCTTTCATCGCTTCGTGCCACCAGCAGTCGCGCCCCTCTTCCATTTTGCAATCCTTGTCGACCCTCTTGACCACAATGCAGTTTTTTACAGCGGGACAATCGGCCAGCGCCCTGTCGACATTTTCCTTGCTATAAAGCAGCCTGCCGGAACGTAGCCCATAGTTGCATGTTACCACTGTCTTTGCATCGGCGTCGATAATCCTGTCCCGCAGCGATTCCGCGCTGAACCCGCCGAAAACCACACTATGAATGGCGCCGATCCTTGCGCAAGCCAGCAAAGTAATCGCCAGCTCAGGGATCATGGGCAGGTAAACGGTCACGCGATCTCCTTTCTTTACCCCCATGCTTTTTAAAACGTTAGCGAACTTACACACCTCGTGGTGCAGCTGAAGGTATGTATATGTCCGGCTTTCCTCAGCGGGCTCGCCCTGCCAAATTAGGGCTGCCTTATTCTTTCGCCATCCCTTCAGGTGCCGGTCCAGGCAGTTGTAAGAGGCGTTTAGTTTTGCGCCCCGGAAATACCTTATAAATACGTCATTTGTAAAACTGTATTCTTCTACGGCATCCCATTTTTTAAACCAGCTGATATGTTCCTCTGCCATCTCCGCCCAAAATTCTTCCGGATTTTCAATAGACTTTCGCCACATCTCGTTGCGCTGCTGCATACAGTTAACTATTGCTTTTTTCGTAAACTCCTGCGGTGGGTTAAAAACCCTTTTCTCTATCATATAGGAGTCTACACTACCACCCTTCGTACCCGGCATATTTTTCCCCCCACTTTATTAGTCAGCCAGTTGCTTGCAATTTAAACAATATCATATATCATTACTTTCTAAAGATTAAGAATTTTAAGTTTAATCACCAGATTATCATGTTAAAGTGTCTAATTGAGAGGTTAAGCGGTCAGAGGGACAAGGGGGGACAAGGGACCTGTCCCCCCTTGTCCCGGGTCCCTGTCCTGGCTTAGATATTTTCCTTAAGCAGCTTGTTTACTAGTCCGGGGTTTGCCTTCCCTTTTGTGGCCTTCATGACCTGCCCCACCAGAAAACCCAAGGCGCGTTCCTTACCGGCCCGGTAGTCCTCTACCGATTTGGGGTTTTTAGCGATGACCTCGTCTATGATTGCGGTGATGGCGCTAACGTCGCTGATTTGCACTAGTCCTTTTGCGCCGGCTTCTTTTCCGGTAGCAAACATTTCCTCAAAAACCGTCTTGGCGATCTTCCCGCTTATTGTGCCCTTGTCCATGAGCTTAAATAGGGAGACCAACTGCTCCGGTTTGATCTTGCACCCGGTAATTTCCATGTTGTTTGTGTTCAAAAGCCTGGTGAGGTCGCCCATCAGCCAGTTGCTCACCGTCTTCGGGTCCGGGTAGGCGGCGACACATGCCTCAAAATAGTCTGCCAGTTCCTTTGTGGCTGTAAGTAACGTCGCATCGTAGACAGGCAAGCTGTAATCCTTTACATAGCG
>JALHFC010000056.1:3693-11168 GCA_022839445.1 Pelotomaculum sp.
GCCTGCTCTTTGCTGCGCATGGAGAGGGTGATGCCTTCCACCTCGTCCCATGTCCTGGTTTCCTGGATAATCCGTTCGCCTTCTCCCAGGGCTTCCGCCTGGCGTTCTACTTCGTAGGCCAACGCCCTTTGCAGGGATCTAAAGGAATTGAGATTTTTTATCTCAGTCTTGGTACCGAGTGCGTCACTCCCCACCGGCCGCAAGGATATATTGGCGTCGCAGCGCAAGCTGCCTTCTTCCATTTTGCAATCGGAAACGCCAGTATAATGAATGATTGCCCTTAATTTTTCTAGATATTGGCGGGCTTCTTCGGGTGAACGCAGGTCGGGCTCGGAAACAATCTCAACCAGCGGAACACAGGCCCGGTTGTAGTCCACCAGGGAAAATGGCGTGGTGATGATAGTCCCCTGGTGCACCAGTTTACCGGTATCCTCCTCGATATGCAGGCGGTTGATCCTGATCCTTTTCAATCCTTCGTCCGTGTCAATTTCAAGATAACCGTCCCGGGCGACCGGCTGGTCAAACTGTGAAACCTGGTAGTTCTTGGGCATATCGGGGTAAAAGTAATTCTTCCGATCAAACTTGGAGAAGCCGGCAATCCGGCAATTCAGCGCCAGGGCAGCGCGGACGGCATACTCAACTACTTTTTTGTTGAGTACGGGGAGCGCACCGGGCAAGCCCAAGCAAACCGGGCAAACGTGGGTGTTAGGATCGCCGCCGAATGCGGTGGTACAATCACAGAAGATTTTAGACCTGGTTTTTAGCTCCACATGCACTTCCAAGCCGATAACCGTTTCGTACTGGGCCAAAAAAACTCCTCCTTCAATTCTTCCGGGTATTTCCGCTAAAATCTTGATTTTGGCAGGGATATTTTTTTTCAACCTATCTCTGGAAAACATTTATGATAGTCCGTATTCTGCTCAAATGTGTATGCCGCCCGGAGCAGTGTTGCCTCGCCTTGATGCCTGCCCATCAGTTGTAGCCCGACCGGCATTCCCTCCGCAAAGCCGCAGGGGATCGTGATGGCAGGGATACCGGCGAGGTTCGCCGGAGCAGTGTAAACATCGGTCAGGTACATTTGATACGGGTCATCTGTTTTTTCACCGAAACGAAAAGCCGTGCAAGGGGTGGTCGGGGAAAGGAGCAAGTCAAATTTCAAAAAAGCGCGGTCGAAGTCCTCTTTAATCAGGGTCCTCACTTTCTGCGCCTTCAGGTAATAGGCGTCATAGTACCCGGCGGAAAGGGCATAGGTACCAAGCATGATCCGCCGCTTCACCTCCGGCCCGAAGCCCCGGCTGCGGGTCTTGATGAACAAGTCGATTACATCTTCGGCATCGCCGGCCCCCGCCCCGTAGCGCACCCCGTCAAAGCGGGCCATATTTGAGCTGGCCTCGGCCGGAGCGATAATGTAATACACCGGCAGAGCGTAGCTGGAGTGGGGAAGCGTTGCATAGTCCACCGTCGCGCCCAGGGAACCAAACATGGCCATAGCCTTTTCAACAGCGGCGCGTACCCCGGAGTCCATCTCCGTGGACATATATTCTTCGGGCACACCGATCTTTAAACCACGCACACCGTTTACCAAATGACTGGTATAGTCTGGAACATCGGACTTGAGCGACATGGAGTCCAGGGGATCGTGCCCGCAAATGGCGTTAAGCATTAATGCGCAGTCGGTGACATCTTTTGTAATAGGCCCCACCTGATCGAAAGAAGAAGCATAGGCAATCACACCATAACGGGATACCGCTCCGTATGTGGGCTTCATGCCAACTACCCCGCAAAACGAGGCCGGTTGGCGGATGGAACCCCCGGTATCCGATCCGAGGGCGCAAACTGCCTCCCCGGAAGCAACCGCCGCTGCCGAACCACCACTAGACCCGCCCGGCGCCCTCTCTAGGTTCCATGGATTCTTGGTGGGGAAAAAAGCGGAATTCTCAGTGGAAGAACCCATAGCAAACTCGTCCATATTGGTCTTGCCTGTGACGACCGCCCCGGTAGCGTCGAGCTTTTTTACAACGGTAGCGCTGTACGGCGGGATAAAATCGGCCAGCATCTTTGACGCCGCGGTGGTACGGACACCGCCGGTGCAGATATTATCTTTTAAAGCTATGGGGATACCGGAAAGGGGCGAAGTCTCACCCCCGTTTTGGATCTGCCTGTCCACCGCCCGGGCACACTCAAAAGCCCTTTCCTTAGTCAGGGTAATATATGCCGCAATCCGGTCTTCAACTGATCCTATTCTACTAAAAATAGATTCACTCAATTCCTGGGCGGATATTTCCTTTTTCACTAGAAGATCATGCAGTTCGTGGGCCGTTAGACGAAAAAGCGACAACTGGTTTCGCCTGCCTTTCAAATGTCATAAGTCCCCTTTTCCTAAATGATCCTGGGAACTTTAAAGTAACCTTCCTCCGGATCAGGGCAATTGGACAGCGCGTCCTCCCGTGACATATGCTGCCCCACCCAGTCCTCGCGAAAAACGTTTTTTAAGGGTAGCACCTGGACCATCGGCGGCACGTTTTCTGTATCAACAAGCCCCAGGGTTTTAAAATGCTTTAAGATGTCCCCAAGCTGCCTGGTATAAATCTCCTTCTCCGCGACGGTCAATTCCAAGCGACTTAGAAGTGCGACGTTTTCGACGTCTTTATGGGAAATCAACAATTAACACCTTCTTCCTGGCCAGCAATTGTAAAATCTTTGTACCGGGGTGTTACTTTTTGTATAAAACCCCCAACATTATATCATTACTTTAAGTGAGTTTGAAAGATATGCGCCGTAAAAACAAAGGCGCCGCAGTTCAATTTTTCCTTTATGCAAATTGTAGGCTAATATTTCGCAACACATCTACACCCACCCGGTCATGCCGCGCCCCTACGAGGCGGCGCCTGGCATTTCCCGCCGGCCTGTCTTTGTCAAACCGCCCCTGTCATCTCCTTGAACTCGTTTTCATCAATAATTTTAACTCCCAAGGAAACGGCCTTCTCGTATTTTGAGCCTGGTTTCTCGCCGGCCACGACATAATCGGTGCTCCGGCTAACGCTGGAGGCCACCTTCCCCCCCAGGCTTTCCACCAGCCTTTTGGCTTCCTGGCGGCTAAAGCTTTCCAAAGCGCCGGTTAGCACAAATATCTTTCCGGTAAGTATCCCGCGGCCCCCGCAATCCTCTTTTCCGGCATGGGTATTGACACCAGCCCTCACCAGCTTGTCAATAACCTGCAGGTTTTGCCTTTCCGCAAAGAAAGTAATGATACTGGACGCGATCTTGGGGCCGATTTCAGGAATGGAGATCAATTCCTCCTCCCCGGCGACCAGCAGATCCTCCAGCGAGTTGAAACGCCCGGCCAGGATCTTTGCCGCCCGCTCCCCGACATGACGGATGCCCAGGGCAAAAATCACCCTGGCCAGCGAGTTCCCTTTACTTGCCTCAATAGCCTTCAGCAAATTCTTAGCAGATTTGGGGCCCAGGCGCTCTAATGGCTCCAGATCCTCATAGCGTAGCCCGTATAAATCAGCCGGATCGTGCACCAACCCGGCTGCCAGCAGCTGCCCGATCACCGCCGGCCCCAGGCCGGTGATGTCCATAGCGTTGCGGGAAACAAAATGGATCAAGCCCTCCCAGAGCCTGGCCGGGCAAGCCATCCCCGTGCAGCGTGAGGCAGACTCCCCCTCCTCCCGCACCACATTTGAGCCGCAGGAAGGACAACGGGCCGGCATCGACCAGATCATTTCCTCGCCGGTCCTGCGCTCCGGCAAAACGGCCACCACTTCGGGAATTATATCCCCCGCCTTCTGGACCAGCACTTTATCCCCGATGCGGATGTCTCTTTCCCTGATGATATCCTCGTTATGTAGGGTAGCCCTGCTCACGGTAGTGCCGGCCAAGCGCACCGGCTCCAGCTCGGCGCTGGGTGTCAGCACACCGGTGCGCCCCACCCGGACAAAAATGTTTTTTACCGTGCTAACCGCCTGCTCCGGGGGAAATTTGTAAGCGATAGCCCAGCGCGGGCTCTTCGTGGTAGCCCCCAGCCGCTCCTGCTGGGCCAAGGAATTGACCTTAATTACTAGCCCGTCCACCTCGTAGGGAAGATCAAAACGGCCGGACCGCCACCGTTCACAAAACTGTACCACAGCGTCCATAGAGTCAAAGGTCCGGTATGCGGGGTTGACCTTAAATCCCAACTCCTTTAATAATTCCAGCGCTGCCGATTGCTCCACCGGGGCAACCCCGTCATGAAAGCCGATGCCGTATACAAAAAGGCCCAGCCGCCGTGACGCGGTGATTGACGGGTCAAGCTGGCGTAGGGTCCCCGCAGCGGCGTTGCGCGGGTTGGCAAAGAGTGGCTCGCCTGCCGCCTCCCTGGCTTCATTTAACCGTGCAAAGGAATCTTTGGGCATGTAGGCCTCCCCCCTGACTTCCAGCGCGGGCACGGCCTTGCGCAAACGCAGGGGAACGCTCCTGATTGTCCTTAAATTTTCACTGATGTCTTCCCCGGTCTCGCCGTCACCCCGCGTAGCCCCTCTAGCTAAAACACCATTCTCGTAATAAAGGGAAACGGCAAGACCGTCTATCTTTGGCTCTACCACATAGCAAACATCTTCGCCGGGCAACGCCTGGCGCACACGGCGGTCAAAATCGCGCAGCTCTCCCTCTTCAAACGCGTTGGCAAGGCTCTGCATTAGGGTGAGGTGGGAAATGGTGACAAAGCCTTCCCTGGGCCGCCCTCCCACCCTCTGCGTGGGCGAGTAGGGGGTAATCAGAGCGGGAAACTGCTCTTCCAGTCGCTCCAGTTCCCGCATCAACCGGTCATAATGAGCGTCTGAAACGACCGGGTCGTCCAGCACATAATAACGGTAGTTGTGGGCTTCTATTTCTTCACACAAAGACCCGGCCCGCTTTTTTGCTTTTTCAAAGTCAAGGTCCAAACATATCACCTGGTTTCTTTCTCTTAAGTCTTTTTTAAGCCGTTTAACCGCGGCAGCTGTTTTGCCCAGGCGCCTTCATTAGGCCAGCAGCGTCGCCACAAACTTAACAAAAAGGGCGGACGGCACGAATATCAACTGGGCGAAAACCGTGCCCAACAGCCGCGTAACAGTTAGATAAAAGGCCATTTGCTTGACATCGTCTTCACTGCGCTCCCCCCGTATAGCCTGGTCGGTAATGGCGGCAGATGTCGGCTCCACGACCGTCGCCGCCAGGATAGTAGCGATGCCGTTTACCACAGCCGATAAGGTAGCGGCGACAAGGCGGAAACTGGGGAACAGGGCCGCGGCATAAATAGTGGAAAGGATCCCCGTCGTATAAATGCCGGTCACAATCAGGTTTAAAACCAAAAAAGTCTTGGGGATGGCCATTTTACGGGCAGTCGCAGCTTTAAAAGAGCTTTTATGGGGTAAATAAATCTGACCGGTTAGTTTGAAAAACCTGCGCGGCGAAAACATTACTAAACCAATCAGCCGGGGCACCGAACCAATTTCATCAAACAACAGGATGGCTCGGTTGAAGATATTTACAAAAGCCGGAATCAAAACCGCCCCGATTAAAGTCCCTACAGTAGCCGCGACAATTACCATCCTGATGTCTTTGTCGAGCGACACCAGCAATACCTGGTACCCTGGATCAAATATCAGCTGGTCGTCCGGGATCCTGACTCCCGACTGCAACTGCCCGGCCTCGATAACTTTTTCCATAATGGAGGCAAGCAAAAATCCCTGGATGCTGTTGGCAGTGCTGGCGAAAAGAAATATTACGTTGTAGAGCGAAAAAGCAGTCGCCAGCCGCCGGGTACGGACACCCGATATACGCACCGCGTTAACAAGGGTATTGATTAAATGAATGACCGCCGTCAGCGCGGCCACAATCAGGAGACGCTCCATAATCCCTCCAGGAACCCGCTAACAATAGTATTGCCAAAACAACGCCAAGACTGACTAGGGGACGTGGTTGTTGACACCCTATAATAGTGACAAGATGACGGAGTTGTTGCCACTCTATGTCGTCCGGAAAACATGGTACATGGACGCCCCCCACCGCTCCCCCTTGCATGGCATCAGGCTTACCTGGCAAGGACCGCCACGACCATGACAGTGCCCGCTACAGGAAAACAGATGGAAATGGCCACCGGCGCTTTCGCGCTAACTATCCCCGGCGTGATATCCTTCTTTGACCAGCGGCGCGTATTTTGCCAGCAGGACCTTGATCCCCTGGCCCGGAAAGGCGACCTTGTACTCTGCCTTCTCGCCCTCGCCCTGCACGCCCACAATAACACCCGGGCCCCACTTGCGGTGACTGACCTTGTCCCCGAGAATAAACCGCTCTGCAACTGGGCCCGTGCCTGCTTCTTTTAATACCACCTTGAAGCGGCTTTTTTTATCCGCGCTGTCCACAAGGTGGGGCGGGATCTCCTCAAGAAAGCGGGAAGGCTTGTTGTAACGCTCTGTTCCATACAGGTAGCGTTTCCGGCAGTTGGTAAGGTATAGCCTTTCCCTGGCCCTGGTTACACCCACATAGCACAGCCTTCTTTCCTCTTCCATCTCGTCGGGCTCCGTCAACGACCGGGAGTGGGGAAAAACACCTTCTTCCAGGCCGATAAGAAACACCACCGGAAATTCCAGCCCTTTGGCGCTGTGCAATGTCATCAGGGTCACCTGGTCCGTTTCCCCTTCGTAGTGATCCAAATCAGTTATTAAAGCAATATTTTCAAGAAAGCTATTGAGCCCCGTTTCCTCCGCCTGCCGGTCAAACTCGCCTGTGACGGACAAAAATTCGTCCAGGTTCTCCAGCCTGGTACGTGACTCAACCGTGTTTTCTTCAATTAACTCCTGCCTGTACCCGGAAACGCTCATACCGGGAAACTCTTTTGTAAAATGCCGGAGCAACGCACCCAACCCCAGGCATCCGGCCCTGATCTTGGCTGTAAGACCGGTGATCTCCTTTGCCCTTTGCAGCGCCTCAACCGGTGTTATGCCCTGCTCCCCGGCAAAATCAACCACCTTGCTAAAAGACGCCGACCCGATTCCCCGCCCTGGAACATTGATGATCCTGGATAAGCTGACCGTATCCTTGGGGTTTATAATTAGCCTCAGGTACGCCATTATATCCTTAATTTCCTTGCGGTCGTAAAACCTTAAACCGCCTACGATCTTGTAAGGTATGCCTACCCTGGCAAACGTTTCCTCAATCACCCGGGACTGGGCGTGAGTGCGGTAAAGCACGGCATAGTCACGGTAAGACCTGCTCTCGGACCCAATCAGGTTTTTAATATGGCCGGCCACAAAATCTGCTTCTTCATGCTCGTTATTGCCTATATAACTATACGGTAGTGCGCCCGGCCCGGCCGCGGTCCAAAGGCGCTTTTCCTTGCGGTTCTCATTATGCCTGATAATGCAGTTGGCGGCTTCTAAAATTGAAGACGTGGAGCGGTAGTTTTGTTCCAGCTTGATCACCGCCGCCTCGGGGTAATCCCTTTCAAAGCT
>JALHFC010000268.1 GCA_022839445.1 Pelotomaculum sp.
AGTCGTGATCAACATAGATGAACAGTCAGTGGGTCTGATTGTAGACCGGGTGTCGGAAGTCTTAGACATACCCGAAAGCGATATAGAGCCCCCGCCGAAGGTGAAAAAGGGAGAGAGCAGTCGCTTTATCGAAGGGATGGGCAAGGTAGACGAGCAGGTGAAGATTTTGCTAAATGCTCATCAGTTGATGTTTGATAAATAGGAATGGGGAAATAAGGAATGGGGACACACCCCCTTCGGGGGAATGTCCCCGATGGGAAGGAATGTTCCCGATCGGAATGGGTTGCCGATTAGAGTAATGCTATTGATTGCGGGGGAATAAGGAATGTCTCCGATGGGGAGGAATGTCTCCGATGGAAAGGAATGTTTCCGATCGGGATGGTTTGTCGATTAGAGTGATGTTATTGATTGTGGGGAATTAAATACGTAAAGGAGAGTTTGGGAAAGTTAATGGCGTTTACTTATTTTTTTCGGGATATGCATACACTTGAATTGATTGTAAAACACGTTATTCCATCTGTGGTGGGCTACAGCAAGGTGCGCGTGTGGGACGCCGGATGCGCTATGGGTCCGGAGCCGTATTCGCTGGCCATTATGTTTGCTGAAAATATGGGGCGCTTTGCTTTCCGCAACCTACGCATAGACGCCACGGATATAGACGGCAGCAACCTTTTTGGGAATATCATTGCCGCAGGAATATATCCGGAAGAAGATTTAAAGCGGATTCCACGCGAGTTGTTCAAAAAATATTTTCATCCGAACAAGAAAGCAGGCTACTATAAGATAGACGATTCTATCAGAAGCAAGGTGTTTTTCCAAAAGCACGACTTGCTTTCCCTCCAGCCAACCGGCAGTTCATATAACCTTGTGCTGTGCAAGAATGTGCTGCTGCACTTTCAGCCGGCCGAGCGGGTTGAAGTAATGAAGATGTTCCACGGCGCGCTGGCGCCGGGCGGCTATTTTGCCACGGAGCAGACGCAAAAACTGCCGCGCGAGGTTGCCGGACTGTTTGAGCAGGTGGCGGCCGATGCGCAGTTGTTCCGAAAAGTTGGGGGGCGCTAATGAAAGTCATCAGATTAAAGGGCAACAGCAAAGCTTATTGCTGCAACGCCTACTTGATCCTGGGGAGTTGGAACCGCTTGGAGGACGTCAATACCCTGGTGGACATCGGCGCCGACGGTTACATTATCGATGAGATTGGGAGGATATCCACAGGGGTAGGCAAGCGGCCCGTGGAGCGGGTAGTCCTTACCCACGGACATTTTGACCACGCCGGCGGCCT
>JALHFC010000269.1 GCA_022839445.1 Pelotomaculum sp.
GGGGTCGTACCCCTCCAAGATTCGACAAAAAATACACAAGCTATCTCAGTTAGCTGCAAGGTAAGTTGAGATAGCTTTTTTATATTACACAAGTTATGTAAGTTACAGTGTAAGCGCTTAATAAAAGAGTGTATAGTAAACACTCGTGACCAATGGCAAGATAAAAAAAACTCGGTAACAACTAGGTTGTAACCGAGTACAGACACTTGTCCACTTCAAAAAGTCCATCCAGGGGAAAGTAGCTTCCATATATAACAATATATAATAATATAAAGACAGATATTGTCACCTTGCGGCATAAAAAAGGACCAACAATTTGGTCCAAAAACCAAACTAAAATTCAGTATTGAAAAGAAAGGCAGCACAAAATTAACCTTTGCTAAAAACGAAGGTTACTAATTAACTAATTAGCAGCTAAAAAAATTAGGCAACTTTTTTATAAGTATGATACAGCCCACCCAAAACCGGCGTTGATTTTAACTTAGTCTCTGCCGCTGTGGTAGGTTTAAGGGTGTTGGAATCGGCGTCTGGCCATCAAGGCCTTGATGTATCCGGTGCGGATTGTAATATTTATGGACATATTCATGTAGCAAATGGTGAAAATGCCTTTCATTAATGGGGATAATGTGATCCAATAACTCACGGCGCAAAGTGCCGATAACCCTTTCCGCATAAGGATTTTGCCATGGCGATTTAATGAAAGTCCTCTTAGACTTTATTTCCGATGATGCCAAAAACACTGGACAACATGTACAGCTAACCCACAGACAGGCATTACAGGAGCCTATGCGGCGGGGGTAGTACAAGTAAGAGCAAAAGCAACCCTCCGGAATCCTGCTAGTACTGCATTAGTATCAGATGCAGCATTTAATTAATCATTGTGGAAATGAATACGAGATAAATACCATAAAAAAACGGTCGGGGATTCCAAGCGGAACCCCCGGCTTTTTTTGCAAAAACTCTAATGTTTTGGTGCCGGATCATGATAAAATATGGTAAAATAAAGATCTAACAAAAAGGTGACAAAAAAATACGATAAAATAAGAGGGAGGTATTAGTTAGAGGATGGAGCTTAAAAATAAGATGAAATTTGCTAAGAAAAGTTGGTTTAGTTCAGTAATTTTTTTAACAATGATTTTTGTTTTGATTTTGCCAGGTTTAGAGCGTGTTTCTGCTCAAGAGCTTTATGATTTTAAATGGGCTACTCAGGGAAATGGTGACCAATATATTACTCCTTATGGTATTGCCGTGGACAAGAATCAAAATAGTTATATTGCC
>JALHFC010000057.1 GCA_022839445.1 Pelotomaculum sp.
GACCTGATTACCCCCATAGCCATAGAAGAAGGCTTGCGCTTTGCCATACGTGAAGGCGGCCGCACTGTGGGCGCCGGTGTTGTGACAGGGATCAGGGAGGCTTGAAGGAATGGGGACACACCTCCTTCGGAGGAATGTCCCCAATAATGGAATGTACCTAATATATGGAATGTTTCCAATATGCGACGGGTCTAGTTTTGTAGCGTTACAGTTTGCGGGTGGGGGGAGAGGGGTGGTGTATGGACCCCTCTCCCGAGTGAAATTATTGACACCACCATTTAATTGTGTTAAATCCCCTCTCCCAAGTGAAACTATTGACATCCCCATTTAATTGTGATAAATTTGTAAGGTAAATTTTCAAAAACGGCAGGTAAATTTTTTTTTGGCTTTAGGGGAGGTGTCACGCGGTGAGGGTAGGTGTTACTTTGGCCTGTACCGAATGTAAAAGGAGAAACTATACTACCGAGAAAAACAAGAAAAATGATCCTAGCAGAATTGAAATGAAAAAATACTGCAGGTTTTGCCAGGCTCACACTTTACACAAGGAAACCAGGTAGCCGGTCATCCCCTGTCAAAAGATTGGGTATGCTGCATTCTGTTTGGATAGATCAAGCCGTGTCGTATTTTAAGAGAAAAGTTTTAAGGATGTGGCGTTTTTATGGCTCTTACGAGGAAACGTAATAGTGGTAATAAAAAAGAATTGGAAAAAAGAGAATTGGGGAAAAAAGAAACGGGATCGAGAAAGGCGCCGGTTAAAAATCTGGCCCTAGTTAAGGATAAAAAGGATGCGGCCAAAAAGGACAAAAAGGACGCAGCAAAGGGTGATAAAAAGGGTCTGGCCCTAATCAAAGATAAAATAAGTATAGCAAAAAAAGATTCAGTCGTTAAAAAAGAAAAAGTAAATTATATAGAGCAAGCCCGGAAGTTTATCCGTGGGGCGCTTAACGAGCTTAAAAAGGTCCACTGGCCTACCCGCCGGGAGATAATAATTTATACCGCGGTGGTATTGGTGGCGGTGGTAGCGGTAGGGGTTATGATCTGGCTCTTTGACTCGGCCCTTAGCTTTATCCTCAAGCGTATTCTTCAAAGATAGAATTCCTTAAGGGGGTGGGGGACCTGGCTTGCCAAAGGGGGTCCCTTGTATTTTATGGAAAAAGACTGGTATGTTGTGCATACCTATTCGGGTTATGAAAACAAGGTCAAAGCTAACCTTGAGAAGCGCATAGAATCGATGAATATGGAAGAGAAGATCTTCCGTATTCTTGTGCCGATGGAAGACGAGATTGAAATCAAGGACGGAAAGAAAAAAATAACCAAACGCAAGATTTTTCCAGGTTATGTCATGGTCGAAATGGTTATGACTGATGATTCCTGGTATGTAGTCCGCAACACACCCGGTGTGACGGGTTTCGTGGGCTCGGGCTCCAAGCCAATTCCCTTAAATGACGACGAGGCCAAGCAGATTATCAGGCAGATGGGTGTGGACGAGCCGCGAGCGCGGGTTGATTTTTCTGTTGGTGAAAGTGTGCGTGTCGTTGCCGGCCCGTTCGAGAATTTTATCGGGAAGATTGAAGAGATAAACTTGGAAAAAGGCAAGGTTAAAGTGATAATTTCCATGTTTGGCCGGGAAACTCCCGTCGAATTGGATTTTTTTCAAGTTGAAAAAGTATCTTGAGGTGTGATTGGAGGTGTATATCGATTGGCAAAAAGAGTATCGGCCATAATTAAGCTGCAGGTACCCGCAGGTAAGGCCACCCCGGCGCCGCCGGTGGGCCCGGCGCTAGGGCAGCATGGTGTCAATATTATGGCTTTTGTTAAAGATTACAATGAGCGAACAGCGGCTCAGGCCGGCCTGATTATTCCTGTTGAGATTACTGTTTACGAAGACCGCTCTTTTACATTTATAACTAAAACGCCGCCTGCGGCGGTGTTACTCAAAAAAGCCGCCGGTTTGGAAAAAGCATCCGGCGAACCAAATTTAAAAAAGGTAGCAAAGCTTCCCCGCTCCAAAGTGCAGGAAATAGCCGAGCTAAAAATGTCGGATTTAAACGCGGTTACTATTGATGCTGCCATGCGGATGGTAGAAGGCACGGCCCGCAGTATGGGCATTGAAGTTGAAAAATAAAATGAATGGGGAGCTAAGGAATGGGGAGCTAAGGAATGGGGAGCTAAGGAATGGGGACACACCTCCTTCGGAGGAATGTCCCCGATCGGAGGAATGTCCCTGATTGGGAGGAATGTCCCTGATTGGGAGGAATGTCCCTGATTGGGAGGAATGTCCCCGAATCGCGAACGTTTTCTGTTGCTGGTTATTATTTAGTGGGAGGAAATTTCCGTTAATACCACAAGGAGGTTTGAATGTATGTCTAAACAGGGTAAAAAATATACTGATGCCGCCAAGCAGATCGATCGGGATACACATTATGATCCGGTTGATGCTCTTGAGTTGCTAAAAAAAATAGCCTCGGGTAAATTTGACGAAACTGTAGAAGTGGCTGTAAGGTTGGGTGTGGACCCGCGGCATGCCGACCAGCAGGTGCGTGGCGCCGTGGTATTGCCGCATGGCACGGGTAAAACCCGCACGGTCCTTGTTTTTGCCAAAGGTGACAAGGTAAAGGAAGCTTCTGATGCGGGCGCTGATTTTGTTGGCGCCGAGGATATGGCAGCCAAAATACAGCAGGAAGGCTGGCTCGGGTTTGACGTAGCCATTGCGACCCCGGATATGATGAGTGTAGTCGGTAAACTGGGCAGGATTTTGGGTCCCCGTGGTCTGATGCCTAACCCTAAAACCGGCACGGTTACTTTTGATGTAACCAGGGCGGTGCAGGAAGTGAAGGCCGGCAAGATTGAATACCGGGTAGACAAAGCCGGCAATATCCACGCTCCCATCGGTAAGGTTTCCTTCAGCACGGATAAATTGCTGGAAAACCTGCGCACTTTAATCGACGTTCTGATCCGGGCAAAGCCTGCCGTTGCCAAAGGTCAGTATCTGAAAGGGATATCTGTTTCCTCAACAATGGGTCCCGGAATCAAGGTTAATACCCAGAAAGTGACAGCTTAAAATAATCACGGGTTCTTTTTTGTCCGAGCCGTAGACAGTTGGTGCTATGCATAATGGTGAAAACGCCGCCAACCTAGGCCAGGGTTAATCCTTGCGTTTTAAAACGCCGGGACCTCTGCGCGTGTCTGCGGAGGTCCTTTTGATTTAGTTGTAGTAGTTGTAACTGTCGGGCTATTATCCGCCGTTTTAGAAGGGAGGTGTTTTTAAAAAAATGCCTATAAGCAGATCTGCAAAAGAAGTTATTATAGAGGAGCTCCATGAAAAGTTTAAAGGTTCCAATGTCGCTGTGTTTACCGATTACCGGGGGCTTAGTGTTACCGAGGTCACGAAGTTGCGCCGGCGGTTGCGCGAGGCGGGTTGCGAGTTTAAAGTAGCAAAAAATACGCTTACCGGATTGGCCGCCGAACGGGTTGGTTTTGAAGGACTTGCTCCTTATTTAGAGGGACAGACGGCAATCGCTTTTGGGACGGATCCGGTTGCGCCGGCCAAAGTGCTTTACGAGTTTATCCGTGAGTTTAAAAAGATGGAGATAAAGGGAGCGCTGCTAGACGGCAACGTAATCGACGCAACGGGGGTAAAACGGCTGGCTGAATTACCTTCACGGGAAGTGCTGCTGGCCCGAGTCCTCGGTGGAATGCAGGCGCCTCTGTATGGTTTTGCAAGTGTGTTGCAAGGCACATTGCGTAGTTTTGTTTATGCCCTGGAGGCGGTTCGCAAGCAACGCGCCGGTGAAGCATAAAGCCGGATTAAATTTAATTTTGAAAGGTAGGTTTTATAGTTATGTCTAAAGTTCAAGAAATCCTTGAAGCTGTTAAAGGAATGACCGTTTTGGAGCTATCTGAACTGGTCAAGGCATTTGAAGAGGAGTTCGGCGTAAGCGCTGCCGCTCCCATGGCCGTTGCCGCCGTTCCCGGCGGGGCGTCGCCGGTTGCCGTACAGGAAGAAGAGGAGCAGACGGAATTTGATGTCATCCTCACCGCGATTGGCGAAAAGAAAGTAAATGTGATCAAGGTAGTGCGTGAAATCACTGCATTGGGCCTAAAAGAAGCTAAAGATCTGGTAGATAACGCGCCCAAACCGGTTAAAGAAAAAATATCCAAGGAAGAGGCCGAAGCTATTAAGACCAAGCTTACCGATGTAGGCGCCTCGGTAGAAATTAAATAAGATAATTTTGTGTGGTAACAACTCCGTCCCTTTGTTTATCTTTAGAGGACCGGTCGCTGTTGATAAGCGGCCGGTCCTTTTTGCCGGCGTCCGGCATTGCCGGAGGTGAATTTGTATTGGTTAGTAGAATATTTGAACTTTTTGCCGGCAACGGGAGTCTAATTAGGTAGAGGGGGGATAATTTTTATGTTTAAGAAAAAATTGTTATGTCCTTTACTTATGATGTTGCTGGTTGTGATCACTGCGGTTACGGTTTCGCCATCGGTGGCGGCAGGTAACCAGTTGGTGGATATCCAGGAGGCGACATGGGCTGAACAAGCTATAGTAGAAATGTGCGCCGGCGGGATTATCACCGGGTATCCGGACGGGTATTTCAGGCCTTACAACAACGTAACCAGGGTAGAAGCAGTGACCATGCTAATCCGTGTGATGGGGCTGGAGGAAAGGGCAAAGGAAAAGGAAAATGCGTATGTTGATTACAACACGCCACCGGATCTGACTTGGGGCCGGGGCTATATTATCATGGGTGTTGAGCGCGGTATGCTGGACAAGCACTCCCTGGACAGGTTTCTGGTATCCCAACCGGCGACCAGGTTGGAAGTGGCGGCGCTGTTATACCATGCCCTTGACCTCGAAGCGGGTGGCGGTTCCCTTACCTTTGACGACGCCGGCCAAATACCCGCAGATTACCGGGAGTGCGTTGCCGCAATGGTAAAAAACAATATCATGGAAGGGCTTCCCGGCAATGTTTTTGGGCCTAACGATAATATTAACCGGGCACAGATGGCGGTCCTTTTAACCCGCCTTATGGATAAAGGCTTTGCCGATCCCTACCCCAACCGCCGTTATAACGGAACCCTTGCGTCCATTGATCCATCCGGCTTATTCCTGGCAATGCGGGTTGGTGACTATGGTATTCTCAATAAACTAATAGACTCCGGTTGTGAAGTTTACAGCAATGGAATGCGAACGGCGCTTTTGGATCTTGCCGCCGGCGATGAGGTCACGCTTGTGCTCGATGATAATGATAGCGTTACCTTTATTAAAGCAAAGCAGGCGATAGCTGCCGACGAGCATAAAGGCGCAATAAAATCATTGTTTTCAATCGGCGGTGATTACTGGTTGGCGCTCACGGATATTGACGGTACGGAACGAACCCGTTATGTTGCCCAAGGAGTCAGAATTACCCGCTCGGGTAGCCCAATAGACATTTCTTATTTATCTATCGGTGACTATATTAAAATCATTGTTGTTGACAACGCGATTACGGAAATAGATTTAATTGACTCCCTTGATCTTAGCGCCGGCAGTTTGGAAGGGGAAATCACGGATATTGTTACCAGCGACCCATACAGTATAACTATCCGTAACAGCAAAGGAGACAAAATAAGGTACACGGTTGTTGATGATGTAACAGTCCGGTGGGGTGGTTCCCGCCTCTATTTTGACGACCTGTACAGGGGGGACCGGGTTAAGCTGGAGTTGGACGGCAGGGGCCGGGTAAATTATATTGAAATAATTGACGAGAGCACATCTGACGATCTTGAAGGGGAAATCACGGATATCACCACCAGCAGCCCATTTAGCATAACCATTCGCAATGGTAAAGGGGACAAGAAGCAGTACACGGTGATTGGTGGCGTGACAGTGCGGTGGGACGGCGCCCGCCTGTATTTTGACGACTTGTACAGGGGGGATCAGGTTAGGTTGGAGTTAGACGGCAGGGACCGTGTAGTTTATATTGAAGTAATTGACGAGGGTAAATCCAAAGATCTCGAAGGGGAAATCTCGGATATTGACACCGGCGATCCGTACGGTATAACCATCCGCAGCGATAAAGGAGACAGAAAGACGTACACGGTGTCGGATAACGTAACAGTGCGGCGGGACGGCGCCCGTCTGTATTTCGACGACCTGTACAGGGGGGACCGGGTCAAGTTGGAGTTGGACGGACGGGATCGTGTAACTTATATTGAAGTAATTAACGAGGGTAAATCCAACGATCTCGAAGGGGAAATCTCGGATATTGTCATCAGCGGATCTTATAGTATAACCATCCTTAATGATAAAGGGGACAGAAAGAAGTTTACGGTTATTGATAACGTAACGGTGCGGTGGGACGGCGCCCAGGTTAACTTTTATGATCTATACAGGGGGGACCGGGTCAGGCTGGAATTGGACAGCAAGGACCGCGTGACTTACATTGAAGTGATCAAAGAAGACAGGTCGATAATCGCCGGCACAATTACGAGGCTCGACACCTCTAAACCCCAGTGGCTGGCAATAGAAAATAAATACGATCGAGTAACCAGCTATGATATCGCAAGGTATGCAACTTTTACCAGGGATGGCGCCCGGATTGATCTAAACCAGATTGTCATCGGTAGCGAAGTGGAATTGGAAATTAAGAAACAAGAAGTGGAGAGTATCAAGGTGACCAACGATAGAAATATTACCGTGGAAGGCACGGTGGTCAATGTAGATACCAACCGCCAGAGGATAACCATCAAGCAAAGCAGTGGCAATGAGTTTGTTTATTAAAATTTATAAATGTCATTGTGGGGTAGTGTCTTCTTAATTTATTCATGGTATTATATGTATATGTATATATTAAAAGGCAATAATATTTTAGATAGTCACAATTTCACTAAAAGCGAGGTATTGTAAGGAAAAAACAGACCTTGCTTTTCCCTTGTTTGACATTCTTTATTTTATTTCTGTTAGGGGTGTGATGCCTAGATGGCTTATCCTGAAAAGGTGGGGTCCAGGGTCCGGTATAATTTTGGCAAGCTGAGGGAAGTATTGGAACTACCTAACCTTATTGAGATCCAGCGCAATTCTTACGAGTGGTTTTTGAAAGAGGGTTTGCGGGAGGTCTTTGAGGATGTTTCCCCAATACTGGACTTTACCGGTAATCTTGTTTTGGAATTCCTGGATTACACCCTTGGGGAAAACAAATATTCCGTGGAAGAGTGCAAGGAAAGGGACTTCACTTATTCCTCGTCCCTGCGGGTAAAGGTGCGCCTGATCAATAAAGAAACCGGTGAGGTCAAAGAACAGGAAGTCTTTATGGGGGAATTCCCCTTGATGACTGAAAAGGGCACTTTTATTATCAATGGAGCGGAGAGGGTTATCGTCAGCCAGTTGGTGCGCTCCCCGGGCGTTTATTTTGGCGACGCCATCGACACCAGCGGCAAAAGGCTTTTTACAGCCACGATTATTCCTAACAGGGGCGCCTGGTTGGAATTTGAAACTGACGTCAACGACCACATTTTTGTCCGGATTGACCGTACCAGGAAGATCCCTGCTACGGTATTGGTCCGGGCCCTGGGCTATGGTTCCAATGCTATGGTCACGGAACTTTTCAATGAAGATAAAAATATTCTGGAAACTTTGAGCCGGGACAACACTACCTCCGAGGAGGAAGCGTTGGTTGAAATCTATAAGCGTTTAAGGCCGGGAGAGCCGCCCACAGTGGAAAGCGCCCGCTCACTTTTAGAAGCGCTCTTTTTTGACTCCAAGCGATATGATCTAGCCAATGTTGGTCGCTATAAAATACAAAAGAAATTAAAGCACGGGGTGCTCTACCGTAACGGCGAATCCACCGGCGTGGAAACGGTTATGACCGAAACCGGCACGGCGCCGGCGTCTGATGAAAACACTCAGCATAACGCCGGTACAAAAAAGAGAGATTTTGTCAGGGAGTTGAACAGGGAAGATATCATTGAAACCATAAGATATCTACTTGGCCTGATTAGAGGCGAGGGGACCGTAGATGATATTGATCACCTGGGCAACCGCAGGTTGCGCTCCGTGGGTGAATTGTTGCAAAATCAGTTCAGGATAGGGCTTTCCAGGATGGAGCGGGTTGTCCGGGAGAGGATGACCATCCAGGATGTGGACGTGATCACACCGCAGGTGTTGATCAATATTCGTCCCGTTGTAGCCTCTATTAAGGAGTTTTTTGGTTCCAGTCAGCTTTCTCAGTTTATGGATCAGACTAACCCGCTGGCGGAGCTTACACACAAAAGGCGCCTGTCGGCCCTGGGACCGGGCGGTCTTTCCCGTGAAAGAGCCGGTTTCGAGGTGCGGGACGTCCACCATTCCCACTACGGCAGGATGTGTCCTATTGAGACCCCTGAAGGTCCCAATATCGGGTTGATCGGTTCTTTGAGCACGTATGCCCGGATTAACAGTTTTGGTTTTATTGAAACACCCTACCGCAAGGTAGATAAGGAAAATAAACGGGTTACCGATGAAATCGTCTATCTTACAGCCGATGAGGAGGAAGGTATTGTCATCGCACAGGCCAACGCGCCTTTAGACGAGGACGGTTGTTTTGCCGAGCCCCGGGTCAATGCCCGGTCCCCGGAAATTGTTGTTGTGCCGGCTGAACAAGTTGACTATATGGACGTTTCTCCCAAGCAGGTGTTTAGCATTGCTACGGCGCTGATACCTTTTCTTGAGCACGACGACGCCAACCGGGCGCTAATGGGGGCAAACATGCAGCGCCAGGCTGTTCCTTTATTAAAAGCCAGGGCGCCACTGGTAGGTACAGGCGTCGAATACAAGGCTGCCCGTGATTCCGGGGCGGTAGTTATCGCTAAAAAACCGGGAACGGTAGAAAAGGTAACAGCCAACGAAATTGTGATCAGGGAAGATGACGGGAACATTGAACGGCGCCGGCTTTTAAAATTTACCCGCTCCAACCAGGGTACCTGCATCAACCAGAAACCCATTGTCGGGGAAAACGACCGTATTGAGGCCGGTCAGGTCATAGCCGACGGTCCTTCCACCGATAGGGGCGAACTGGCCCTGGGCCGGAATATCCTAGTGGCTTTTATGCCTTGGGAGGGTTATAACTATGAGGATGCTATCCTGGTTAGTGAAAAGACTGTTAAAGAAGACTATTTTACTTCAATTCATATAGAGGAGTATGAGTGTGACGCGCGCGACACCAAGCTCGGCCCGGAGGAAATTACCAGAGATATTCCAAACGTCGGTGAGGAGATACTAAAGGACCTTGATGAGCGGGGGATTATCAGGACGGGGGCGGAAGTGCGCCCCGGGGATATCCTGGTAGGAAAAGTAACTCCGAAAGGTGAAACCGAGTTGACTGCGGAAGAGCGTCTTTTGCGGGCTATATTTGGTGAGAAGGCTCGTGAAGTGCGGGATACTTCCTTACGGGTGCCTCACGGTGAGGCCGGAAAAATAGTGGACGTGAAGGTATTTTCCCGTGACATCGGCGATGAATTGCCTCCCGGTGTAAATCAACTTGTAAGGGCTTATATAGCTCAAAAGCGCAAAATTTCTGAAGGGGATAAAATGGCGGGCCGGCATGGGAACAAGGGTGTTATCGCCCGGATTTTACCGGAAGAAGACATGCCTTTCCTGCCGGATGGCACGCCCATTGAAATAGTGCTAAACCCCCTGGGTGTTCCTTCCCGGATGAACCTGAATCTCACCTGGGGTGGGCGGCCAGGACTATGGGATATTATGTTTCCTCCCCGGTTTTTAACGGGGCTTTAGAAGAAAGCATCTTTGACGCCTTGAAAGAGGCTGCCCTGGTGGAAAGTGGTCTCCGGGCGGCCATGGAAAAGGCGGGACTGACTGAGGACGATATCATCGGCCCGATAGCCAACATGGAAAAGAATGTCCCGAGGGAAGTCATTACCAGGGGACTGGAGCAAACAGATTCTTCGGAAGACGAGCTGGGCATGGCTATCGAAAAGACCGGCCTTCCCAAAAAAACCATTAGACTCCTGGAATCCGTAGGTATGTCTAAAAAAGACATCCTGCAGGCCCTAAAAAAACTTTTCTATGCCAGAAACGGTAAAATGACCCTATATGACGGCCGTACTGGGGAAGCATTTGATAACCCAATAACAGTCGGTTATGTGTATATGCTAAAACTTGCCCACCTAGTAGACGATAAGATCCACGCCCGGTCAACCGGGCCATATTCCCTGGTAACGCAACAGCCTTTGGGAGGAAAGGCCCAGTTCGGCGGGCAGCGCTTTGGGGAAATGGAAGTGTGGGCGCTGGAAGCGTACGGCGCC
>JALHFC010000270.1 GCA_022839445.1 Pelotomaculum sp.
CAGGCTGGCCAGGTACCAGGTGCAGGACCTGATTGATCGCGCTAAAGAAGTAAAGGGAGTAAAGGTGCTGGCCGGGCAGGTGGCGGCGCCGGATATGGATAGCCTGCGGGGTATGATGGACCTTTTGAGGGACAGGCTTGGTCCAAGCGTGATTGTGCTGGGCAGCGTCGCCGGGGACAAAGTAAACCTGGTGGCCGCCGTTGCCAAGGACTTAGTAAAGAGCGGCATCCACGCCGGAAAACTAATAAAAGAGATAGCCGCCGTAGTAGGCGGCGGCGGCGGGGGTCGCCCCGATATGGCCCAGGCCGGCGGCAAAGACCCGTCCCGTCTGAACGAGGCGCTGGAAAAAGCCTACAAGGTTCTGGAAAACCAGATAAAATAAGATAACGCCGGTGATCTTGCGACCTCCCAAAGAAGGGCGGTCGTTTTAAAGGGCGGTCGTTTTATTATGCGGAAACAATACACATGACCGTTTCAAATATCAATAATCATGGCGATTTCCTCGCAGTTGGGGAATTTCGGGCAGTTGACGCATTCTTTCCACACTTTCTGGGGCAGCGACTCTTTTGCCACTATTTTAAAACCACATTTTTCAAAAAACTTTTGCTGGTAGGTCAGGGCAAAGACGCGGGGTATGATCAGTTCGCGCGCTTCATTGATAAACCTGTCGACAAGGCCCCGGCCAATACCTTTGCCGGCGTAGTCCGGCGCCACGGCCAGCGCCCTGATTTCGGCAAGGTCTTCCCATATTATGTGTAACGAACCGGCGCCCACTACCCGGTCCCGGTCCTCGGCTATGGTAAACTCGCGGAGGCTTTCGTAAAGCAGAGTGCGGGGCCGGGCGAGCATCAGCCCTTTATTGGCGTAATTGGTGATCAACGCGTGAATCGGCTCGACGTCCGTTATTTTTGCCTTGCGATATTTCATTTAATACCTGCGCCTTTCAATGGAATTACTCAACTATTATATATTATTTATACAGGCCACTCAATCACTATTTCACGGCAGAGCTTTTATAATATTAAAAAGTTATTTTATGAAAGGTTAGGTGTATTTCCAAAAAAATTGTTTCATAGCAGGAAAAAATTAATTTTGTCGAATTTACACCATGTTTACTGGTGCAATATTTTACTTTGATGGTATTTAATAGTTAAATTTCGGAACAAATTAAATACTTTTATCAGAAGATTGGGACTGTTGCAAACGAGTATTGATACTGATTAAGCCGGGGCAACCGTCACAGCCGCAGGGCTTGGAACTGCAGTCAACACCAACAGTGATCTCAGTGTCGGCAATAATGTCGACATTACGCTAACAGTAGAGACTTAAAGTCAATAGCAGCCAGGCCGATGATATAGCAACGGACAGCAACCTGATTCCGGCCGGTGAAAGCGGCAACCAGACCTTAAGTAGCGCCTATGATGTAAGGCAATATATTTCTGGAAGTGGTGTAATGGAACACCTATAATTACGTATTTAAAAATGAATGCCAGTGTCCGGAGGTATGGTAAGGTGAGCCATAAGATCGCTGTTATTCTAACCCCCAGTGAAACGCCGTTTTATGATTCCCGCTATTTCCGTTTCAGCCCCCTTCCTTTGTCGCTCGGTATATTGCAAGGT
>JALHFC010000271.1 GCA_022839445.1 Pelotomaculum sp.
GATATTGTGACAGACAGCTGCCTGAGCGATTTGTACTCCGCAAGAATAAAAGTGGTTTCCGCAAGAATTGTTGATCAGCCGCGCAAGGAAATCAAGGTTTGCGTACCCCTGCTGGCATAAATCTATGGTGGAGTATGTTACCCGGACCACCAACGCAGTATTTCCGTACCAAGCACCGGACACGGTCATTAATAAAAATGGAGGGTAAGTCTGAAAGAAACTCTTTCATGACGTTTTGTGCCTCAAGAAAGGAATGGTTATAAAAATGTTTACACAAAAATCGCTTGTGAAATTAACCGGCCTGTGCCTGGCCATTGCTTTAATTGCTGCCGCCATCACAGGCTGCGGGACACAAAAAAATACAGCGGGAACCAGTAAAACACCTGAGACCCGCACCATTGTCGACCACGCCGGAAGAACTGTAACTGTTCCCGGCGAAATTAACAAAGTTTTTTCCACCAGCCCTGTAGGCATGATTCTAATGTACACCCTGGCGCCGGAAAAGCTTATTGCCTGGAACTTTGAGATTGCTCCGGAATATAAAAAGTTCATTCTGCCCCAGTGCCACAATTTACCTGATCTGGGCGGCTGGTATGCCAACAAGTCCTGCAATACGGAAGAACTCTTAAAAATCCACCCCGATGTAATTATCTCCATCGGCGTTCTTAATGAATCTTAATGAATCATCAGCTTCACAAGCCGACCGTATCCAGCAGCAGGTTGGTATACCCGTCGTCGTGGTTAACTGTGAACTTACAGAAATGGATCAGACTTATACATTCATGGGAGATTTGGTGGGGGCGAAGGACCGGGCCAAAGAACTGGCGGCATACTGTCGTAAAACAGTTGACGATGTTGCCGAAAAAGCAAAGCAGATTCCGGAAAATAAACGGGTAAGGGTTTACTATGCCGAGGGAGCCCAGGGTTTAGACACGGACCCCAAAGGCTCTCAACATACTCAGGTGCTTGACCTGGTCGGAGGCTTTAATATTGCCGATGTACCCATGAAGGGCGGAATGGGCATGACGGCGGTTTCCCTGGAGCAAGTTTTATCCTGGGATCCCGATGTAATTATCACTGCAACTATGGGTCCCATGGGCGGCCAAGAAGGAATGATCTACCAAAACGTAACCACTGATCCAAAGTGGTCAAATCTACAGGCCGTAAAGAATAACCGGGTATATGACATCCCGGACAAGCCCTTTAACTGGTTTGACCGGCCACCCTCGGTAAACCGGATTATCGGTGTGAAATGGCTGGCTAACGTGCTCTACCCGGATATTTTTCCGTATGACATCAAAGCCGAAATAAAAGATTATTTCGCCAAGTTTTACCACTACAATCTTTCCGATCAGGAGATCGATGAATTGCTGGTACGAAGTAAAGTCAAAAGCAACTAGTAAGAAGTTGTAATAAAGGCGAGAAACATTGCTTATATTGGCAGAGCCTTCTTACAACTAAACCTAAAAAGAAAACCGGTTCTGTTCCTTTTCCACCGGATTTTATACGAACTCCTATGATTACGTAAAGAAAGGTGCTTAGAGATATTTGAACTTTGAAAACATATTAACCAAATGCTTTGAGCAAGTTTTATCCTGAAATATCAATATATTACACAGACCTGCTTGGGTGGTAGTGAAAAAATGTTTGCAAAAATTTCACTATCACCCAAACGGGCAAAACTTAAGGCGGCACAAGAATAAACAGGTGTATGTTCCGGATAGGACTTTGAACTGGCTTGATTGGTCGCCCCCGGAGATCCGGTTCACCGGGGTAAAATGGTTGGCCAACTTATTCTATCCGTATATTTTATTCCACAATGCTTGAACGCAAGATTTATATAACAAAGGAGAGGC
>JALHFC010000272.1 GCA_022839445.1 Pelotomaculum sp.
AAAGCGCCGTTGAAACTAGCGGCGCGACGGGAAGCGGACAGCAATCACTCTTTCTTCATCGACTATGTTATTGACGAGGCTATTGCGGCTGTGGGTGAGGAAAAACTCCTCACGGGCGGGCTGAAAATTTATTCTACGCTTGAACCTGAAATACAAAAAAAGGCCGAGATGGTACTTGAGCGCCCGTATTTGTTTCCCTCAGATAAGGCGCAGGCAGCGTTAGCTATTGTGGAAAACGGTACCGGCGCCATAAAGGCGCTGGTTGGCGGGAGGGAGTACGTAGCAAAACGCGGGTTCAATAGGGCTACCCAGTTGTCTAGGCAGCCTGGTTCGGCCTTTAAGCCCATCGCTGTTTACGCGCCGGCTTTCGAGCTGGGCTACAGCCCAAATTCAATGATTTTTGACACTCCGTTCAGGGTCGGCGCCTACGAGCCGCGCAATTCCGACGGTGGTTTTTACGGGCAAATCAGCGTCCGCACGGCCCTGCAGTGGTCGCGCAATGTTGCCGCAGTGCGCCTGTTAAATGAAATTGGGGTGGATAAAGGATATGAAATGGCAAGCCGGCTGGGCTTTAATTTATCGGATGAGGATCGCTGCCTGCCCCTGGGTCTGGGTGGGCTGACCAAAGGGGTTTCCCCGTTGCAAATGTCCGGGGCGTACAGTGCGTTTGCCAACCAGGGCGTGTATATCAAGCCGTATTCAATAAAGTACATTGAGAATCCGGGGGGACAGGTTATCTATAAACGCCAGGAGGGGGTTACTGTGATGAAAGCCTCCACGGCGGAAGCCATGAAAGATGTCTTAAGCGCGGCGGTAAGGGCGGGTACCGGGTACCGGGCCGGTCTCCGGGGTGTCGAGGTCGCCGGCAAAACGGGTACTACCGAACTGCCGGACACACCTGTTTTCAGCGGCCTGAGCGGTAACAAGGACGCCTGGTTCGTCGGCCTGACTCCCCGTTATACAGCCGCAGTGTGGATGGGCTACGATGAAAAAGACATGGACAGAAGTCATTACCTGACCTCATACGGCGGCAACCAGCCGGCGGAGATATTCCGCCTGGTTATGGCGGGTATCCTGGGCGTGGACGACAGCCCGCTCGCCGGAAGCGCCGCCCCCCGCACACAGGAAAGCGAGAAAAAACAAGATGAACCCGTTGAGAAGGATGCGAAAAAGCAAGAGCCGGGAACGGATAAAGCCGGCGGGCAGAAAGTGGAAAAACAGGAGCCGGGAAAAGACACAAAACAGCCGGATAAGGACAAGGATAAGGATAA
>JALHFC010000273.1 GCA_022839445.1 Pelotomaculum sp.
ATAAAACGGGTGTAACACCGGAGATTGCGATACAAAAAGCGGACTCCCTGCGGGCGGCGGAACTGCTTTTCAGCGGCGCACAGGACACCGGCGGCGCCGACAGTATCGCGCAGGTCAGTTCTCTCCCGAACACCTTCCGGGTCAGCCTCAGCCAAGCAAGGACTGCCGCCTATTGGGCCGCGTGGGGTGAAATTTTAAACACCTTCTCCGCGCCGGGCGCGCTGTCCGGTCTAAAGATATACAACGGCCCGGACGAAAGAGAAGTTACCGCTCCGGAACTGGAAGCGCGCTGGCCTCTTTATTACCCGGACTACCACTTAACCGGGGAACTGCCGGATACCGGTGAGGACAAACAGTTCACCGTGCGCTTCAACCAGGCGGTGGACCGGCATACTGTGAACAGCGACAGCGTTGTACTGGTAGAGGCTACAACAGGCGAAAGGGTTGTACTCGGCTTTTACCCCCTGGACGATACCAGTATAAAAATTGCCCCCGCCTCTGCCCTGAAGCAAGGGGCGACATACTGGCTGCTGATCCACGATGCGGTGAAAAACACCGCCGGCAAAAGTTTAAAAGCAGGCGCCCTGGCGGTGGTAAAAACCGGGGGCGGCGTCGCTGCCCTACCGGGCACGGGCCCGAAAGACGCAAAAGGCATCAAGCAGGCGCCTGAAAAAGACACCGGCTACGGCTGGCTCATAATGGGCAATTAGTGGATATTGGCAACTTTACCTTCCATGTATCATAAGCTATATTAAGGGTGCTTCCACCCACACAAAAGTCCGCTCAATCAAAGCGGAAATAACCCGGCGCAGCCGGGTTATTTATTGGTGAAACAAATGGGGACGGTCCTTTTTGTCTCACTTGGATAAGGGGACATTCCCCCGAAGGGTATGACAACCAGTAAACCAATATGGAGCGTTTATAGATGAACCACTCAAAACTTAACCTGCTGCGCATAAATGAAAAAATATCTGACATCATGGAATCAATACAAGTTTTGCAGCAGTACGGGGAACAGGATGATCGGATTTTCCTGGGCAACCCGGAAGCTTTACGTTCCGCCAAATATGCTTTTATCGTCCTGATCGAAGCGGCTACCAACATTGCCACCCATATTTGTGCGAGGCTTTTGGCCAAAGCACCCGCTAACTATGCCGAAAGTTTTCTGTTGCTTGGTGAACGCGGTCTCATTGAGCAAAACCTGGCCAGACGTTTAAGCAAAATGACAGGTTTTCGAAACCTTCTGGTGCACGGTTATGGAAAAATTGACAACCAACAGATGCTGGGCATAATGAGGCGGGACATCAAAGACGTCAAACTGTACCTTCAAGCGATTAACAAATTGTTAAAATAAACAATAGGGGATAAGATAACTTGATTGAAAAACAGGAACCCTCTAATAGTGAAATATTTGAGGAAAACCAGCCCCTTGAAGATAAACGTTTTACCGTTTCAAAAAGGGAAAAGGGAAAGATTTTAACAAAAATACGTGACATTTTTAAAAATTGCCCAGAGGTGGAATTTGCTTATGTCCATGGTTCTTTCATTGAGGATTTGCCCTTCCGGGATATTGACATTGCGGTTTATTTCAATGACAGCATCCCCTCGCAAAAACAGCTGGACATGTCCCTTATGATGTCCGCCGATCTCACACACAAACTCCGCCTGCCGGTTGATGTTCACGCTTTAAACCAGGCCACCCCCGGCTTTCAATATTACGCCACCAAAGGGTTGTCGGTAGCTTCCCGGAACGATGAACAACGGTACGAATTTGTCGAGAAAACCTGGATGGCATACATGGACTACGAACCCCTGCTAAAGCAAAACCTGCGTGATCTCTTGGCCAACTACTGATGAGCCTAAGTGACAGGTACAACGGGGAAAAAAGACTTGAGGCCAACCGCCGGTGAACAAAACATATTAGTAATGCCGGTAGACAGTTGACCCCGGGGAGACAACTGA
>JALHFC010000058.1 GCA_022839445.1 Pelotomaculum sp.
GTCCAGCGCGGCCACGGTAACCAGCAAGGTTCCCGGATTTACCGTCTGGTCCTGTTTTGCCGGAACGGCCAAGACCACACCGCCGGTGGGGCTTGAAACTGTCAACTGCTGTTCCTTGGCGCTTTGCTGCTGCAGGGACCGGTTCAAACCTTCCAGCCGCGCCAGGGCAGTTTGCAGCCGGGAATTTTGCTCGTTTAAGCTTTGTTCCGCAGTCTCCACCACCAGCCCGGCCTTGTCGTATTCTACTTTGGAGATAACTCCTGATTGGAAAAGTTCCTGGGCGCGGCTAAAATTATCCCTGGCGTCTTTGAGCTCAAGTTGGACGCGTTCCAGCGAGGCCCTGGCGCCGGACGCGTCCGTAGCTGTCTGGGAAATCTGGGAACGTGTGTCTTCGATCTGCATCGACAAGTCCAGGTTTTCCAGTACAGCTAGGGTTTGCCCCTGCGTCACAGGTTGCCCTACTTTTACAGGTACTTGGATGATCCTGGCGCTTTGCGCGGCATGCAGGTTGTAGTCTGTAGCCGGCTGGACATAGCCGCTGTCCGCCACAACCCGGGTGACGCTGTCTGGTTTTACCTGGGCTGTTTCCACTTCCTCACCGCTACTTGCCAGCCACCAGGCAGCTATTCCTATCACTGCTGCTAGGAAAACAACGACGCAAGTTATCTTTGTTTTGCGCTTCACGTTTGAACCCTCCTAATCCCTGGTTTTCAGCACTTCTACCAGATCCAATCTTTTGACCCCTTTGACTGCCAGCCCGTAAGCGATCATAATGAAAATTATTCCTCCTAATGCCGATAAGACGTAGGTAACCGGGTAGATCACCGCTTGAAAAGTATAAAGGTCGGTGTTTACCGCGTTTATATAAGCGTGGGCCAGGAAGCGCCCGCAGGGCAGGCCCAGGATAATGCCCAGCGCCAGCTGCGCCAGGTTTTCTTTCAGTAAAAGGCCGGACACTTCTCCTGTGGTAAAACCTACAACCCGCAGGGAGGCTAGTTCTCTTTTGCGCTCCGTAAAGCTCATGATCGAGGAGTTGTAGACAATGGCAAACCCCAGCACAACGGCAAAAGAAATCATGATTGTAATGGAATAAACCATATAACCCAGTTTCTTGTTAAAACTATCCAGTTCTTTTTGGCGGCTCGAAATGGATGCGATGCCTGTCATTTCATTTAGCTTCTTTTCCAACAATGCGGCCTGACCGGTGTCGGTTTTTAACATGGCGCCGGATATTAAACTGCTTTCCTGCAGCAGCCGGTTGGCGCTTGCCAGGGATATGGCTGAACAGCCACCTACCAATTGCCGGTTGACGCCGGCTATTTTAATTTCCGACAGGTGGGAAGGTCCCAGGCCAAGTAGGGTTTCGACCGTTACCTTGTCCCCCGGCTTCGCGTGTAATTTTTTTGCGGTTGTTTCACTGATCAAAAGCCCTTCACCGGGTATATCCTGAATTTTACCGGCGGGACTATAGAGCTTTTTCAAGGAAACACCGGGGGGCAGGCCAAGCACAAGGTCCTCCCGGACAAGTTCCATGAAGTGTATTCTAACCGGTATTTCAAAAACAGGCTCTGCTTTGATTACCCCATCTAGCCGTGTTATGTTGAATAACTCTGTTTCCTTTACCGGTGTGGTGAAGCGAAGCATGTAATCATACCTTTGTTCCTCAAAATAACACCGGTTTATCATATAATCTACTATATCCCTGGTAAAAAGCGCCACCACCAGCATTGCGACAGCCAGGACCACTCCGATCAGGGTTACTGCTGAGCGGAAGCGATTGCGATTAATGGTGCGCAGGCTCATCTTCCAGGAGATGCCAAACCTGTGCCAGAGCCATGACCAGCGCTCCAAGAAAATCCTGCCGGAACTTTTGGGCGGCGCCGGGTTCATGGATTCAGCGGGGTTAACGCTAATTACCCCGCGGGAGGCGGTGAGGCCGGCTATTGTGCCTACAATTACGCTGAGTGAGAAACCGTAAAAAATAGCCTTAAAATTAATGCCCCCGATGGCCTGTGGCAGGTTAAAAAACACGGCGTAGACACTGGAAAATAAATTTGCAAATATTACACCGAGAACAGATCCGAGCAAGGCGCCGGCTACAGCTGCTACCAGGGCATAGCCGGTGTAATGCAGGAGGATGCTTGGGTTGCTGTAACCCAGCGCTTTCATGACGCCAATTTGCAACCGCTGGGCCCTAACCATCCTCCCGAGCATGACAAACTGGATCAGGGCGGCGATGCCTAAAAATATCGTAGGTAAAAAAACTGCCATTGCGCTCAGTTGTTCCAGTTCCATATGGAGGATGGCGTCACTTAACTGCTGTTTGCGCGGGTAGTCGGCTAGGTTACCGTATGGCTCCAGGAGCACCTTTACCTGTTCGGCTGCTTTTTTTTCATCGGTACCGGGCGCCAGCTTGATTACTACTTGGTTTACCTGCCCGGACAGGTCCAGGATTTGCTGAGCCTGGTTGTGCGGTACCATGACAATGCCGAATGTTTCCGGCTCCGGCATCATGCTGGCGGCGTCCTTCATGGGGTATATAAACTCCGGGCTAGTGGCGGTACCTGTAACAGTCAGGAATTTTTGCTTGCCTTCAGCTATAACAGTTACTGGATCCGTCCGGTGGCCTTCGTCACCCCCGGCACGTCCTCAATAAGCCTAACTACCGCTTGGGGCGCCTTAATGACGTGAAAGTAGTAATCGGCGAAGTTGTTTTCCCGGTAAAACAAATCTTTAGCGCGGGCCATGTTTTCAGAAGCAGTGGTCATGGATATGTAAATGGCTATGCCCACCATGATCACCGCCGCCACGGCCAGGAACTGCCCGCGGGCGCCACGGACGGCGCGCGCTAGTTTTTTGTTTAAAACGTTCATTAAAATCAGGCGGCATAAAAGCCTGCGGGTTCATCCGGGGGAAGCCGCCCTAGCTCCTTCTTTTTCAAGTATCAACAAATTGAAATTTCCAGCTTTATGGCCCACGGCCCATAGCTTTAGCTACAGGTAGTTTGACTACCATTCCACTTTTTCCGGTGGCAGGGGATCCCTGTTTTCCATGATTTCCACAACGGCGCCGCTGCTCATGCGCACGACTCTGTCGGCCATCGCCCCGATGGGGGCATTGTGAGTGACAATAACAACGGTGCTGCCTCTTTCCTTGTTGATGGCAGCCAGCAGGCCCAGGATCAGCCGGCCCGTTTTGTAGTCTAAAGAGCCGGTGGGCTCGTCACATAACAGAAGGCGGGGATTTTTAACAACGGCCCTGGCGATGGAGACACGCTGCTGCTCGCCTCCGCTCAACTGGGAAGGGAAGTGGTCCATCCTGGTTTCCATACCGACATCTTTTAGCACTAGTGCTGTTGAAAGCGGGTTTTCAACAAGGTTGGCCGCCAGCTCCACGTTTTCCCCGGCCGTCAGGTCGGGGATCAGGTTGTAAAACTGGAAGACAAAACCGACCGAGTCTCTCCGGTAAGCTGTAAGCCGGGCGTCGCCGGCCTGGCTTAAGTTTTCCCGGCCGAAATAAACTTCCCCGCCGGTCGGCTGATCCATGCCGCCCATGATGTTTAAAAGCGTGCTTTTGCCGGAACCGCTAGGCCCGAGGATGACTACAATCTCCCCTGCATATATATCCAGGGATGTTTCCTTCAAGGCCTCGACAGTTACCTCACCCATGATGTAAGTTTTGGTTACCCGGTCCAGTGTCATCAAAATATCCTTAGCCAAGCCGCCAGCTCCTTGCTCGTTGATTTGGGACACAGGGGGACGGTTCTTTTGTGTCGCCTTCGGCGACACAAAAGAACCGTCCCCCTGTGTCCTACCTGGTAAACCCCTTGCCTAGCACCTCGCTAGCGTCGGAGACGTACATAAATGCTTCCGGGTCGATTTCGGTGACGATGAATTTTAGCTTGGCCAATTCAAACCTGTTAACTACACAGTTTACTATTGTCCTTTTCTCTTGGGTAAAGGCGCCAATCCCGGTGTGGTAGGTGACACCCCGGTTGAGTTCATTGATGATCCTGCTGCAGATCGGGGCATAGTGTTTGGATATGATGATTACCGACTTATTTGTATTAAGGCCGGTTAGGACCACGTCGGTTAGTTTTCCTGCCATAAACATGGTCAGGATACTGTAAAGCCCGGTGTTGAGCGGAAAAAATGCCAGTGAAATGATAATTACTATCATGTTCGAGTAAAAGACCACCTCACCTATACCCAGGTCCTTCTTTTTCTTGAGGATAACAGCGATGATGTCGCTGCCGCCGGTGCTGCCGTGGCTACGGAAAACCAACCCCAGGCCTACGCCGTTTAAGGCCCCGCCGAAAATGGCCGCCAGGATCGGGTCGATTTGGGGAGCGGGGATGAGCCCGTAAGTTGCCGGCAGCATGGCCGACAGGGCAAAAGTGCCGGCCAGGCTGTAAAACAAAAACTGGCGGCTTATCTCCCTGGCGCCCCACCAAAAGATAGGGATATTCATGATCAGGATACTTAAATACACCGGGATCTTGAAAAGGTAAAAAATAACCAAGGCGATCCCGGAAACCCCTCCGGCAAGCAGGCCGAAGGGAATCAAAACAGCGTTGATGCTAACGGCTACAATCAAAGATCCTAATGCAATTAGAAAAAGGTTTATTATCACCTTTTTTATAGCCTTTTTTGGGGGAAGGTGTTCTTTGTATTCAATCCAACTCATGCTGCACTCCGTTATCTGATAATGTTTAACTTGCCTTGAAACGCCAGGTGGGTTAGTACAAACATGGCGTGGGACCAGTTCAGGGGCATCACCCAAACCGGGCCGCCGTGGTTTTTATCGGCCTGCTCCGGCAGAAGCAGGTGGCGGTTGGACTGCGCCAGGCACCAGTTGCCGAGTTCCTCCGCCCGTTTCCGGTTCCCGCTCATAATGTGGATTATAGCTAGCCACAAGGTTGTGAGCACCCAGGGGTTGCCCCCCCTGTAGCCGTCACCATCGTAACGGTGAATGCCGCCTACGCTCCGGTTAGACAGCCTTTCCTCGATGGCCCGGACAGTTGCCTGCATTCTTTCATCTAACGGGCTGACAACTCCGAAGGGAAAAGCCAGCCCTAGCAGTGCCGCGTCGACTTGATCATTTTCACCGATCCAGTGAGTCCGGTAAATCCCGGCCGGATCAAACCCGGTAAAAGTTTTTCCGCCCCTACTCACCACATAATCGTATGTTTCCCTAGAAACCCTACGGTTTACCCCGCGCAAAAAACGATTGTGGTGTCCCGACCACTGGTGCTTTAAAATAGCCTCCCGCACGGTTTCCGAGGATTTGCGCCACTGCGCTGCCTCGTCTTTTTTCCCCATCACTGCGGCTATTTCAAAGGAGGCTTTTAAGCCGGCAAAGACTGCCGCAGCGGAATAAGTGCCCTGGGCAAACTCGTCCTCCCAGGGATCGTAGCTCGGTTTTGGCAGTCCGTTGTCTTCCAGGTTGTCAACCAGGTAACGCGCCCCGGCGTTCAGGGACGACCAGATCTTGTCCAAAAAAGCCCGGTCCCCGGTTAGGTTGTAGTGGTGCCCGTAGCCCCACAGCACCGATCCCATCTGGTCCATTTGTTTTCCCCAACTGGGCGCCACCGCGCCGTCGGTAAAAAACCGCTGTTGCCAGCTCCCGTCCGGTTCCTGGATGGAAACGGTGAAATTATAGAATTGGGCTGCTAGATCGTGGTAACCGGCCTCGTCTGTGGCGGCGGCTATGAATACCGAGTCCCTGGGCCAGCAGTAGCCGTAACCGCCGCAAGCCGTGTAGTAAGGGTCAAATTCCGGCGCTGCAATAGATGCGCCGGTTTCCTTACAGGTCATCAGTTTAATCGCGAGTAAAGATCTATTGTAGGCCGGCGGTCCGGATTCCCCGGTTCGCCGCTGTCCTTCCCCAAGCCAGCCATGCCAGTATTGTTTGGTTTCTTCCAGCCATTGGGCGCCCTCTTTTGACGCCGCTACAGACTGCAGGCCGTGCATTTCGTCTTGGCTATGGCCGGCCGCCAGGTAGAGCGAAAAGGTTTTGGGCTGGCCGGGATGAAGCTCACCTAGGTCCCAGGCTATACTTCCCGCACTTTGCAGGATGTTGTCCCCGGTTCCCCAAAGAGCCCCCCTGGAAGCGTCCTGAAAAGGATCTGACGGGGCGCCCCGCCTCCCGCACTGGTACCCGGTTAGGGGAAATCCGGGGGCGGCCAGTGACAGGTAAACATTTCTGCGGAAAAAAATCAACGAGTTGTTGGAAAAATCAACGTAGGCGCCGTCGTAAAGGACAGATTCTTCAATGTTGAAGTAACAATACAAAAAAAAGTTAATGTTTTCGCTTTTATCCCCCTCATTTTGCAGCACATAATGCCTGGCCAGGATATCCTGGTGGGGAAAAACAAAATCGCTTTGGATAACTTTTATGTGGTGCGTCAGGCTGCAATAGGAGGTTTCCAGGATGTTTGTATCGTCTAGATAGCGCTGGGAGGATTCCCATATATTTAAGTGAAACCACTTGGTGAAGCTTTGCCGGTCCGGTGTGGCAATCCTTATCCCCGGCCAAAAATGGCCGAGATGCTGGCCGTATTCGATATGAGGCCAGAAAAGCCTGAAAATTTCCCCGTTTTCCCTGACAGATGCCAGCATTTTTGAGTTTCCGATAATTGCTTCCGGCATTTCCGGGCGCTTATGTTCTCTAATCTTTTCCACCACCATTTTCTATAGGTTTATCCTTATTTGGCGTTAATATAGTATGCTCATTTAACAAGCCTTAAATTTAGAGAAGCGTGGGCTAATTGTTTTACAAAAGGATTTCCAGCAATTCGTCATGGATCAACCCGTTGGAAGCTACAATAGAGAGGTGGTCCTTCAGCCGTAGGGGTTCGCCGTCAATGCCGGTAACCTTGCCCCCGGCTTCTTCTACCAGCAGCGAACCAGCGGCCACGTCCCAGGGCATCAAGGTGTTTTCCCAGAAGCCGGTCAGCCGGCCGCAAGCTATATAGGCCAGTTCCAGCGCGGCAGAACCTAGCGCCCTCAAGTTTGCGCAGCCGTCAATTACCCGGTGGTAGTTGATCCTTTGCAGCCGTGCGCCAAAGGCTTTGTTGGCGGGGTAGCCGGTTACCAAAAGGGCTTCCTTTAACGATTTTCGCGACGTGTCGACGTGGACGGGTCTGTTGTTTAAAAACGTTCCACTTCCTTTTTGGGTGCAAAATAGCTCGTTGCGGAAGGGATCGTAAACCACCCCGGCGATCAACCCCCCACTGTCGGCCAGTCCGACAGAAACGCTACAGAAGGGGATGCCGTAGACAAAGTTTGTGGTGCCGTCCAGCGGGTCCACGTACCAGGTGAAACCTTCTCTTGTTATTCCGGCGCTGCCTTCATTTTCTTCACCGATAACAGTGTGCGACGGAAACCTCGCGTGCAGCCCGTCCGTGATTAATTTTTCGGACTCGCGGTCCACCTCGGTTACCAGGTCCGAAGGGCATGATTTGTAACCCTTTTCAAAAAATCCACCGAACCTGCTCCTGATGATTTCACCAGCCTTTATAGAAAGGGACGCGGCAGTTTCAAGAAAGACAGTGTATTCCATACCAATCTCCTGTCCATGGGGTTTTTATAAATCTTAACATATCTTCCCCCAAAAGACAGTATTGTTTCCCAAATAATATTACATTGACGCCCATTCACCTTTTTTTTCAAGCAACTTGGCGCAGGTCAGCACAAAAAAAGCAGTTTCTGCGCAAAACCAGTTTCCCGAGCCGGCGCCGATGTATTCATTCCGGGCAAAGCGTAATTTTTCGTAAGCCCTCCGGTAGTCACCGTGCAGGCAGGCATAGTAACCGAGGATCATCCAGGGGTAATCAGGCGGCTTGATGATGCCCCAGTCCGGGTGGTTGTCGTTAAATGCTTGGTAAAGGTGGGCGGCCCTTTTTGAATCCGGTTCAATCAGTCCATAAAGCACCGGGAATGGCTGGCAGGCGGCATCCGGGTAAAATCTCTTTAATTTTACCCTGGGTTTCAGCCAGCTGGTTTTGCTGGGGTGGTAATATCGGCCGCGGGAATTCCAGAGGGATCTTTCTATACCGCCGGCCACGGTTTTTGCGCTATTTTTAAAATAACCGGCTTCATTATCGCCGAGGTGTTCAAGAAGTTGGGCAAAATCCGCCAGACCCCGGTAGACCTCGCAGTTGTCCATCAGGTATTTAACCTTGTAGCCGGTCAGGGCGAAAGTCAGCCCGTCCCGGTCTATAAGCCTGGTGATGGAGCGGGCAACTTTTTTTAAACCGGGGAGGTTTTCCACAGCCCACCGGGTCTGCCCTGTCTTTTCAAGGTAGCGGGCAGCCAGCATTAGGTATGTGCCGGCATAAGCGTCTTCGGAATCAGGACGGGAAGTTTCGGCATGGAGCTGTTCATCATAGTGGTAATCCAGGATAGTACCGTTTTCTTCAATATGGCGCAGGTACCAGTTGAGGTAACGCTCCACCGGCAGGTGGCAGGCAGGCGCCTCCAGCAAGGCTAACGCAGCGAAGTTTGAAAAGTAAGGCGTGACCCAACCCTGGTCGGGGTACCTAGTAATAGCGCCGTCCGCGCTATTCCCCGGGCTCAGGACCTGGCAGCTTTTCAGCCAGGAAACCTGCGCCGCCATATTAAGCTCTAAGGCATGTAGCGCTTGCGCCGGATCATGATGCTGTTTCATGTAAGACACCCCATAAAAAGTTATTTATAGACCTGTATACATTATTTATTACCATAATATGCATCCTAGGCGATTCTGGCACAATTAGTCTTCCCTTATGAGCGCGAAAAACCAGGCCGTAAAACAGAAAATACGCCCCGCGGCGCCGGCTATCAGTGACCACTGACAGACCTGCCTAGCGGGGCGCGTTTGTAAGCGCCGTGCCTCATAATTTAAAATGTATTAGCGTTTATATTATCAAAACTCCCACTCAAATTTAGCAACCTGTGGGAATTCACCTAAGGATCCCTGCATAGTTTGGCAGATCCTTTGCAGCCCTTCCGGTGTTTTCGCCTCGCAGCGGGCCACCAGCACCGGCTGTGTGTTGGACGCCCTGACCAGTCCCCACCCGTCGCCAAACAACACCCGTACCCCATCCACGTCGATGACCTCATATTCCCGGCGGAAGCGCTCCACCAAACCCTGGACCACTTTAAACTTTTCCTCGTCAGGACAAGGGACCCTGGTTTCCGCTGTGGAATAATACTTCGGTATCCCTGATAGCATTTGTGACAGGGGCAGATCCGAG
>JALHFC010000274.1 GCA_022839445.1 Pelotomaculum sp.
ATCTTCCACCGTAGGGGAAAAAAGCTGGTTGTCGGGATTTTGGAAAACCATACCTACTTCCAGCGCCAGGCGGGCTACTTTATATTCGCGGGTGTTTTTACCGTTTACCAGCACTTCCCCCGCCATCTCCCCACCCCAGCAGTGGGGAATAATGCCGCTCAAACAAAAACAAAGGGTGCTCTTGCCGCAGCCGCTCAAACCCATCACAGCTACTATTTCACCCCGGGACACCCGGAAGTTAATATTGTTTAATACGGCGGTCCCGCCCGGCCAGTATCTGTAAGTCAGATCCCGGACCACTACAGTCTCCATTTAGCGATTTCACCCCAGCAATATATTGTTGAGTGGCACGTATTTGTGCAATTGTTGCGCCTAGCCCGGTTTCAATAAATATGAAGCCAAATAAGCGCGAGGGTGGCTGCCGGGAAAAACAACATTACCATATAATCGGCAAAGCTTAAATACAGCCGTCTAAGGTAAGTGCGCCGGGGATAAGCCCTGAAACCCCGCGCTTCCATAGCCAGCGCCAACTGCTGGGCCTTCCAGCGCCAACTGCTGGGCCTTGAGGACAGCCCCGTACACCACCGGAAAAAACAAGCGGCGGTACAGCTCGATTTTTTGGCCCCAGGGCGCTTTCTTCAAGTCGACTCCCCGCAATTGAATAGCCGTGACAACATTAATCAGCTCATCCCGGAACACCGGCAAAAAGCGGGCGGCCACGGCCACCATGAAGGCTACTTCGTAAGGAACTTTCCACTGCGCCAGTCCTAAGATAAAGTCCCGTGAACCGGCCCTAGTCAGCAGCAGGGCTGCGGCAATGACTACCACTATGCGCAAAACGACACTGGTCCCCACCAGCAGGCCCCGGCTGGTTACCAGGGGCAGCGAACCCGCTGCCAGCAACACTTCACCTCCCCGCGTAAAGACGATCTGGACTAATAAAAGGATTAGAAGCAAGGACAGGTACGGCCTCAGGTAACCCCGGACAGCGCCGAAATCAATCCGGAAAATGAACAGCAGGACTGTTGTGCCGGCTAAAATCAGGAGCAGCGGCCCCGGAGTATTATAAATTAAGGCTAAAGTAGTTATACAGACAACCATCACCATGATGGCCCGGGGGTCAAGCTTCATGACCGGCATGTCCCTGCCGCCCGCTGTCCCGCTGGATGCGGCCGTTTTCCAAACTGACAACCCGTTCTGCCACCCTCCTGACAAAAGTTGCGTCATGGCTGACCAGCACTATTCCTCTATCCAAGCGCGCAATTTTTTTCAAATAATCTTCCAACAGCTTTTTGCGGTAAGCGTCCAAACCGACGGTGGGCTCATCCAGGATCAGAAATCCGGGTTCGCCGGCCAGGACGGCGGCTATTGCCACCCGCTGTTTTTCCCCGTGGCTTAAATGAAGGGGGAAAACATTCCGGTAGGCCGCCAGTTCAAAATAGTCGAGGTAAAAATCCACCTTTCCCCTGACCGCCTCCGGCGCCCAACCCAGGTGCTTCAACCCGAAACCGATTTCTTCCGCCACTGTGGTGCAAAAAAGCTGCTGGTCGGGGTTCTGGAAAACGTAACCGATGCGGCGCCCGATGCCCGCCAGCGTGTATTCACCCAAAGGCCGATCCTCAAGATGAATTTCCCCGGCGGCCGGTTGTAAAATCCCTGCCATCAGTTTAGTCAGGGTAGTCTTACCGCAGCCGTTGGGCCCGACAATGGCCGTTAT
>JALHFC010000059.1:0-8364 GCA_022839445.1 Pelotomaculum sp.
CGGGATTACAAAGGAGGACTCATACCAGTACTGCAGGAAGCCCAGAACATATACGGCTACCTGCCCAAAGAAGCGATGCAGCAAATTGCCAAGGAACTGCGCATGCCGTTCAGCAAAGTATACGGAGTAGCGACATTTTATGCCCAGTTCCACATGAAGCCACGCGGGCGCAACATTATCCGCGTATGCCTGGGCACCGCCTGTCACGTACGGGGTGGCGCGAAGATATTCGAAGCCGTAAAAGACCACCTGGGCGTAGGCGACGGAGAGACAACTGAAGACTTGCGGTTTACCCTAGAGACAGTGGCCTGCATCGGGGCCTGCGGTTTGTCACCGTGCATGATGGTAAACGAAGACACCCACGGTCGCCTAGTATCCAATGAAGTAGGCGAAAAACTGGATATATACGAGTAGGGGAGGTGGACAAGAATGACAAATATAGACGAATTACGTGCAGAATGCAAAGAGCAGTATGAGAAGAAGCTAAATCGGCCCCGCATTGTAGTAGGCCTTGGGACATGCGGAATCGCATCCGGGGGAAGAAAAGTGATGGAGGCCATTAAAAAAGAAGTAGCAGAACGCAGTTTAGACGTAGACATAGACTTCACCAGCTGCATCGGGATGTGCTTCATAGAGCCCATAGTAGAAGTGTCCCTGCCCGGGAAAGCCAGCGTAATATACGGAGACATCTTTCCCAACAAAGTAGCCCAGTTAATCGAAAGCCACATAGTAAACGAGACACCCATTTACGAGTGGGCAGCCATGCAGATACCAAACGGCGACACCCCATACGAAGGCATCGTCACCATGGACGAAGCCCCGTATTACAAGAAACAAGTACGCTCAGTGACCTCGCGTTTAGGGCGGACAAACCCAGAAAGCATCGAAGAATACATTGCCACCGGCGGCTACGAAGGCATCCAAAAAGGTCTGCAGATAGGCCGTGAGGCAATCATCGAAGAAATCAAGAAGTCCGGTTTAAGAGGTCGTGGCGGCGGCGGATTCCCCACCGGGATGAAGTGGCAGTTTGTATACAACGCCGTAGGCGACAAGAAATACGCCGTATGTAACGCCGACGAAGGCGACCCCGGCGCATTTATGGACCGCAGCGTACTAGAAGGCGACCCCCACGCAGTTTTAGAAGGCATGATGATAGCCGGTTACGCCATTGGCGCCGACGAAGGCTACATTTATTGCCGCGCCGAATATCCCCTGGCCATACGCCGTTTAAACCTAGCCATAGCCGAGGCCGAGAAATACGGTCTGATGGGAGAAAACATCCTAGGTTCCGGTTTCAACTTCCGGATCAAGATCAAAGCCGGCGCCGGCGCATTCGTATGCGGCGAAGAAACCGCCCTATTAAATTCCATTGAAGGCCAGCGCGGGATGCCGCGGGTACGGCCCCCGTTCCCGGCCAACAAAGGATTATGGCAAAAGCCGACCGTATTAAACAACGTAGAGACCTATGCCAACGTGCCGTTTATCATCCGCAAAGGCAGCGACTGGTACGCCACCATGGGCACCGAGAAGAGCAAAGGCAGCAAAGTGTTCTGTCTCACCGGTAAGATCAACAAAACCGGACTAGTCGAAGTACCGATGGGGATCACCCTACGCGAAGTCATATTCGACATCGCCGGCGGCATACAAGACGGCAAGAAATTCAAAGCCGTACAAAGCGGCGGTCCTTCCGGCGGCTGTATATCCGATGAAAACCTTGATCTACCCGTAGACTACGATTCCCTCGCAGCCATTGGTTCAATCATGGGTTCCGGCGGACTAGTAGTGATGGACGAGACCACCTGCATGGTAGACGTGTCCAAGTTCTTCCTGCGGTGGCCAAGGCGAGCTGGAAGACATCGACGCCTTAGAGCGTCTAGCCAAAGTAATTAAGAACTCCGCCCTGTGCGGTCTCGGACAGACCTGTCCCAACCCGATTCTGACCACACTGCGCTACTTCCGGAACGAATACGAGGCGCACATTGTCGACAAGCGTTGCCCGGCCAAAGTATGCACCGCGCTACTGGTTTACGTGATAGACGAAGAGAAGTGCACCGGGTGCGGCGCCTGCGTCAGGGCTTGCCCGTCAGGAGCCATCACCGGCGAGAAGAAACAGCCTCATAAGATCGATATAGAGACCTGCATCAAGTGCGGTGCCTGTGCTACCAGGTGTAAGTTCGATGCGATTGTCAAGGCGTAAAGGAGTTTGAATATTGGAAGGAGTGATATGAATGGAACTGGTCAAGCTTAGCATTAACGGAAAGGAGGTTGAAGTTCCGGCAGGAACTACGATACTCAAAGCAGCCGAGCAAATGGGTGTTAATATCCCCCGTCTCTGCTATGATGAGGACCTCAGTTCCGTTGGCGCATGCCGTTTGTGCGTTGTAGAAGTGAAGGGCGCGCGTGCCTTGGTAGCTTCTTGCGCAACGGCTGTAGCCCCGGCAATGGTAGTCGAAACTCATTCACCGGCAGTGATGGAAGCAAGGAAGACCATTCTTGAGTTATTGATTGCCAACCACCCGCTTGATTGCCTTACCTGTGAAAAGAACGGTGATTGCCGCTTACAGGATTATTGCTACGAGTATGGGGTTAAAGAAAGTTCATTTGTTGGAGAGAAGCATAACTACGAAATCGATGATAGCAACCCATTTATCATCCGTGACAATAACAAATGCATTTTGTGTGGCAAGTGCGTGCGGGCCTGCGCCGAGTGGTGCGTCACGAATAACATTGATTTTGCCTACAGGGGTTTCAATACAAAGGTAACTCCGTTTTGGGATGTCCCGTATGCCGAGTCTGATTGTCTCTTCTGCGGCAACTGCGTGGCTGTTTGCCCGACCGGGGCTTTGACCGAGAAGCAAATGCACACGAAAGGACGCCGCTGGGAGTTTGAGAAGGTAAAGACTACTTGCCCCTTCTGCGGTACCGGTTGCAATTTCGATTTGAATGTAAAAGACGGGGAAGTTGTAGGAGTGACATCAAATCCCACCAGCGCTGTTAACGGGCGTCAACTTTGCGTTAAGGGACGTTTTGGCTGGGATTTTATTTACAACGAGAATCGCCTTAAAACCCCTCTGATCAAAAAAGACGGCAAATTTGTGGAAGCTTCCTGGGACGAGGCCCTGGATTTGGTTGCCACCCGTTTTAAGGAGATTAAAGAAAAGAACGGATCCGACTCCTTTGCCGCGCTTAGTTCAGCCAGGTGCACCAACGAAGAAAACTTCCTGGTGCAGAAATTTACAAGGACGGTGATGGGCACAAATAGTGTTGACCACTGTGCCCGTACCTGACACGCGCCGACAGTGGCCGGTCTGGCCACAACATTCGGTAGCGGCGCGATGACTAACTCCATTGAAGAAATACTGGACGCCGAGTTGCTACTCTTAATCGGTACCAATACTACGGAAGCGCACCCGATCGTCGGTTATAAGATGAAACAAGCAAAACTTAAGGGCGCGAAACTCGTCGTAGTCGACCCGCGGCGCATTGAGTTGGCTGAAATAGCTGACTACTGGCTACAACTCAAGCCGGGGACGGACATTCCCCTGCTGAACGGGCTGATGCACATCATCCTGGAAGAGGGACTGCAAGATCAGAAGTTTATTGACGAGCGTACCGAGGACTTTGAAAAGCTCAAAGAAACCGTCAAAAATTACACACCGGACTATGTTTCTAAACTGACCGGAGTTCCTGAGGAAGACCTGTATGCGGTAGCACGCCTCTACGCTACCACCGATAAGGCCATGCTCTTCTACGTTCTAGGTATTACGGAGCATATCTGCGGTACTAAAAACGTTATGAGTACTGCTAACTTAGCTATGCTGACCGGCCACCTGGGACGCAGCAGCGTCGGGGTTAACCCCATTCGCGGTCAGAACAACGTGCAGGGCGCCTGCGACATGGGCGCGCTTCCCAACGTTTATTCTGGTTACCAGGCTGTAATGAATAAGGATGCAAGAGAGAAGCACGAAAAAGCGTGGGGAGTGTCCTTACCGGACAAGAACGGCCTAATGATTGCCGATATGTTTGAAAAGGCCAACTCCGGCGAGCTAAAGGCCATGTATATCCTTGGTGAGAACCCCGTGCTGACAGACCCGAACAGCAATCACATCCGCTCCGGTCTAGATAATCTGGAGTTTCTCGTTGTCCACGAACTGTTCCTAAGCGAGACAGCTGAATATGCGGATGTTATTCTGCCGGCTGCCAGCTTTGCGGAAACAGATGGGACATTCTCCAGCACCGAGCGCCGCGTACAGCGGGTTCGCAAGGCTATTGAGCCGCTGTCGGGCAAAGCTAACTGGCAGACCATACTTGAGATGTTCAACCGGATGGGGTATGAGTTAAGTTACGATAGTCCCAAGGAGATTTGGGATGAAATGGCTTCCTTAAGCCCCGCCTTGGCCGGGATCAACTACGCAAGGCTCGAGGAGAAGGGAATGCAGTGGCCTTGCCCGAACACCGAGCACCCGGGCACACCTTTCCTTCACGCCGGGACTTTCTCCCGCGGCAAAGGTCTCTTCCAGGCAATCGACCATGTCCCGCCTGGGGAAATGCCGGACGAGGAATACCCGTACCTGCTCTCAACCGGCAGGATACTTTTCCACTACAACGTTACTACTCCTTACTCGAAGGGCATTCAAAGCATGTGGCCGAGGGAGGCGTCCATGCTTAACCCGGAAGATGCGGTCAAGCTTGGTGTCGAGACCGGTGACCGCCTGAAAGTGACTTCCAGGCGCGGCGAATGTACAACCTACGTTAATGTAACGGACAAAGTGCCGCCGGGAATGATCTGGATGTCGTTCCACTTTGCCGAAACTCCGACAAACGCAGTAACCAGCGCGGCTTTAGACCCCATTACAAAAACCGGGGAGTATAAAGTGTGCGCCGTCAAACTGGAGAAGGCAGTCTAGCAAGTATATGATTTAACTGGGGAGCGCCACGGCAAATTTAAAATTTGCCGTGGCGACCCGGGTATTATATGATTAAGTTGCAACATAATACTATGTATCGAAAACATTGCAATGAAAGGGGAACAGTAATCTCATGCGGAAGGTGCCTGTGACCGAATCAGTGGGAATGGTACTATGTCATGATATAACAAAAATAATCCCTGGTCGCGAAAAGGGTCGGGCCTTCCGGAGAGGGCAGGTCATCACACCCGAAGATGTTCCCAAGTTGCGGGATTTGGGGAAAGAGCACATTTATGTGTGGGAGGCGGAAGTAGACTTGATCCATGAGGATGAAGCTGCTTTATCTTTGGCTAGACATGCCGCCGGACCGGGTTTGAGTTGGGGTCAGCCCAATCAAGGCAGGGTAAACCTAAAGGCTGCGTATGACGGTCTTTTGAAAGTGCAGGCATCCCAACTAAGAGATGTCAACAATATAGATGACATTGTCATGGCGACGATGCACAACAACCGGGTGGTTGTTAAGGGGCAAATTGTCGCCGGGACCAGGGTAACTCCTTTGGCAATTCAACGCCATCTTTTGGAGCAGGCGGAAGAACTCTGTAGCAAGCCCGTCCCCTTACTTACTGTAAAGCCTTTTCAGCCGCTCTGGATAGGAGTTGTGACTACGGGCACAGAGGTTTATTCCGGGCGCATCCAGGACGGTTTCTGTAGCATCATCAAGAAGAAGACGGTACCTTTAGGAGCCAGGATGCTTGGTCAGGTGATCGTGCCTGACGATCCCCACTTGATTTCGCAAGAAATACGCCAGTTTATTGTTGAGGGGGCGGATTTGGTTATAGTTACCGGTGGCATGTCGGTTGATCCTGATGACGTAACCCCCTTGGGGATTAAGGCTACCGGGGCTGATGTTGTTTCTTACGGGGCGCCTGTTCTTCCCGGCGCCATGTTTATGCTTGCTTACATTGGGCATGTCCCGATATGCGGCCTCCCCGGCTGTGTGATGTTTAATAAGACTACCGTGTTTGACCTGATCCTGCCCCGTATTTTTGCCGGGGAACGGTTGAACCGGGCGGACATCGTGTCGTTGGGATACGGTGGTCTCTGTGAAGAATGCGATGTTTGCCATTATCCGTCTTGTTCTTTCGGTAAAACTACAGATATGTAAACTGTGGAGGTAGCAACTTTAAGTGATTGAAAATGTCAAATTAGAAGAGGCTCAGGGTGACATTCTGAGCCTTGTAATACAATTGCCCGGCGAGTCCGTGCCACTGGCACAGGCATTGGGTAGAGTTATTCACAACGATTTGTATGCTACTAACGATTTGCCGGTTTGTGCACAATCGGCTGTAGATGGCTATGCGGTGCCTGTATCTGGAAAGGAAGCATGTTTTCGTTATCTCGTAAAAGAAAGTTTGTTGCCCGGGCAAATGCCTGGCTTTGGAATAGGTCCGGGGGAATCTACCGGTGTTGTGACCGGGGGTCCTTTGCCTGCCGGCGCCGGGGCGGTTATCCCATGTGAGTCGGTAAAGTGCGATGGGGAACATATTTCTTTTAGGGGAGCAATATCGCTTGGTGACAACATAAAGTCACAGGGGGAAGATTTCTGTAAAGGGGATTTGCTGGCGCGTGGTGGCGATATTGTCAACCCAGGTACAGTAGGTGTACTGGCGGCTTTTGGCATGAATGAAGTTGTTGTGAGCAGGGTGCCCAGGGTGGCTATTCTAGGATTGGGCAAGGAGGTCGTCCCTTGCTCCGTAGCGCCGCTGCCCGGCCAGATCCGTGACTGTAACGGACCCCTATTGGCTGCGTTTGCCCAAAGAGATGGGGCTTTTGTGACCGCCATGGAAACAGCCGGCGCCAAAAGTCCATCTAACGTTAAAAGTTTGCTGGAAAACATGCTGTGGCAGGCCGACATGGTGCTTACCACAGGAGGCACAGCCTCCGGTGTCTGTGATCAGGCTATGAATATGGTAAGGCAAACCGGAGCGCGTCTATTGTTCTGGGGGGTTAGAATAAAGCCGGGTAGCCATAGTGGCGCGGCCATATATGAGAACAAGGTAATTATTTCACTTTCCGGTAACCCGGCTGCTTGCGCGGCAGGGTACCATTTGCTGGCCGCCCCGGTATTGCGTGCGCTGCAGGGGCTTGGGCCTTACCCGAAGCGCCTGAGCGCTGTTTGTAAAAATTCCTTTCCGAAAAAAGGTGGTCCCCGCCGCTTTGTCCAGGGGATATTGTCATGTTCCCGTTCCGGTCTGGAGGTGACTATAGTGCCGGGTCAGAAATCAAGCATGTTGCGAGGTCTTCTTAACAACGGCAATGTGCTGATCGATTTGCCGGCAGGGCACCGGCCTGTTGAAGCAGGCGCAAAGGTCCAAGTAATCCTTTTGAACCCTTGTGCGCACTGGGAGCAATAATTATGAAAAAAACCGGGCGCCTTATTGAGATAAATGAACAGTGCCATAATCCGTATCCATTTAACGATTTATACAGGCAGTCTGTTTTTAATAAGGTGGTTGCGGGCATTCTTACAGGGTGTTCCACAGAAGATGAGGCTTCCGGTATGTTTTTCTGGAGACTGGCAGACCTTGATCCACCGGTAAGCCGGGATGAACTGTTGTTGTTTCGCGCACTTTATTTAATATACAGCGGCAGTCAAAAAGCAAAAGTGGAAAATACTGATGAAGCTTTGGGGATACTGGGGATCCCTAAAGAAAAGATAGATCTGCCTAAAGAAGAGTTGATTAGGGAAATAAAGGTAGCATATTGGAAATACTTTAATGAAATGTCCCGTAATTTAAAAGAGTTTTATGGAAACGCACGCGAAATTGCCATCAAAAAAAGCGCATTTGATTACATATGCAGACTTTTATAAACATAACAGGTCCTTACATATTGAAGCACTTAAAATTAGCGCTAGTCCTTTTTTTATAAGTTCAATGGCAAGGGGGCTCTATTTAGTTTATACCTTGAATTTTTATTTATAATTGCGGAAAAATAATTCCCGCCTCCGGGTATCCTAAGGCAAGGTGGCCAAGAGGGGGGATTTTTTATTGCTTGATTTAATAGTTGAGTATCTTTCCGCGTTAGGTCTGGCCGGGCTTTTGGCGGGTGTGTTTATTGAGGCGATGGGCTTGCCTTTCCCAGGTGGGGTTATGGTTGTGGTTACGGGCTTGTTGGTCGAACAGGGGAGGCTGGAGTTTTCTAGCGCCCTTATCGCTACCCTGTCCGGTTATACCGCAGGCGCTTCTTGCGCCTATGTGATCGGTAGGTATTTCGGCCAGCCTTTTTTCGCCCGTTGCGGCAAACTGCTAAGCATTTCCCCCAACCGGTTTGAGCAAGCTAAGTCCTGGCTTGACCGTTCGGCGCCGGTCTTCATTGTATTCGGGCGGTTTATCCCGGGCTTAAGCAATTTGACCCCCTATATGGCCGGTGTTAGCCGGATTGGCTTTGGATATTT
>JALHFC010000059.1:8415-15898 GCA_022839445.1 Pelotomaculum sp.
CCATTTTTTGGACTAGGTCTTATAGGAGTGTATATAATTTATTTGCTGATCAAAAAGTTCTACGGAAAGGATGTAAAAGCGTTAAAATAAATTAATAGCGGGCTAAACCCGGTGATGGGAAAAGCTCTTTATTCCCAGGGCTAATTGGTGCTTGGGTTCGCAACTAAATGAAGGAAAAATAAACCGCAAGGAGAATACTGTAAAAGGAGTTTACCGCGCAATTAATAGGTTGTTTGTTTTTCAACAGGAGGCGAATTTTTATGATAAAAGTTATAAAAGGCGACATAACTGAACTGCGTCTTGATGCTATTGTGAACGCGGCCAACAACCATTTTTGGATGAAAGCCGGCGTGGCGGGGGCGATTAAACGTAAGGGTGGCGCCTCTATTGAGGAAATTGAGGAAGAGGCTATTTCCAAGGGATCGGTTTCGGTGGGTGAAGCAGTTGTTACAGGGGCCGGGTCGCTAAAAGCCGGCTATGTCATTCACGCTGCTACCATGGGCCAGGATCTCGTCACGGATATGGACAAAGTACGGGCCGCCACCAGGAATGCCCTGCTGCGGGCCGGGGAAATGTCCCTTACCAGCATAGCCTTTCCTGCCCTGGGTACCGGTATAGGGGGACTGGATTTAGACCGGGCGGCCAAAGTGATGGTGAGTGAAGCCCGGCGCTGTTTGGCCAGGGGTACAAGTTTGGAAGAAGTTGTATTTGCCCTTTTTGATGACGCAGGATACGAAGCGTTTGCACGTGTCGCCGGGCGGGATAACATAGTGTGTCTGGGGGACAGCATCACCTACGGCTTTCCATACGGGCCGGAGATGTCCTGGGTTGGCCGTGGAGCTAAAAAACTCGGGGTTAAAATGATTAATAAAGGTATAAACGGGGATACCACGCGCCAGATGCTAAGGCGCTTTGAACGGGATGTTTCTGCTTCGGCTCCTGCATATGTAATTATCATGGGTGGGACCAATGATGCCTTTATCGGGGTGACACCAGAAGAAATCCAGGACAATGTGGTTGATATGGCGGCAAAAGCATTTGATGACGGTATCTGCCCCGTGATAGGCCTTCCGGCGCCGGTAAACCTTTATAATCCTGATGGCTTCGTGCCTGATTTCGTAGCTATTGCAGCTTTCGAACTAGACTCCTGCAGGGAATTGATAAAAGAATTTGCCGGCGGTGAACTGCTACCTGTGCTGGATTTCTAACCGGCTACGGGGTCCTAACCAGGGCGGTGCTTGAAATGCTACCGGAGCTAAAGAAAGGTTTATTAAAACCCAACAAATAAGAGCTTTTTATAATTGAATGAAAATACTCTTTTCACTGTCATTGTAAACAGCGCTATATTTTCCTTTTTGGTTAATGTTAAAATGCTTGAAAAATCCCTTTGCACCTATCTTATTTTTATTTAAAATGAGCCCGTTTTCATCGTTGGAAGCTTTAATCCTAATATTTCTTGTATCAGGATCGTATGCCAGCTCAACATATTTTGTATTTAGCTTCCCCATTAGTTTCTTGTTTAAAGTAAGATGGTTTTTTGAAACAGCAACAGTTGCTTCTTTTTCAAGGTGAGGTTTATATACTTCAAAAGCCATTAAATCCATCTCCCTTTTTGTTTATAGATGAATTATAAATCAACTACACGCGATAAGTCAAATAATTGTTAATAATATTAATGACAGCAGTATATCTAAGGAATGGTTAGGCCTTAGAAAACGGTTTAATTTACAATGTCTATTTCTAAAGAACAACGGATTTACGTCATTTAAAAAAAATTAAACCCTTTTAAACCCGCAAGGAACTAAAACACCTTGAGGGTTTTTTTGTTTGGTTTTCCTGTCATGGGTACTTTTAACAACGGCAATTTTTTATGGATTAAAATATATCACCGTGGGAATAAAAGTAGTGAATGGTCTTGCCTCTAAAATAACATAAAACTATAAATTCATTTTTATTGTCAAAGAATAGGGTGAGGTATTTGAACATGACAAGCAATTTTACCAATCCAAAATCGCTAGCTGTGATCGGGGCATCTAAAACGCCTGGTAAAATTGGTTTTGCCTTAATAAACAACCTGCTGGAAAGTGGATATAAAGGCAACATATTTCCTATAAATCCCAAGGAAAAAGAAATCCTGGGGGCGCCTAGTTTCCCGTCTGTTATGGAAGTGCCTGAAGATGTTGAAACAGCTATTTTTGCCGTGCCCGCTAAAAAGGTACCGGATGTCGCGAAAGAATGCGGCCAAAAAGGAGTAAAGAACCTAGTGGTCCTCACGGCCGGCTTTAAAGAAACGGGTCGTGAGGGGATGGAACTAGAGAAAAAGTTCTTGTCAATTTGTAAAAAGCACCATATGCGTGTGCTCGGACCCAACTGCGTAGGGTTCATTGACACCCATACCCCAATAAACGCGACCTTTTTGAAAGGTTTCCCGGTTAAGGGGGAAATAGCTTTTATCTCACAGAGCGGGGCGATACTGGCCGCAATTTTAGACTGGAGCCAAACCGTTGGAATTGGTTACAGTAAAATATACAGTCTCGGCAACAAAGCCGATTTAAACGAAGTTGACTGTATCGCTGAAGCAGCCGGCGATCCCAATACAAAAGTCATCCTTTGTTATATTGAAGACGTGGCCAGTGGTCCTGAATTTATAAAAGTTGTTTCCGAAGTTACCGGTAAAAAACCGGTGGTCATTTTAAAATCCGGCGCCAGCCAGGCCGGGGCGCGGGCGGCTTCCTCCCATACCGGAGCGCTGGCCGGAAGTGATTTGGCTTACGACGTGGCCTTTAAACGGTGTGGTGTGCTGAGGGCATACAGCATGTCCGAGTTGTTTGATTTAGCCATAGCTTTTGTTAACCAGCCTATTCCCAAAGGTAAAAATGTAGCGATTGTTACCAATTCGGGTGGGCCGGGTATTATTGCAACAGATAAAGTGGAGGCGCACGGGTTGCAAATGGCCCGTTTTCTTAAAGAAACCATCGAAGAATTACGTTTAAACTTACCACCGGAAGCCAGCATCTACAATCCCGTTGATGTATTGGGGGACGGGAGGGCGGATCGTTTTAGATTTGCTTTGGAAAAAGTGTTGGAGGATAAGAGTGTTGATAGCGCGGCTGTTTTGTTGTGCCCTGTCGCAGTTACAGAACCCCTGGAAACAGCCCGGGCCATAATTGAATTAAATAATGCCTACCCGGAAAAACCCATTGTCGCTGCTTATATGGGTGGTCAGGCACTGGCTGACGGGGCAAAGCTGCTTTCCCAAAAAGGCGTTCCCTGCTTCACCATGCCCGAACCGGCAATCGCTGCGCTGGCCGGGATGTCGAGCTACGCCGATCTTAAAATAACAGCCGGCGCCGGTGAAAACAACGGTAGTTTTAAACCTGATCAAAAGACAGTTAAGGCCGTGTTCTATGATGTAAGTAGGGATCACCGCCTGACCCTGCTTGGAAGCGAAGCGGCGGAAGTCATCGACGCTTACGGAATAGCGGCAACGGCGACCGTATTGTCTCGAAGTCCTGAAGAAGCCGCGGAAATAGCGGAAAACATGGGCTACCCCGTGGTAATGAAAGTCGCTTCACCGAAAATAATTCACAAGACCGATGTGGGCGGGGTAAAAATTGGTGTCCACACCTGTGATGAAGTGAAAAGGGGTTATGTGAATATCATGGAAAATGTACACCGGTATTTACCTAAAGTCGTACCCCATGGTGTCGAAATTCAAAAGATGGCGCCCGAAGGTGTCGAATTAATTATAGGCATGACGCGGGATGTGCAGTTCGGGCCTTTAATCGCCTTTGGTCTGGGCGGGATTTACGTAAACCTTTTAAAGGACGTGTCCTTCAGGCTGGCGCACGATATAAGCAACAAAGAAATTAAAGAGATGATTGCAGAAACAAGGGCATATAAGCTGATGAAAGGATACCGTGGTGAAAAACCCGTTGATATAGATGCCGTGAGCGAGGCGATCAGGAAGTTGTCTTTACTGGCCGTGGATTTCCCGGAGATCGTGGAAGTAGACATCAACCCGGTATTTGCCTATGAGCGCGGTATAACTGCCCTCGATGTTAAAATTACCCTGTCGTGAGGGGAGCACGGGGACGGTTCTTTTGCTTCCAAAAGGAAGCAAAAGAACCGTCCCCGTGCTCCCCTCCCTCCTTTAGTTCAAAATTCTTAATTTTTTTATTACACCTGTGTGATATAATGTAGATGCTTGTATTGCCTAACGGAAGAAGGGGATAAGCTTGTTTGGTTTGCTGGATAAGTTGAGGGGCAAGGACGCCATAGAACCGGAGCCTAAAGAAGCAAGGTGTACATGTGGCGGTAGTGTAATGATTATTCCTAATGAAGGTAAGGATTTATACCTGTGCAAGTGTTGCAATAAACTGCTTTATTACATTGAGATTCCCCCACTGCCCAAGGTAAGGCCGCTCAGCCTGGGGTTTATAAAGAGGAAGAAGTAGTTGCTTTCAGCGCCTTTAAAGCCAGTATGAGTGAATAACGAGGCTGGTGGTAGAATTTGATTAACCGTATCGGGTTTAACACTGTCCTATATCCTGTTAAACCGGAAACAAATGCCGCCGTTGTTTTGGCGCCCGGCAAAAACGTAGGAACACAAAATGTTTCCGCTAATAATATTGCCGTGGAAAAAGCGCTCAAAAGAATGGGGGTAAAGGAATGTCAAACCTGTAACAACAGGAGGTATCAGGACGAATCAAACGATCCGGGTGTTTCATTTAAGGCGCCTACCCATATTTCACCCGAAGCTGCGGCGGCGGCGGTAACTGCGCACGAAAATGAACATGTGTCGCACGAGCAGGCGAGGGCAAGGCAGGAAGACAGGAAGATTATATTTCAGTCAGTTCAAATATATACCTCAGTCTGCCCTGAGTGCGGCAAGGTCTATGTTTCCGGAGGAAAAACAACAACTGTGACTAGTGGCGTGCAAAAACAAAACTTTGAGGCGGCAGGTCTTATCCTGGATAGATATGTATAAATCGTAGTTGTGCAAGTTTTTGTTGCAGCGCCGCTTTGGGGGGCTGTAGTTTGGTAAGGGTAAATAATGCCTGGGCATTTAAAAAGCGTGGTTTTCCACTTAGTGAAAACCGCGCTTTTCTTATTTTTAGCCGAATTTATTGAATAAAAGGACTACTAAACAACCATACTAGTGTAAACTAAAAAGCCTTTTTATACCATACTCTGGGAGGTGAGAGCGAGGATGGCTAATCCAACCAGATTCGGCGAGGGGGAAATGAAACTTAAAGCTATGCATGAGGCTGATTACCCCGGAGGAGTCGTGGTTGACCCGACGCCAATCACTGCCGGCGAGGAAGTCACCGTTTTTTATAACGGGCTTCTCGGCAAAGAAGGTAAGGGGCAGGTTAACCTGCATTACGGTTATGGGAGCTACAATAAGTGGCAAACAGTATCAGAGGTTAACATGGAAAAAACCGGTTGGGGTTGGGTAACCAACGTGGTAATGCCGGACAAGGAAGGTCGATTTAACTTCTGCTTTAAGGACAGCGCCGGTAATTGGGACAATAACAGCGGAACTAACTGGAGCTTTGCAATTCATAACGGGAGCATACGCTATTAATAGAATTATCCCCGCCGTAAGCCCGGTGGGGATTTTTGTTACAGTTATCAAACAGGAGGGTGAATGGCAAAATGAGAGTCCTAATGTTGTCCTGGGAGTACCCGCCCAAAAGTGTGGGCGGCCTGGCCCAGCACGTGTATGACCTGACCTGCGCTCTTGCGAAGGACGGTGTAGAAGTACATTTGATTGCTTCCGGCGGGAAAAAGGCGCCTTCTTTTGAACGGGTACATGGAGTGAATGTATACAGGGTAGAGCCTTACCGGGTGTCCTCGCCCGACTTTGTCACCTGGGTGGCGCAGTTTAACGTTGCTGTACTGGAAAGGGTTTTCCCCATCCTGGCGGAAACCGGAAAGTTTCACGTGTTGCATGCTCATGACTGGCTGGTGGCCTACGCTGCCAGAGCCATCAAACATGCCATAAGGTTGCCTCTGGTGGTTACCATTCACGCTACGGAATACGGAAGAAATCACGGTTTACATAATGATACCCAAAGACATATCAGCGATATAGAGTGGTGGTTGACATACGAGGCCTGGCGGGTGATCTGCTGCAGCCGTTATATGGAAGGTGAAATAAGGCATGTGTTTCAATTACCGCAGGACAAGGTGTCTATAATTCCCAACGGGGTTGACGTGGCAAACTTTAAGACTAAAAGCGGGAGCGTAAAACGCAGTGAATACGCTGCTCCGGATGAAAAAATTGTATTTTACGTAGGCAGGCTGGTCAAGGAAAAAGGGGTGCAGGTATTACTGGATGCAGTTCCTGAAATACTGGCCGGTCATCCTAATACTAAGTTTGTCATTGCCGGAAAAGGGCCGCACCTCGATTCTTTAAAATTTCAGGCGGCGGCTTTAGGGGTTGCCAACAGGGTGTATTTCACCGGGTACATCAATGATGAAGTCAGAAACAGCCTTTATAGCTGGTCGGATGTGGCGGTGTTTCCAAGTTTGTACGAGCCTTTCGGCATTGTGGCGCTGGAGGCAATGGCCGCCCGGACCCCGGTGATCGTGGCGGATTGCGGGGGCATCAGCGAAATTGTAAAGGACGGCGAGGACGGCCTAAAAGCCAATACCGGCAGCAGTCACTCCTTGGCCCAAAATGTGCTGGCCATATTAAAGGATCCCCGGCTTGGTGATCAACTAAAAGAAAACGCGTACAGTCGGGTTCTGAACGAATTTAACTGGCAAAATATCGCCCGGCAAACAGCCGAAGTCTACCGGGAGGTACAGGAAGCGCACCGTAGCGCACCGTGGGTTGCGTCCGAAAGACAAGGCGGGATATTCGAACGCTTTAACCGTTTGTTTGAAAGGTACTCTTAATAGGCTTAAAAATAACGTATGAAATGCGTAACAGTTTAATGGTATCCTTGCGCTTTTAAATTATTAAAAAAAGGGGGTTCCAGTTTTATGAAAGCTATAATCATGGCCGGAGGAGAGGGCTCACGCTTGAGACCTCTAACCTGTGGCAGGCCAAAACCGATGGTCCCGGTCGGTCTTAAACCGGCCGATCATGACACATATTATTGAGCTTTTATTAAAACATGGGATTACTGACATAGGCGTAACCCTCCAGTATATGCCGGAAGCCATCCGGGACTGTTTTGGCAACGGTTCTGAATATGGCGTCAATTTGCGTTATTTTGTGGAAGATACGCCTTTGGGTACCGCCGGAAGTGTTAAAAACGCTTCCGGTTTTCTTGATGAAACTTTTTTGGTTATCAGCGGAGATGCCCTAACTGACCTGGAACTGTCGAAGGCCCTGGAATTTCACAAAAAACAGGGCGCCCTTGCAACCCTTGTCCTAACCAGGGTAGACTGTCCCCTGGAATATGGTGTTGTGATAACCTCCCCTGATGGCAGGATAACACAATTTCTGGAAAAACCGGGCTGGGGG
>JALHFC010000275.1 GCA_022839445.1 Pelotomaculum sp.
GTGCCTGGAAAGCAATTTAAAATTGCTGGTGGAGGACACGCTGGAGATCGGTGCGCAAGTGAGCGCCGCCGGAGTGCCGGTGCTGCTGTTAGACGCCCCCTACAACCAGGGCGCCCTGCCGGAGCTGGTTTACCGGAAGCAGTCGTGGCAAGAAATATACCACGCCATAATTAACAACCCCGCAAGTTGACAAGAGTGACAGGGGGACGGGGTTGTTGTCAACCTTAGTATTGCCGGACTTATTTTATACACAAGCAAAATCCCGGCGCTGTGGCCGGGTGGAGCGGGGCTTAAAGCAAATTTCTAAATTCCTCTGGTGTGAGACTGGCTGTACGTAGGATTTCATTAAGTGTGCCTACTGGAATATTTTTTCCACTGTGGACGGCAACGGTTGCGTACCTTGTTGCATCTTCGGGATGGCTTAGAAATTTATGGCTTCCGCTATTTTCCCTTACCACTACAAAACCCGCTCTTTTTAATGCAGCAATGACTTCCTTGCCTGTTACACGCGGTAGCCTGGGAGACATCATCATGCCGGGACCACAACCTCAGCAATACTTACATCAATATTTCCTTCCGGAAGCGGCTGACCAGTTGCCTCAAGTCCTTCAAGTGTTACTTTAACAGCATCTTCAGCCATTGCAAGGGCTTCCTCTTTGGTATTACCAAAGGTAGAACAGCCAGGAATAGCAGGTACGGTGGCAACATAAACCTTGTCCTCTTTATCCCACGTCAGAACAACTTTAAACCTACGTTGCATTGGCGGAAGCCTCCTCTTTAACTTATTCAAATAAGTCTCCGCATAAACCCATATTGATGTATAATTAAAAAGCCCCGTAGGGCTTACTTTACTGGTGGGGATGACTGGTTTCGAACCAGTGGCCTCTTGAATGTGAGTCAAGCGCTCTCCCACTGAGCTACACCCCCATATGAAATTAAAACATTTGAAGCAACAACAATAATTCTACCACAGCAAACTAAAAAAAACAATAATCCAGACACTCTACCAAAAAATTTCCTCCATCCAACCGCGGACATCCCCTTCCAACCGCAGACATCCCAACCACGTTCCAATCGGGGACATACCTCCGAAGGAGGTGTGTCCCCATTCCTTAGCCGCCCCATTCCTTAATTTCCCCATTCCTTAAAGGAATTTCGCAACATTATGTAGAATTTAAACCCTCATACAGTTTTAAGGAGAGCGAATTATGACCAGATCCAATCCAAAGAAGAAAAAGAAGCCCGG
>JALHFC010000060.1 GCA_022839445.1 Pelotomaculum sp.
GCTCCTGATTCCAGCTTACTTCTCCGCCCATGGCCTCCACTACCGGGCGCAAAGGTACAATGCAGCGGCTATTTTCTAAAAAAGGAGCCGGACTTAAAGAAAGATGCTGATCATTTAGCAAAACACGTGGTGAGTCGGCCGGATTTTCATCGGCCCCCGGGCCATAACTCAAGCCGTAACCCAGGGGACAGAGGTCGCCCCCTTTGGGATTGGGAATGGCTACCGGTAATTTGCCGGTTGGGTTTAACTCTCCGAAAATAGCTTTCATGCCGGCCGGAATATTCGGGCCTTCGGCCCGGCCATAAATACAGAGATAAGCAGGCGCATCCGGTATATACATAATGTCGTAAGGGTTCCTGATGGCTATAACAGCCACTGCCTTGTACTGCTCCCGGCAAAACTTAACTGCGTTTAACACATAGTCCGGTGTCCAGTTTTCCCCGGGGGTGCGGCTGTTGACATCGTGGCTGGAAGAGCCAAGCACTATATAGTCGGCGCCAGCTATAGCCGCCTTTTGCTCATCATTTAAGGCCGTCATATCCGTATAGGCGTATCCTTTAACATCAACCTGCAGCGATTTGTCGCAAATGATTTGCAACGTACTTTTCATCATCAGGTCCAGACGATCCTGCCACGGGGCCAGCAGCACTACCTTTTTACCGTTATCAAGCCGGAAAGGCAGGATGCCGCCTTCGTTTTTGAGCAATGTTACCGCCTGCCCGGCTACATCTTGCTCCAGGGACCGGTGTTGCGCGCATCCCACTACAGCTAGGGCGGTTTCAACCTTATCTTTTAAAGGGCGGCTTACGTCACTGCCGGGCTGCAGCCGGCCATTGTTGATCTCCACTACACCCAGCTTTAGCTTTAAGGTTAGTATCCTGGACACTGATTGATCAATCGCGGCTTCCTTTATGTCGCCGTTTTTAACTGCCGCCAGCACAGCTTGATAAGCATTGTTTAAATCGGACGGCATCAAGATAATGTCGGTACCGGCTTGCACGGCTTTGATTACAGCGTCTTCCGGACCGAAATGGTCGGTAATGGCCTTCATTTGCAGACAATCGGTGACAACCAATCCTTCAAAGCCAAGCGTATCCCTGATTAATCCGGTAAGTACCGGGGCGGATAAAGTCGCCGGCACATAGATGGGAGTGTGATCCAAGCGAGAGATAACTGTTGATGAATCGATAGCCGGAAAAGTTACATGGGCCGTCATGATCAGATCAACTCCGCTGTCGATAGCTGCCCGGTAAGGTTTTAACTCTACTGCGTCCAGACGTGAATGCTCATGCGGTACCGACGGCAGCCCCAGGTGGGAATCTACAGCCGTATCGCCGTGGCCGGGAAAGTGCTTGACCGTGGCCGCTACCCCGGCATCGTGCAGCCCCTGTGTATACGACACTCCCAGATCGGAAACCAATTGGGGGTCGGATCCGAAAGAACGTACCCCGATTACCGGGTTGTCTGGATTGACATTAACATCAACTACCGGGGCGAAGTTGATATTTATCCCCAGCGCATGTAATTCCGCACCAATAGCTTTGCCCACGCGACGGCCGGCTTCAGTGGAACGGGTGGCCCCCAGGGCCATATTCCCCGGCATTACGGTCCCGGACTGCAGGCGGTTGACTATCCCGCCCTCCTGGTCTGTACCGATCAATAAAGGAATCGAACCAGCCGCCTGCTGCAGTTGATCCACCAGGCGTACAGTTTGCTCAGTTTCAACCAGGTTTTCCCTGAAAAGAATTACTCCTCCGAGGTGATGTTGCCGTATAGCCTGGACGATCTCCTCATTTACCTCTATTACATCTTTGCCGTCCCATTGTCGAAATTCAGGCATAAACATCTGCCCAACTTTTTCTTCCAGACTCATGCCTTTTACTATTACCGGCAGTTGCGTCGCAGCATTTGAGCTTGCATCTTTCCGGACTACTCCCGGCACGATTATGATCAAGCCGGCCAACAAGATAACCAGCGATGCCACTAGCCATCGATTAATTTGCATTTTCCATATCCCCCCCATTTGGAGGAGAATTCGACAGAGATAGGGTCACATTCCTTCTTCCAAAGAACAATTATCCGGATGCGGATCTGACCCCACACAATGGGAGATTATGACAGTTTAAACTTTCCCAAAATCGTCCTTAGCCTATAGTATAATAGGCAACAAACCGCAGAAAGGTTGACAACAACCCCGTCCCCCTGACAACCTTTTTTAAGCATATGTTCAGTTGCCGTTCAGGGATGATTCAGCTAGAGGAGGTAACATGAATAGTTAGAATTATGTTCCAGGGGGGTAGACCGTTATGCAAGATTCAGTAAATCCCGTTTTGATTAAAATTTCCGGTGTCTTAAAAAGAAAAAAGTTGCTTTTGTGTGTGGCAGCATTGGTGGCGGCAGCGCTGGTTGGTTTTTATGCCCTGGGGGGAGCTAAAAAAGCAGAGAGCAATTACATAACCGATACCGTTAAAAAAGGCGCCGTCACCAATACCATTCCGGCTACCGGTATGATCGAGCCGGTAAATACTGTTTCTTTAAATTTTAAAAACGCAGAAATTATAAAGAAAATATACGTTAAGGTGGGCGATCGTGTAACTGCCGGGCAACTTCTGGCCGAACAGGAAAGCGATAATTTGGAATTGCAGCTGAGCCAGAGTGCGGCAAGTTTAAAAGGGGCTGTTGCTAAACTTGAACTATTGAAAAACGGTTCGACGGCGGAAGATATCGCTCAGGCCGAGGTAAGCCTCAGTATGGCCCGGTCGGCTTACGACCTGGCCAGAACGAACTTGGAGCGCAATCAAATGCTTTTTGACGGGGGAGCCGTTTCCCAGTCGGATTTGGATACCGCAAAAAATGAATATGCCGGCGCGGAGGGTAAGTTAAAGCAAGCCGAGGTATCTTTGCAGTCGCTCCGGAACGGTAACAGGCAGGAAGATATCGATGTGCAGGCCGCCCAAGTGGAAAACAGCAGCGCTCAGCTTCAAATAGCGCAAAAAGACCTGGCGGGGACCAGGATGGTCAGTCCCATGGGCGGTATTATAAGCGAGGTAAACGGGGGAGAAGGCCAGCGGGCCACTGCCAACAACAATAGTACCAGCGGCAGCGGAGCCGGATTTGTGGTTGTTATTTCTGAAGCTTTACAGGTCAAGGCCCAGGTTAACGAGGCCGACATCGGTAAATTGGAAGTCGGCCAGATGGCGGAGTTAACGGTCAACTCTTTCCCGAATAAAACCTTTACCGGCAAGGTGAGCAGCATTTCCCCACAGGCGTCCACGGTATCAAACGTCCAGGTCTATGATACAATCATCCAACTGGATGAAAACCGGCAGGGTTTGAAGGCCGGGATGCCGGCAAATATAAACATTATTATCACAAAAAGCGATAACGCTCTCACCGTGGCTAAAGGCGCCGTTACTTATGCCGCCGGTTATTTAAATAAAACGGGACAAGGTGTCTCCGTAAGGCCGGCATCTATAGACGGGGGTAACAGCGGCAGTGCCGGCGGCCCTAAAAGCAGTGGCGGCGGGACCGCGGCTCCAGGGCCGGCAAAAGTGAAGGCGAACGTCCTTATCTTGGATCAATCCGGCAAGCCTGTACCCCGGCAAGTGGTATTAGGCTTATCAGACCAGAAAAACTATGAAGTTTTAGAAGGCCTCAATGAAGGGGATATGGTGGTCGTGGGCGCGGGCGGCGCCACGGGTACAGGTGATACAAGTAGCAGGAGCAGCAATACTGGCGCCGGTGGCATGCCGTTCATAAGAGGGGGAGGGACTCCGCCGCGATAGCGGCTGCCGGTTGCTTTTAAAAATACTATGCTGTGAAAAAAACATGGGATGGTGCCGTGAATGTCCGGGAAAACAGCAATTGTTCTGGAAAATATCAAAAAAGTATATAACATGGGAGAAACTAAAGTCTTTGCTTTAAATGATGTCAGTTTAACCATTCAGGAGGGTGAAATGGTTGCCGTTATGGGGTCCTCCGGTTCAGGCAAAAGCACCTTGCTTAACATTTTGGGTTGTTTAGACAGACCTACCGGCGGAACCTATTATCTCGACGGAGAGAATGTTTCCCAATTGGATAAAAACCAGCTGGCTGCTATTCGCAACAAAAGGATTGGTTTCATATTTCAGGGTTTTAACCTGCTGGGAAGAATGCCGGCGCATGCTAATGTCCAGCTTCCGCTGATTTATGCCGGCGCAGGAAAGAAAGAGATGGCGGACAGGGCGAAAGAGGCTCTGGAATGGGTAGGGCTGTCAAAATACCTGCATCACTATCCCGGTCAGATGTCGGGCGGCCAGCAGCAAAGGGTGGCCATTGCCAGGGCCCTGGTACATAACCCTTCTCTGATCCTGGCGGATGAACCTACAGGCGCCCTGGATTCAAAAACAAGCGTGGAGATTATTTCGGTAATCCAGAGGCTGAATTTCGAGAAAGGTATTACTGTGGTGATGGTTACCCATGAAAGAGATATCTCTCTCTACTGCCGACGCATAATTAATTTAAAAGACGGTCGTATTTTGGGCGTTACACCGGTATCGAATCAGAGAAACGCCGCCGAGGATTTAGCGGCCTTCCCGGAAGAAAGGGAGGCGGTGTATTGAAACTTATAAATAATGTAGAAGTGGCAATAAACGGGATCAGGGCAAATAAATTGAGGTCCTCCCTGACCATGCTCGGGATCATTATCGGCGTCGCCGCCGTCATCGTCATGATCTCCGTGGGCCAGGGCGCCGGCAAGAAAATTTCCGACCAGATTTCCAGTATGGGCTCAAACCTGCTTATGGTTTTCCCGGGGGCCGGGCAGGGGCCTGTGCGGGGAGCTTCAGGAAGTGTCAACACCCTTACCCTGGAAGACGCTAAAGCCATAGGCAGGCAGAGTATGGTGTCAAATGCGGTGCCGGAGTTAAGTACCAGCGCCACTGTAGTCTGCGAAAACCAAACCTGGACCTCTCAGGCCAACGGCACTACGCCGGAAATGCAGTCCATAAAAAATTGGCCGATCAGCCTGGGTTCGTTTTTTACCGACGATGATGTAACAAGCGCCGGCCTGGTGGCTGTTTTAGGCAAAACGGTCGCGGACAACCTTTTTCCTTCCGGGGGTAACCCGGTGGGCCAAACGATCAGGATAAACAAATTGGCCTTTACCGTCGTCGGTGTGCTTGCCTCCAAAGGAGCGGCCATGGCCGGTCAAGATCAGGACGACGTCATCTACGTCCCGATAACCACGGTTCAAAAGAGGATGATGGGTATAAATTATGTCCGGGTGATCAACGTTCAGACTGAAAAAGAAAACAGCATGGCTTACGTCCAAAGCAGTATCGAAGACCTGCTGAGGGAGAGGCACCGCATTACCGGCTCTAAACCGGATGACTTCAATGTGCGCAATTTAACCTCTGTTCTTGAAGCCGCCCAAGCAGCCACAGGCACCATGACGCTGCTTCTGGCCAGCGTGGCTGCCGTATCCCTTCTGGTGGGCGGCATAGGGATCATGAATATTATGCTGGTTTCCGTTACGGAGAGAACAAGGGAGATTGGTCTGCGCATGGCGGTAGGGGCTACTGAGGACAATATTCGCAACCAGTTCCTGGTGGAGGCCCTTGTGCTTTGTATGGCGGGCGGTATTGCGGGTATTCTCACCGGAATAGCAGGGGCCAAAATAATCTCAAAATTTGCCGGGTGGTCTACCTATATTACAATATACTCTATTGTAATATCTGTCGGTTTTTCTGCGGCTATCGGAGTTTTCTTCGGCTATTATCCCGCAAAAAAAGCGGCAAGCCTGGATCCTATCGAAGCGCTCCGCTTTGAAAAGTAAATATCACATCGGTCCGGTTTCCATGGCGGTATTCTTACACGGTTTACCTGTGTATGGATGCCGTTTTTGTTTTTTAAGCATCTATTCAGCCATTACTCTAGCAATGTTCAGTCACCGTTAAGGGACAATTCAGCTAAAGGGGGTAGTATGGTAGGAGGAAAGTCCTGACATCACGGGGCTGCAACGCAGCCACAATTTAAACAGGGTTGAGTGAAAGTGGTGGGTTCAGTGAATAAAAAAAGGGTAACATAGTGATAGGAAATATTATGAAACTAGTTATTAAGGAGGCGTAGGATTTTTTATGAAAAAAAGTCGCCAGCTTCATTTGTGGATTGGTTTGTTGACCTCTTTTTTAATACTCATAGAGGCCGTCACCGGACTGTTAATGGTGGAGCCCTGGCTTATGGGCGTTAACGGACCGCCTGAACAACGGGTAGAGTTTGAGAAGCCCGCTACGGGGGAAGTTGTTGAAAGTGCGGGCTTTGGCAGAGGGGGGGGAGCAGGCAGGCATTTTGGCCCTGCCGGTCAAGGAAATAGTATAAGGTCAGTTGTTAAAAATCTTCACGCCGGAAGAATAGGTAATACGGACGTATCATTTTTACTGGATATAGTAGCTGTTGGATTGATCTTTTTGACGATAACAGGGATGATCATGTCAATTAAGGTATTAAAAGCACAGAGAATTAGGCATCGAAGATAAACTTAATTTCACGTAAAGAGGTAGTGAAGG
>JALHFC010000276.1 GCA_022839445.1 Pelotomaculum sp.
TGGGCATCAGCAGCTTCTGATAGACACAAAAAAGGGGCCTTAACAGGCCCCTCCACTATTTTAGAATAATTCCTTTTTCAATATTTTATCATCATCCAGGTCAGAAACCGCCACTTCATCAAAAGAAGCCATCTCGCGTAAAATCTTTGTGGCCGCTTCAACCAGGCTCATTGTGACGGCGGCACCGGTTCCTTCCCCCAGCCGCATGTTCAAATGGACCACCGGGGTCAGACCAAGTTGTTCGAGCATCAAGCGATGTCCCTGCTCTCCCGAGAGATGAGAGGCGATCATATAATCGCGGGTTCTGGGCGCCAGCTTGCTGGCAACCAGAGCAGCCGCCGTAGTAATAAACCCGTCAATTAAAACAGGCGTCCGCCTGGCCGCTGCGCCCAGGATTACCCCTGCCAGCCCGGCTATTTCCAGGCCGCCGACTTTTGATAAAACGTCCAGGCCGTCCTCCGCATCGGGACGGTTTAATTCCAGAGCGCGGTTTATGGCCGCGATCTTGAGTCTCATCACCTGATCATTTACCAGCGTTCCTCGACCGGCCACATCTTCTGCGGTATACCCCCCGAAAGCAGCCAGGATGGCGCTGCTTGGTGTAGTATTACCAATACCCATATCGCCGGTGGCCAGGAGATCGGCGCCCCTATCAATTTCCTCCCGGGCCACCTCTATACCCACTTCCAGGGCCTTAACTGCTTCTTTCCTGGACATGGCAGGCCCGGCGGCGATATTACCGGTACCCGCCTTTACCTTTCTACACAAAATGCCCGGGTAGTCGACAGGAACGGCGACACCCACATCAACGACCACAATACGCGCGCCCGCATGTTTTGCCAGCACCCCGATGCCGGCAACTCCTGTAAGGAATGTGGGCAGCATCTGCACGGTGACCTCCTGGGGGGCAATGCTGACACCTTCCTCCAGCACACCGTGATCCCCCGCCATTATAATAACCGCTTTCTCTCTGATTTCCGGCCTCGGGTTGCCGGTGATTCCCGCCAGGCGCACGGCTATCTCCTCCAGGACGCCAAGACTGCCCGGCGGCTTGATCAGGCTGTCCAGCCTCCCTTGCGCCTTTTCCATCGCTACCCGATCCAGTTCCCCGATTTCATTGATTGTTTTTTTCAACAACAACGCCAAATACCTCCTTGTATATTTATTTGAAAGCAAATAAAAAACCACAGCCTAATCAGGCCGTGGACTTTTCCATCATCCATCGGAGCGC
>JALHFC010000061.1:0-5798 GCA_022839445.1 Pelotomaculum sp.
ATCCTTGGCGCTTATCATGTTTGTGCTTATCTCAGTTTTTTCTATGCCCTTAGCGGCTTTGGCCGGGGAATGTGAGACAAGAGTATTTGTAAACGGGAAACCGGTGACGTCAGATGTCCCGGCGACAATCGTCAACGGCTCTACTATGCTGCCATTTAGAGCCATACTGAACTCTTTGGGCGTCAGCAATGATCAGATCATTTGGAGACAAGAATCGAAATGTGTCCAGGTGAGAAATGAGGGGACCTTTATCTTTCTAGCTGTTGGTAACAATGCAGCTTTGGTAAACCAAACAATGGTCCAGCTAAATACTGCTCCGTTTATAAAAAACGAACGCGTGCTGGTCCCGGTCCGTTTTATATCCCAATCACTGGGGGCTCAAGTTGATTGGGATGAGCAACATAGAATAGTAAATATACAAACGTAGGAGGGCTGAGTATGAAACAAATTAGAATATGTTTATTCTCAGTACTTTTATGCCTTATCTGCTTTAGTCAAGCCGTAGCGAAAGAAATGAGCGACTTTGCTGTATACACTCCCGGCAGTATTTCCCTGACAGGGTCGAGTGAGGTGACCGGTGACGTGGCTACAGGAAACGGTGTGGTTAATCTGTCCGAGCAAGATGTAACAAACATAATTCGTGGCAATATTTATACTACCAGTGGTACGGTCAATATTACCCACAAGGACAGGGCTCAGTATGGCGAAGTGTACACCGGTCAGAGCCTGACCTTTCCCAACAGTATACCGGGCATTCCCGCCACGCCGCAGATTGCTAACCAAGGCGGGAACATAGCTTTTAACCAATGGTGGAACCCGACAGTTGTCACGGAGGATACACATTACAGCAGTATTACCGTAAGTGGACTAATGGTTGTGGATGTGCAGAGTAGCGACCGGGCGATCAGGGCAGGCAGCATGACAATTTCTGGCGGGCAAATAATTCTGAAAGGTAACCACCGACTGTTTTTATTTGTTGATTCAGGGATCAGCTTTGGAGGAATACCCGTCAACCAGGCAGATGCATCTTATAACTGCCCGGGGAGCAGCGAAAACCTGCATATTATATGCTCGAGCGGCAATTTAACATTGTCCGCAACTAAGCTGAATGGCAATCTTTATTTAAGGACAGGTACCGTAAGCACTACAGGTGGAGCGCAGGTAAAGGGTAATGTTGTAATAGGCGGCAATTCCGCCAACATCAACAACAACGCGGCAATCGAGGGAGTGGTTTATGCGCCTTCCGCCGCAGTTTCGATGAGAGGGTCTGGGCAAATAACTGGCTCACTAGTGGCTAGCAGCCTATCGGCCGTGGGAGGAGCAAAAGTTAACTACAAATCGCTACCACTTGTTATTCCTGAGTATCATTCGCCAGTTGAACCACCCGTTGACCCACCAGTTGATCCGCCCGTTGTGCCGCCGGGCTCGTATCTGCCGGGCTTGCTGGGCGAATACTACGACACTAGTAATCCAACCAAGGAAACCTACAAACGCCTGACGCGGGTGGATAAAGCTATTGAATTTAACTGGATGAATAGCTCACCGGATCCATGCATCGATAGCGAAACGTTTTCTGTTAAATGGACTGGTTTCATTACAGTTCCAACAAGCGGTACTTACACCTTTTACACCTTTTCGGATGATGGGGTCAGGTTAACCATAGACAATAAATCGCTGATTAACCGCTGGGGAGATGTAAACCTCGAATTTACCGCTAGTCAACCGATTGGTTTATCCACGGGAACAGTATACCCGTTTAAGATGGAATACCAGGAAAACTATTTAAACGCTACAATTTTCTTGTTCTGGCAGTCGGCGAGCCAGGAGTTTTCACTGGTACCGGAGACGGCATATTGGATCGACCAGCCTGCGAATACTGTATATGTGAATCAAGTGCGGGGAACCGGCACAGGACTGCTAGCGGAGTACTTTGTCGGTGAGAACGGGGTTACTAACGGGGACCCGGCTGTTTTCACGGTAAACGGTGAGGCTGTTAATCATGAATGGTATGATTACTCACCGAATTCGTCGGTGCCTGCCGATTTCTTTTCCGCCCGCTGGAGCGGGTATATCGAGGGCAAGTACACGGAGAACTATAACTTGGAAGTTGCTGTTGACGACGGCCTCCGGGTCTGGGTTAATGACGTAAAAAAAATCGATGAATGGATACCCAATTCGAACGTGCTGTATTCTGCTTCAACACCCATGGAAAACGGCGGGTTTACAAAAATAATGATAGAATACAATGAGTTGACAGGTAGCGCCACCTGCGTTTTATACTGGAGCAGCGAAGGTCAGGAAAGGGAGGTCATCCCCAGGAAGTATTTGTACACGGCAATCCCGGGGTAAGGCACCAACCACGGGGACCAGCCACGGGGACGGTGGCTTCCAGCCACGGGGACGGTGGCTTCCAGCCACGGGGACGGTGGCTTTGGCAGGTTAAGCGTTGATACCACCCACCAGGACCGGTAAAACGGACAATTTGACGAACGGTAACCCCCTCTATGACCCTTTGATTGCACTAAATCTGGTCGCATTCCTCGTAGCTAAGTTTCCATTTGACGATACCAGCCAAAGTCACCGTCCCCGTGGCTGGTAAATGTTATCTGGTGCGGGCGGGGAGACTTGAACTCCCATGGGTGTTACCCCACTGGATCCTAAGTCCAGCGCGTCTGCCGTTCCGCCACGCCCGCTTTTTTTAAAATGGGTTGGAACTTGTACTTGTTCCAACCCTTAAATTTGGTGAGCCATGCAGGATTCGAACCTGCGACACCCTGATTAAAAGTCAGGTGCTCTACCGACTGAGCTAATGGCCCAAAACTGGAGGTTGGAGATTTGAGGTTGGAAGCCGGCAGAATTTTCCCCCGATCCAACTTCCAACTTCATTCTTCCAACCTCTTAATTATAATGTGGCTGGGGCGGCTGGATTCGAACCAACGCAATGCCGGTTCCAAAGACCGGTGCCTTACCGCTTGGCGACGCCCCAAAATTTATTTGCTATGGGGTGGATGATGGGACTTGAACCCACGACCCCCAGAGCCACAATCTGGTGCTCTAGCCTGCTGAGCTACACCCACCATATTTTTTGGGCGCCGGATAATCCAGACCGCCCGCAAAAAATATCTTAGCAAATAATAAGGGTGTTGTCAAGAATAAACCACCAAATTAAAGCAACAGTTGTTTCATTTAGAAGGTACAAAGAATATAATCTTTATTGTGAATAAATTATTTTCATGTTTCAAGGATTTTTTATTGATAATTTACACTCATACAGATATAATTGTAAAGTAATAATTTGAAGTCCAGTTGCTGCTGGATAGTGAAGGGAGTTTATTTAGACGATAAGCCCTACCGCAATAAACTAAAGTTGGGCGCCAGGGTGAAGTTGGCCTTGGTATTTTTGATTTTTTCGGAAAAGTTTAGCCGGCGCCACTAGAATAATTAATCAAAAATGGTTAAAATATAAGTATACAGTTTTAACAAGGATAAATATTACTATTAGGGGTTCAACAATTAAAGGGGGAACATAGATGAAAGCCAACGCGGAAAAAATAGAAAACAACACTGTTTTACTGGAAATAGAAGTAGACGAGGAACAGTTTTCTCAGGCGATGGACAAGGCCTACCGTAAGCTTGTCAAACAATATAGCATACCCGGTTTTCGCAAGGGTAAAACACCGAGGCCTATTTTTGAAAGATACATGGGCAAGGAAGTAATATGCGATGAGGCAATGGAGTCCTTAGCGCCGGAAGCTTATATGAAGGCAGTGAAGGAAACCGGGATTGAGCCCATTGATAGACCCAAGCTGGAAGTAGTGCAGGCTGAAGAAGGCAAGCCGGTAGTCCTGAAAGCCACTGTTTTAGTGAAGCCGGAAGTGAAGTTGGGACAATACAAAGACCTGGAAATCGCTAAGCAATCTGCTGAAATATCGGATACGGAAGTGGATGAAGCGCTGGAAAAACTTCAAGCCAGGCACGCGAAGCTTTTGACACTAGATGAGGGGACCGTAGAAAAGGGCGACGTTGCCGTTATTGACTTTTTGGGAAAAGTTGACGGGGTGCCCTTTGCCGGCGGTGAAGGGAAGGATTATTCGCTGGAGATAGGTTCAGGCTCTTTTATAAAAGGGTTTGAGGAGCAAGTAACAGGCATGTCCGTTGGTGAGACCAGGGATATCCAAGTTGTATTCCCTAAAGATTATAAAGCAGAAGATTTAGCCGGTAAAGACGCGGTGTTTACGGTTACCGTAAAAGAGATAAAGCGCAAGGAGTTATCTCCCTTAGACGATGAATTTGCTAAGGATGTAAGTGAGTTTGACACGCTAGAGGAATTACGGAATGATATATCGAATAAGCTAAGTGAAACCGCCAAAGATAGGGCTGAATCCCAGTTTGGGGCGGATGTTGTCGAAAAAGCTGTTGAAAATGCCGAAGTAGAAATACCCGATGTCATGGTTGAATATAAGCTGGCGGAAATGATGGACAGTATGGTAAACCGTCTTGCCGCCCAAGGTCTTTCCATGGAAAATTACCTTAAGTTTACCAACACTACCTGGAGCGCTATGCGGGAGAATATGCGTCCGGAGGCTGTCCGGAATGTAAAAGCCGGGTTGGTCCTGGATGCCATAGCAAAGGCCGAAGACGTTAAAGCCACGGAAGAAGAAATGCAAGAAGAAATCAGTAAAATCGGGTCTTATTATAAAGGAGAATCTACTAAGTTTCAGGAAATATTACAGGATGAAGAACACTTGAACTATATTTCTGAAGGTATAGTAAGGCAAAAGATCGTGGATTTTTTAGTTGACAGCGCAAGTATTGCAAAAGACACCAAAGAGACGGTTGCGGAATAGTTTGTGTTTAAAGTGTTTTAGATAAAGGAATGTAGTTTTGTAGCGTAAATATATTTCAAGGAGGCGAGTTTTAATTTGAACCTTGTACCCATTGTTGTTGAGCAGACCAATCGTGGCGAGCGTGCTTATGATATTTATTCCAGGTTGCTAAAAGACCGGATTATATTTCTGGGCGGGCCTATTGATGACAATATCGCGAATTTAGTTATTGCCCAAATGCTTTTTCTGGAAGCAGAAGATCCGGAGAAAGATATTCACTTTTACATCAATTCCCCCGGTGGTGTTGTTACTGCCGGAATGGCTATTTACGATACAATGCAGTATGTCCGCCCGCCTGTCTCTACAATTTGCCTGGGGCAGGCGGCCAGCATGGCTTCAGTGCTCCTGGCTGCCGGCGCAAAAGGAAAGCGGTATTCGCTTCCTTATTCCAGGATTTTGATTCACCAGCCCATCGGTGGCGTCCAGGGCCAGGCGACGGATATCGAAATTCATGCCAAAGAAATCCTTCGTATGAGGGAGTTTTTAAACGAAATACTGTCCAACCATACCGGTCAACCGTTAGAAAGAATTACCCGGGATACTGAAAGAGATTTCTTTATGTCGGCGCGGGAAGCTAAGGAATATGGTATTATTGATGAGGTGTTCGATGTCAGAAAGCAAAGGTAAAAGAGGTGGGAATATGTTTAATGACAAAGGGCAGTTGAAGTGTTCTTTTTGCGGCAAGCTTCAGGATCAGGTAAAAAAACTGGTTGCCGGTCCCGGTGTTTACATTTGCGACGAGTGCATCGAGCTTTGCAATGAAATTATTGAGGAAGAGCTCAGTGAAGACTTGGGCATAGAGCTCGGGGATATCCCAAAGCCTAAAGAGATTAAGGAAATATTGGATCAATATGTCATTGGCCAGGAGAGCGCCAAAAAATCTCTGGCGGTTGCCGTTTACAACCATTACAA
>JALHFC010000061.1:5845-12352 GCA_022839445.1 Pelotomaculum sp.
GCCCAAACTTTGGCCCGTCTTTTAAATGTGCCTTTTGCCATTGCTGACGCTACCTCTCTAACTGAAGCCGGTTACGTTGGCGAAGATGTGGAGAACATCTTGCTAAAACTAATCCAGGCTGCCGACTACGACGTGGAAAAGGCTGAAAAAGGTATCGTTTACATTGACGAGATAGATAAGATAGCCCGCAAGTCGGAAAACCCATCCATTACCAGGGATGTTTCCGGTGAGGGTGTCCAGCAGGCTTTGTTGAAAATACTGGAAGGAACTGTTGCCAGCGTGCCGCCGCAAGGTGGTCGTAAACACCCCCACCAGGAATTTATCCAGCTTGACACTACGAATGTGTTATTTATTTGCGGCGGGGCTTTTGACGGGGTCGAAAAGATTATTTTAAACCGTATCGGCAAAAAATCCATGGGTTTCGGGGCCGATATTAAAATTAGAAAAGAGCAGAGGATTGGTGAGATCCTTTGTAAGATCCTGCCGGAAGACCTCTTGAAATACGGCCTGATTCCGGAGTTCGTGGGCAGGTTGCCGATAATCGTCACACTGGATGCCCTGGACGAGGATGCGCTTATCCGCATCCTTACCGAACCAAGAAACGCTCTGGTCAAACAGTATGAAAAACTGTTGGAGCTGGACGGCGTAGCCCTGGACTTTTCCCGGGACGCCTTGATCGCGGTGGCGGAAGAGGCCTTAAAGCGCAATACCGGCGCGCGGGGCTTGCGCTCAATTCTAGAAGAGGTTATGCTGGAAGTAATGTATGACATCCCGTCCCGGAAAGATATCGCCAAGTGCACCGTCACCAGGGAGACTATAGAAAAGAGAGAACCCCCGCACATTATTGCAGTGGACCGGAAGAAGAAAAAAGAAGAGACAGCATGATTTCAAAAATAGAAGAGGGCGTTCCTCCAAAAAGGGGAATGCCCTCTTTTTCATTCGTTGGCGCTCCGCGCCACGAGTACGCCCTAAATTGTAGGGGCACGGCATGGCCGCGCCCCTACATAAGATTTTACTTTTTAGCCCCCACGGGGAGGACGACTCGTCCGGAGACGGTGTTGATCACTCCGGCGGCGGAGGTATACCAGGCGGCGATGGCGGTAGCGATTCCGAAATAACCGGCTATGACATGGTTTCCGATATCAAGTAAAATAAATGTTATAAGTAATAGGGTAAATACAATAGCTAGCGCCTTGTTTGTGCTGAAGCTACCGATCCACATATAAAAAGTAAAGATAGTCCATGCGACTAAAAATAACACAACAGCCTGGGAAGGTACCACAAACCACTTTAAAAGGGCGCCAAGTTCAAAGAAGCCAAAAGAAATCCAAAAAGCGCCGTAAGAAGAAAACGCTGTGGCGCCAAATACGTTGTTTTTCTTAAATTCCCACATTCCGGCTAATATTTGTGTCGTCCCGCCATATATCAGAGCTAGGGCTATAATCATACTGATTGATTCTGCCGGAACCAAAGCGGCGTTTTTTACGCTAAGGCAAAAGGTGGTAAGGGCGAAACACGCTAAACCGAGCGGACCCGGGTCGGCAATCGCGGACTCTTTAATCTCGTAAATATTATTCGACATAAACGCGCCTCCTTTGGATAATGCTATCATTAGTTTTTGTTAGATGCATACTTAATTAAACCGGCACTTAATAGTCGGCGATTACCACCCCCCCCCGGGTAAAAGCAATAAAACAGTGGCACAATAAGAATTATATCTCTATTTATGAAAAATATCCAGGATTTTATTATTTAATAGCTGCCGCAAGTCTAACTTATTACTGTATTTTCCATCTTCGTCAGCGTACCGAGATTAAAATTTGAAATTCTTAGAAATACTAATAACAGAATTATTTTTATTTAGGAAGGGGGATATCCCTTGGCGGAATTTCCATCCGGTATTGCTGGTCTTTTAACATTTATACAAGTGTTTTTTGCGGTAGTGATCGGGCTTTACTTCTGGAATGCGCTAAAAGCCCAGCAGGGGAATAAAAATGTGGTAGAAAGAGAGTCCAGGAAAGAGATGGAGAAGCTACAAAGGTTGCGTTCCATCTCGCTGACCGAGCCACTTTCTGAAAAAACACGCCCGGCTTGCTTTGATGAGATTGTTGGCCAGGCTGAAGGTTTAAAATCTTTGCGGGCGGCCCTTTGCGGCCCCAACCCGCAGCATGTGATTATCTATGGCCCGCCGGGTGTGGGCAAAACAGCGACGGCCAGGTTGGTGCTGGAAGAGGCAAAAAAAATCTCTTGCTCCCCGTTTTTAGAAAACGCAAAATTTATTGAACTTGATGCCACCACTGCCCGTTTTGATGAGCGGGGGATAGCCGATCCGCTGATCGGTTCGGTGCATGACCCTATTTACCAGGGCGCCGGTCCCCTAGGCATGGTCGGCATCCCCCAGCCCAAGGCCGGGGCTGTTACCAAAGCCCACGGCGGTTTGCTTTTTATCGACGAAATAGGGGAACTGCACCCGATTCAGATGAACAAGCTTTTGAAAGTAATGGAAGATCGCAAGGTGGTCCTGGATAGCGCCTATTATAGTTCTGAGGACACCAATATTCCATCCCATATCCATGATATTTTTCAAAATGGGTTGCCTGCCGACTTTCGCATGGTGGGCGCAACGACACGGGAGGCTGAACACATCCCACCCGCTATCCGCTCCCGCTGCCTTGAGATATTTTTTCGCCAGCTGCTGCCTGAAGAAATTGAAAAGATAGCGTCCAATGCGTCAGATAAAATAGGCATGCCGCTTCAGCCGGGCGCCCTGGAGGTAATTAAAAAATATGCCACAAACGGTCGAGAAGCAGTTAACATTATCCAAATCGCTGCGGGTATAGCTATTACCGAAGACAGGAAAATTATCCGCACCACCGACATCGAATGGGTTATTCACAGTGGCCGTTATGTGCCCAGGCCGGAGAAAAAAGTACCCTTCCAGCCTCAAGTGGGCTTGGTTAACGGTCTTGCCGTTTACGGCCCGAACATGGGTATCCTTCTGGAGATCGAGGCCAATGCTATCCTGGCCCGCAGGGGACACGGCGTGGTTACAGTGACCGGGATGGTTGAAGAAGAAGAGATTGGTAGCGGTTGTAGGACTGTCAGACGAAAAAGCATGGCAAAGAGTTCTGTTGAGAATGTCTTGACCGTGCTGCGCAGGACCATGAGTGTGGATCCCCGCGACTACGACATCCACGTTAATTTTCCAGGCGGTGTCCCTACCGACGGGCCCTCTGCCGGGGTAGCCGTAGCAGTGGCGGTTTATTCAGCAATTGAAGGTCTAGCAGTTGACAACAAGGTTGCGATGACTGGGGAAATTTCCATCCGTGGACTGGTAAAGCCTGTAGGTGGTGTTGTGGCCAAGGTGGAAGCCGCGCGGCAGGCCGGAGCCACGAAAATATTAATACCGGCTGAAAACTACCAGGAACTATTTAAAGATTTGCCCGGGGTCCAAGTGATACCGTTGGACCGGTTAGAGGAAGCAATCAGGATATCTTTAGTCAGCCCAACTACTGTAGAGAAAAGTAATGAACTGCCTGCGCGCTCCCCGCTGGACTTGCTGAGCGCTTCCGGATTCCGGCAGGGGCATAATTTATCCAAATAATATGAAAGTAAAACCGTTACAACGGATATGCGTGTAAAACGGCGCATTATGGCTCTTTCCTTTTTAACAACCCGGCATCCGCCGGGTTTGTGATATTCTATGTAATTATTGCTATAGCCGTTTTTGTAAATTTTATGATAGAATATATACGTAAAAGAGTCCCCTTTTAATATAGCAATACGGGGGATGCAATACCAAAAAGGAGGTGTGGCTTTGAAGGCCGAGATTAGAAATTTACCTTTATTGCCCTTAAGAGGCATCCTAGTTTTTCCCTATATGGTAATACATCTTGATGTGGGCCGCTCAAAGTCAGTTCTGGCTATAGAGGAGGCTATGCTCCGGGATCGAATCATTTTTCTTGCAACGCAGAGGGAAGCGCAGACCGATGACCCCGACGAAAAAGATATTTTCAAAATCGGTACTGTAGCTGAGGTTAAGCAGCTATTAAAATTGCCCGGCGGGACCATCCGGGTGCTTGTGGAGGGGGTCGCCAGGGCTAGGGCCCGCCGGTATGTAGCAGATGAGCCGCATTTTCAAGTAGAAGTGGAACAGTACTCCGAGGAATTTGAGAAGAACAGTGAGATCGAAGCGCTGATGCGCAGCCTGATCTATCAGTTTGAGCAATACGTTAAGCTGTCTAAACGGATCCCGCCGGAAACTGTTGTTTCCGTTGTAAACCTGGATGAGCCCGGACGGCTGGCTGATATAATCGCTTCCCACCTGGCGCTGCGCTTAGAAGATAAGCAAATTGTCCTTGAGGCTGTTAACATCAAAACGCGGCTTGAGAAACTATGCGCTATCGTAGCCAGGGAACTGGAGATCGTCGAGCTGGAGCGCAAAATCAACATCCGTGTGCGCAAGCAGATGGAGAAGACACAGAAGGAGTACTACCTGCGCGAACAGATCAAGGCTATACAAAAGGAACTGGGTGAAAAAGATGAGCGAATGGCTGAGGGTGAGGAGCTGCGGGAAAAGATTAGTGAGGCCAAGCTACCTAAAGAAGTTGAAGAAAAGGCGCTAAAGGAAGTAGAGCGTCTGGAGAAGATGCCGCCGATGGCCGCCGAAGCCGCAGTGGTGCGCAACTATCTGGATTGGCTCCTATCTTTGCCGTGGAATAAAAGCACACGGGACAGGTTGGACTTCAAGGTAGCTGAAACAATCCTCGAAGAAGACCATTACGGGCTGAAAACTGTTAAGGAGCGCATCCTGGAATACCTGGCAATCCGCAAGCTGGCTAAAAAAATGAAAGGTCCGATTATCTGCTTTGTCGGGCCGCCGGGTGTCGGCAAAACTTCATTGGGACGTTCTATCGCCCGCGCCCTGGAGCGCAAGTTTATCCGGATGTCTTTAGGCGGTGTGCGGGACGAGGCTGAAATACGCGGCCACCGGCGCACATATGTTGGCGCCTTGCCGGGTCGGATCATCCAGGGCATAAGGCAGGCCGGCTCGAGAAACCCTGTATTTTTGCTGGATGAAGTTGACAAGATGAGCATGGACTTTCGCGGGGACCCGTCGGCGGCCCTTTTAGAAGTATTGGATCCGGAGCAAAACAACAGCTTTAGCGATCATTTTATTGAGGCGCCTTTTGATTTGTCAAACGTTATGTTTATCACAACCGCTAACATCCAGCAGAATATTCCACGCCCGTTGCAGGACAGGATGGAGATAATAGAGTTATCGGGTTATACGGAAGAAGAAAAGCTGCAGATAGCGATACGTCACCTGTTGCCCAAGCAGATCAAGGAACACGGTTTAAACAAGCAGATGCTAAGGGTATCGGAAAATACGATCCGAAAGATCATCCGCGAGTACACCCGCGAGTCCGGTGTGCGCAACCTGGAGAGGAATATCGCCAAGATCTGCCGCAAGACCGCAAGGCAAATTGTTACCGATAATGTGAAGAAGGTCCAGGTGACCACCTTAAACCTACACCAGTTTCTAGGCACGCCACGGTTCCGTTATGGCGTGGCTGAGCTGGATGACCAGGTAGGTGTGGCCACCGGGTTAGCCTGGACGGAAGTTGGCGGCGATACCCTGGCTATTGAGGTTACCGTTTATAAGGGGGGCGGTAAGCTTACACTTACAGGCAAGCTTGGTGATGTCATGAAGGAGTCGGCCCAGGCTGGCTACAGTTATATCCGCAGCCGGGCTGATGAACTGGGTATAGACGAGGAATTTTACGACAAGCAGGATATCCACATCCACATCCCTGAAGGGGCCATCCCCAAAGACGGCCCTTCCGCCGGGATTGCCATGGCAAGCGCTCTAGCTTCGGCAGTTACCGGGCGCAAGGTGCGCCATGACGTGGCCATGACCGGTGAAATTACCCTACGGGGCAGGATCTTGCCTGTGGGTGGGATCAAGGAAAAGGTGCTGGCAGCCCACCGGGCCGGTATTAAGACCCTGATTTTGCCGATAGACAACAAAAAGGACATGGACGAAATTCCAAAGAAAGTAAGGGATAAATTGCATTTCATTATGGTCGACCATATGGATGAGGTGCTGGAGGAAGCTCTTACCGAAAAACAATATGGGCCTGTAGCGATGCCGGAATGCGATTCCGTGATCCCGCAACCGCCCGCTTACCATGCTTCCGTAGTAAACGATCAAGGAGCTCCGATCCCCTCATGAAAGTAAAAAGCGCTGAATTTATTACAAGCGCGGTTAGCGCCGCAAATTACCCGGTCGGGGAGCTTCCTGAGGTTGCCCTGGCCGGGCGTTCTAATGTGGGGAAATCGTCGCTTTTAAATAAGCTTGTAAACAGGAGGAGTTTGGCCCGCACCAGCAATACTCCCGGTCGCACCCGCCTGATCAATTTTTTCCTGGTAAACGGACTTTTGCGGCTGGTGGATCTCCCCGGCTATGGGTATGCTAAAGTTTCGGCTACGGAAAGAGAGAGCTGG
>JALHFC010000277.1 GCA_022839445.1 Pelotomaculum sp.
CCATTTTAATCTACTTTTAAAAAACTTACAATAGGTACGGGGACATACCTTCCCTCCCACGAATCCCCCGAAGGGGGTGTGTCCCCGTTCCTTAGCCAAAGGAAACAACGATAAGGTCGATGTCGCTAAAAAGGGTGGCGTCGCCTTTGTCCCGGGAACCAAATAAATGTGCCTTTTGTATAGGCATCCCCTTTTTTTTGAGAACAATCAGGTAGTTTTTACAATTCCAGCTGCCAAGGTGGCTGACGTTGACAAGTAAGTATACATTAATGTATACTTACTTGTAACAAAGTATAATGCAAGGGGGGTCGTAAGGGTGTCTACTACTGTTAGAATTAGTCGAGCATCTTGGCAGGCACTTCGTCAAATCGCTGCCCAGGCAGACGAACCAATGCTGACAGTTCTTGATAAAGCAATAGAAGCATATCGTAGGCAGTGTTTTTTGCAAAAAGCAAATGAAGCATATGCGGTCTTGAGGGAGAACCCCTAATTAATGATTAAAAGGCAGCCTTCCCGTGGCGAGATTTGGTTTGTGGATCTTAACCCTGTTCGGGGACATGAACAGGCGGGTAAAAGGCCCGCCCTGGTTGTTTCGGTAGATTTATTTAATAGCGGTCCTGCTGGGCTTGTAGTTGTCCTGCCGATAACTACTAAAGATAAGGGTATACCTTTCCACATGGAAATTTATCCACCTGAAGGTGGTTTGGCAGAGAAAAGTTTTATTAAATGTGAGGATATAAGGTCCATTTCCAAAGACAGACTTTTGTCTATAGCAGGTAAGGTTACTTCATTAACCATGGCGGCTGTTGAGGATAGGATTCGTATACTATTAAACCTTTGATTCATTCAGCGCTTCGTAAATGTTTCGGAAGGTTTAATAGCGTCACAGTACCGACAAACCCCAGGAAGGTGTGTTTCTGTACCTTAGCCGAAGGTGTGTCCCCTCAAGTCCGGTAATCAGTGTTTCTCAAGCGACCGGGGACATTCCTTCCCTATCAAGACAACCAAGACATATCGTTGTAAATGTCTCGGAAGGTTTAATAGCGTCACAGTACCGACAAACCCCAGGAAGGTGTGTCCCCGTTCCTATTGACGAACTCTTATAGAATGCAATATTATTGTCTTTGAATATTAAAAGGGGGTTGAAAATCGTGGGTAAAGTCATTTCTATTAACATAAGCTCTGAAAGAGGAGTTGACAAGGCAAGCGTCGGTGAAGTTATGGTGGTTGAAGGCTGGGGTCTGGAAGGGGACGCCCATGGAGGGGACTGGGATCGTCAGGTCAGTATCCTTCCAGCCGAAACCCTGGACAAAGTTCCTCAACACAAAGTTGATGAGGTATTAATGGGTGGATATACAGAAAACTTTACAGTTTTAGGTATTCCGCCGGAAGAAATGATTGTGGGAAAAACGCTGAAGCTGGGCGAGGCAGAGGTGAAAATCCTCCACATTGGCAAGGAAGTATTTAAAGAGCACGGCAGGCCGTATATTGTCAGCAGGGAAGGAAGATTCGGACGGGTCGTTAAAGGGGGAAAACTTTTTTAGCGTGTTTGCCGCTAAAGCAGCGCAGTGGACATGGTCCTCCGGCAACCCGCCCAACGTTTTTAATATTATTTCCGGGTTAATCCGGGAGGCTTCTTCAACGGTTTTACCTTTGGCCATTTCAGTAACCATGCTCCCGCAGGCGATGGATGTTCCGCAACCGTCAGTCCAGAAAGTGGCGTTTGTAATCCGGTTTTTATCGACACTCAGCCAGACAGCCAACGTATCCCCGCACTCGCCTTCATCTTGCCCAAAACCGTCGCATTTGGCGATGTTACCGACGTTTCTGGGGTTCCTGGCGTGATCTATTACCGTTTCACTGTAATTACCTACCATATCCAGGATATATTTTTTTTCAACTTCCTCGTTCATGATTTTTAAGCACTCTCCTCCAGGGTAGATTTATTTAACGCCGCTTCTCTTTTCCACCTTTAAACCCCCGGCCGTATGCCAGGTAACCATTCCCCAAAAGCTTTACTAGGTTTTGCTAATGTAAATGTATTTTTACTGAGAATGGTTATCATATTATATAGTAGATACTATAAAAAGTCTTGTCAATACTTTT
>JALHFC010000278.1 GCA_022839445.1 Pelotomaculum sp.
CCGGCGTCCCTAGCCCCGGCCACGGCCCAAACATCACAAGCAACCCAAACAGCCTGAGCAAAAAATACATCCCATACCTTTACGCCGCCTGCAACTTCCTGCTGTTCGCAACCCTGCTCGGCACAAAATCCAACGGCGGCCTGCTGGTTTTCCTGGTGGTGTTCGCCCTCTTTATCGCCGGACAACCAGGCGGCGGCAGGGCAAACATATGTACACATTTTACATTTATCGCTGCCCCCTCCCTGCTAGCGGCATGGCAGTTCCTGGCCGCAGCAGAAGCCGGGCGGGCGCTGCCGGCCTGGACATGGCTCTTAACCGGCCTGGTCCTAACGCTGGCCGGGCAGGCCCTCTACGATCTAATGGAGAAAAAAGGCGCCCTCACCTGGATGGCCACACATAAAAAAGCCGTTCTGGCCGCCGCGCTGCTCGTCGCGGCAGCCGCCGTCACAACCGCCGGCGTTTACGCCGGCAGCCACAGCGACGCCTTAAAAACCATCGCCGAAGAAATCCGCCTGCGCAACGCCACCGAGCGCATGTATTTCTTCCAGGACGCCCTAAAAATGTTCAAAGAACGCCCCCTCACCGGCTGGGGCGGCGGCGGGTGGGAAGAAGCTTACCAGGCCTACCAAAGTTACTTATACAGCTCCAGGCAGGTGCACGGCTATTACTTCCAAGTCATGGTCGAAGCCGGGATCGCCGGCCTACTAGTAGTGCTGGGTATCTGGGCTAGTTTTTTAGCCATGGCGCACAAAATATTTTACGGGACAAAAGGACAGCCCAGACGTTTTCTAGCATGGACCCTTACCATGGCTGCGTTGATTATCGGCCTGCACGCAGCGATAGACTTCGACCTGTCCCTGTCCGCCCTGGCCCTGGTACTGTGGACCATTTTCGGCCTCCTTAGAGGTATGGGAACATACACCGGTTTCGCCGCCAGGCAGGAGCGAAAAAGCCCCCTCCCCGGCGACCTCCCCGGCGTTCCTGCGGGCAAAGACACCCCGGCAAGCGCTAGCGCAACAGCCGGATCAACCAGGCGCAACCCCGCCGCAAGGAAGGGCGCCACCAAAAGCAGCCTTCCCCCCGGCGGCATAGCCCCGATCGCAGCTGTCACCGCCGCAACCATCGCCGCCATCATTTTCACCGGCTCACTGGCCGCCGCCGGCAGCCATTTTAATAAAGCCACAAAGGCGCAGGATTTAAACACAGCCATAG
>JALHFC010000062.1 GCA_022839445.1 Pelotomaculum sp.
CCGCCTTCGCCGTGCTCGCCGATGCGGAAGGATTTGACGCGGTGGTGCCCTTTTAACTGCCTGTGGATGGCCGTTCTAAGTGAGCCGGTGCCTTTGCCGTGAATGAGGCGGACTCTCGGCAGGCCGGCTAAGTAGGCGTCGTCTAGGTATTTTTCTACCAGGAGCATGGCTTCGTCGGCATATTGTCCTCTCAAGTCAATCTCGTATGAGATTTCCCTGGCCTTGCCCAGCATCACGCCCGCTACCGAGCTCTGCCCCCCGGCTGGCCGGGGACTTTCTACCTTGCGCAGGTCCTTTAGGGGTACGCTCATTTTAATGACACCCACCTGGACCTGCACGTCGCCCCCGGGACCGGGCGGCGCAAGGATATACCCTTTCTGGTTATACTCAGGCAGAAATACTTCTTCACCGGGGCGCGCCTGATCCAAGGCAGCCCCTTCCATTACCTTTTTAGGCTTGATCCGGCTAACTTTATGCCGCAGGCTGCTGATCCTTTCCCTGGCCTCTTGGATAGCGACCTCCCTGGCCCGCGTAGCCTCCTCCGCCAGCTTTTCCCTCAGCTCTTTTACAATAGCCCCGGTTTCCAGCCTGGCTTCCCTAACCAGGGTGCGGGCTTCCTCCTCTGCTTTGGTCAGGATGGACAAGCGCTTTTGGGCTAGATCCGACTCCATTTTCTGCAATCTTTCCTTTAATGTCCTTGCTTCCTCAGTTAGCCGGGCAGCCGCCGCCCGCTCGGCATCCGCCTCCTGCTGCGCCCTTTCCAGGTTTCTCACCAGTTCTTCGACCTGTACTTGCTCCACCGTCAAAAACTCCCTGGCCCTGTCTACCAGTTCCCCCGGCAGGCCCAGCCTTTTGGCAATTTCAAAGGCGTTGCTCCGGCCCGGTTTGCCGGTCAAAAGGCGAAAGGTGGGCCTTAAGGTGACGGCGTCAAACTCCACGCTGGCGTTTTCCACCCGCTCCCGGGTATAGGCAAAGTTCTTTAGCTCGCTATAGTGAGTGGTGGCCACGGTCTTTGCGCCCGCACCATGCAGCCTTTCTAAAATCGCCTGGGCCAGGGCGGCGCCCTCGGTGGGGTCTGTCCCCGCGCCCAGTTCATCCAGCAGCACCAGGCTGTCCCGGCCGGCCTCGCGGACAATACCTACAATGTTGGTCATATGTGAAGAAAAAGTGCTCAGTGACTGCTCGATGCTTTGCTCATCACCGATATCGGCAAACACCTGCTTAAATAGGCCAAGCCTGGAACCTTCGCCGGCAGGCACGTGCAGACCGGACTGGGCCATCAGGACCAGCAGCCCGGCAGTCTTCAGGGCAACTGTTTTGCCGCCGGTATTGGGACCGGTAATAATTAAGGTGTCAAAATCATCTCCCAGCCGGATGTCAACCGGTACGACTTCCCCCTTTAAGAGCGGGTGCCGGCCCTGGCGGATGTCCATGGCAGCCTCGCCCTCCAGGACAGGCGCCCAGGCGTCCAGGGACTGGCTGTACTTGGCCCTGGCCATGATGAAATCCAGTTCACCCAAAGTTTCCAGGGATATTTCAATGGCTTCCCGGTTTTGAGCGATCTCGTCGGAAAGGCCGCTAAGGATCCGCAAAATCTCCTGCTTTTCCGCCACCATCAGCCTTTTAGTCTCGTTGTTCTTTTCCACCACTGCCATAGGCTCTACAAAGAGCGTGGCGCCGCTGGCGGACTGGTCATGGACAATGCCGGGCACCTGCGCGCGGTATTCGATTTTAACGGGGACCACGTAGCGCCCTTCCCTTATGGTCACGATGGGGTCTTGCAGGTACTTGGCATAACTTGGGGAGCGAATCATATTCTCCAGGTAACTTTTTATATGAGCCTGGGCGCTTACCAGTTTGCGCCGTATCTGCGCCAGCTCCGGGGAAGCGCCGTCCGCCACCTCGCCGCTAGGCAAAATAGCCTTCTTTATTTTCTTTTCCAGATCAGGGATAGAGATCAGGGAAAAGACCATGACACTCAGCAAAGGGTAACTCTCCCGCCTATCCTGCAGGAAGTTCCTGATAATCCTGCCTGCGGTCAGGGTATCGGCAACGGAAATAAGTTCCTCAGGCTCCAGGACGGCCCCGCGGCCTACCCTTTGCAACGGAACCCGGATGTCCTTCCACCCGCCCATTTCGGCGGTGGGATCCAGCCTTAAAAGTTTCCGCCCTTCGCTGGTCTCATCCTGCCGCCTGAGGATGACGGCAAGATCATGCGCCGGAGCGAGGTCCATTACCAGCTCTTTGCCTAAAGGCGAGCCGGCAAAAGACGCCAGGCGCTCCAACACTTTGTGGTATTCCAGTCTTTTTAAAATCTTTTTATCCATAGCCCGCCCTTTTCTAAGGATTATAATACTCCCCTGTAATAATGCCCTTTGGTAAACCCTTGCGGGCTGCGCCTGGCCAGGGCTTCTTTTAAACTAGGCATTACCCGTTCCGCCACCTCCGGCAATGCTTCCACAGCGGCACGATAGGTCTTCACAACATCGCGGACATAGCCGGGTCCCTCGCGCCTGGCCTCGACCCGCAGCACACAGGCGCCTGCTTCCAACAAGGCGCCGGTATCTTCTATGACACAGTGATCCCGGGAGTTAAATAAATGCATGCGGCAATGCTGGTCCGTCTCAACTGGAAATACTATTCCCTTGCGGTCCTTGAGGCCGCTGATCAGGCCGCTGCATGGCCCCGGGCAGCCTTTGGCCCCGCCGCTGCCCAGCAGGCTCCCTACGACGCAATATTCCGATACCATCAGGGGCAGCGCCCCATGTACGATTACCTCAGCCGGAACAGGCAAAGCCGGGATTAACCGCTTAATCTGCTCCAAGGTCAATTCCGGTGAAAGGGTAACCCGGCTAAACCCTGCCTCAAACAAAATAGCAGCGGTTTCACTGTTAAACACGTTTAGCGAAAAATCAGCGTAAACCGGCCTGCCGCTGATTTCCCGCACCTTCCCGGCAAGCCCCGCGCTGGAAACCATTACCCCGTCCAGGCGCCAGGCGGAGGCTTTTTCCAGCAGGCGGTAAAACTGATCAACTTCCCTGTCCTGCATTATACGAGGCGAGGACAGGACAAAGCGTACCCCGGCCCCGGCGCACAATTCACTGCCGGCGCGGATATCATCTACCGTTAGCGGTTTTTTGGAGCGGAATTGCTCGCCCCCGAAACATACTTCCCCTGCCCCGGCCTTCACTGCGGCCTCCAGGGATTCCAGGTCTGTAACAGCTACGGAGAGCGCCGGCTTTGCAGCGCTGCCGGGCGCCGCGCCTCGCTCGCGGGTGAAGGCAGACTGCAGGCGGGACTCAAAAACATTTTCCGGAACCGGCTCGCCCCTATTGGCCGCCGCCCTTTTAGCCTCCAGCCTGGCCAGGGCCAGCCGCCGCGCCTCGTTAATCTCGCTGACCGGTACCATGACCGCACCTTCCAACCGGCATTCCAGCCCGGCCAAATCAAAAGGCGTGTTTCCCAGCCGGGATAGTTGTTTTTCCAGGTAGGCAGGATTTAGCGGCCGGTTTACGGCCTCCTGGCAAAGGGAATCCGTTTCGGCTTCCCCGTTAAAACCATCAGCATCTTTAGCCTTAACCAGCAGCGGCGCCCCCGGTCCGGCGTACACTGTAAAGGTAAGAGGTATTTTCTTTTGTTCTTTTGGTGACGCAAAGCTGGCCCTGGCCCGCTCCATCAAGTCCGCGTCATGGGTCTTGAAAACCCTGTCGCCGGGGAAAACCCGCCCCGGTATATCCAGCTGCACGACCGTCCCGGCCGGCGCGTGGCGCACGGGTTGGCCCCCCTGCAAAATGCGGCCGACAACGCAGGCAACCCGGCCTCCCTCGCTCACCCAAACCTCAATGCCGTCCCCAACCCGCAAAGGCGCCTCCAGGGATATTTCCACCAGCTTGCCCTTCTTTATAACCTTCCTGACCCTGCCCAGGCGGACACCGCGGTTGTTCGGGCGCTTGCAGCTCATTAATTCCCGGCCTGGCCGTCCGAAGAAATAGCCGGTGGTAAAATCACGGTTAAAGATCTGGGCCAGTTCCCCGGCCTCGTCCGGCGTCACAAAAAATTCACCGCCCGCAGCGGCCCGGTCCAGCAGCGCCCGGTAAATCCTGACCACTGTCGCCACGTATTCGGGCCTTTTCATCCGCCCCTCGATCTTTAGCGAGCTCACTCCGGCTTCCACTAATTCTGGCAAATGTTCGCTTAGATTTAGATCACGGGGGCTCAAAAGGTATTGTCCCACCACCCGGGTTGCGGCCAACTCCCGGCCCTGCCGGTCAACCAGGGCATACTGGAGGCGGCAGGGCTGGGCGCAACGCCCCCTGTTCCCACTGCGTCCCCCGATTAAACTGGACATCAGGCACTGACCGGAATAACACACACACAGGGCGCCGTGAATAAATACTTCAACCTCGATACCACCCTGCCGGACGATTTCTTTTACCGCCTGCAGCGGGAGCTCCCTGGCCAGCACCACCCGTTTGATCCCTGTTTCCTTCAACAAGTGCACCATAGGCAAGTTGTGCACGGTCATCTGTGTACTGGCGTGAAGGGGCAGCTCCGGTACGGCCCTCCGGGCCAACCTGACTAAACCCAGGTCCTGGACAATAGCCGCGTCGGCCCCGCAGCGCTGCAGGAAATGCAGAAACCTGACCGCGCCGGGCAACTCCCGGTCGTCCAGGAGGACGTTTACCGTAACGTGGACCTTGACCCCGCGGACATGAGCAAACTCCACCGCCCGCTCGATTTCCCGGTCGTCGAAGTTCCCTGCCGATTGCCTGGCGTTAAAGCTTTTGCCCCCCAGGTAGACGGCATTCGCCCCGTTTTCCACGGCAGCCACCAAAGACTCCCAGTTGCCCGCCGGGGCCAGCAATTCGGGCTTTCGTAACATTAAAATTTATTCCTCCCGCTTATATCTTAATAACCCGGCACATGGGATTATCTCAATGCCACGCCCCGCCAGCTCATCCAGGAACAAATTCAGCCCCAGCGAGTCGCTGGCCATGTGCCCGGCAATGATCACGTTAATGTGGTATTTTTCCGCTTCCTTGCGGTGTTTTTCTCCCATATGCATCACAACCAGGGTACCGACCCCGGCCATCGCCAGCTTGTCGTAGGCCTCTTCCGAGCCGCTGGTGCCCCCGGTCATGTCCACCATAACCTTGCCGGCGCGCTTTTCCTTTTTCCCCAGGACAATGGACGGCCCGGCGTTGTACCTGACCGCTGCGGCATACTCGGGAATTTCCTTTAATAATTTTACCACATCGCCCAGTGTCTCCGGCTGTTTTTCATCCATTAATTTTTGGATCAGGTCGTTAACCAGGTTGTCCGCCGGGGTATGGACGCACATCAGCGGTATATCCAGTAACCTGGCGGCGTCTACCGCCCGGTTGTGGTTTAAGGGCATCAGGCCCAGCTTTACTTCATTGATCCGGGAAGCCATGATCCCCTCGGCAACGTTGATTGGGACTCCAAACCGGTTAAGCACATCCTCCTGCAGCTTCATCACCTGGTAGAGGGCGGACAGGGCCTTGCCCTCCGGGTGGTGGGCGATAATCAGGTCGATTTTCCTGCCCTGGCCGGAGACCCTGTCGGCTAAAAGGACTTCGCCGGTTTCCATATCTATCCCGGCCAGCACCCTTGACACCTCACGGTCCGGAGCACCATAAAGGACCCTGGTATCCCCGTATGGGTTAAACAACCTTTCCGTGTCAAATTCCGCCTTCTCGTCTTCCTTCATTTCATCATAGAGTTTTTTTTCTTTTTCCAATAGCTTCAGCACTACTTCCTGTGAGCGTGGATCTTTTCCCATTCCCTTTTCTATTGCCAAGCGGTAGATCTCTTCTATCTTCACTCTTTTTCATCCCTTCTTTTTTATTTTTTGGACACATAGGCGCTGCCCGCCAGGTAAAAGCGCAGAGGCAACTCCGCCCCCGCCTTGATTCCAATCCGGGTGGTGGTTACTATACCCCCTTTAAGGTTTTCACCCTTGAAAATAAAGAGGGGCCCGTTTGTAAGGTCGGCGCCGTTATGGCTGCGAGTTATTCCCATAGCCTGCGCCAGCTTGCCCGGACCGCTACATAATTCCACCGGGTTTTGCCGCCCCCTTCTGGCGCACATCAGGTCAATCCCCTCTAAAGGCTCCAGAGCGCGGACCAGGACCGCCTCCCCCACCCCTTCTGGCGCCGAAACAGCGTTAAAGCAATAGTACATGCCATAAATAAAGTAGACGTAGGCGTGGCCCGGCGGCCCGAACATCACCCGGTTGCGCACGGTCATACCACGCGTGGCATGGCAGGCCGGGTCCCCCTGGATATAGGCTTCCGTTTCCACGATCCGCCCGGCGGCAACCCCCTCCGGAGTACGGCTAACAAGTATGTTTCCCAGCAACCTCCTGGCTACGCCAACGGTATCCCCGGCGTAAAAAGTGCGGGGCAGG
>JALHFC010000279.1 GCA_022839445.1 Pelotomaculum sp.
TTAAGCGAATACAGTGATATTATTGTCGGGCGAATGGGTATACCGTACCGGGAGCGTGATATCTCGGTTATATCCCTGATTATCGACGGCTCGACAGATGAAATCGGTGCTATGACGGGGAAACTCGGCGGTTTAAGTGGTGTTAAGGTAAAAACTGCGCTGGTAACAAAATGATTTGTCAAAGCAATTGTCTTCAGCCTTGAGCCGGCGGACATGACCGGTGGCTGCAAAGAGAGAGGGGGGGATTGGTTGAGTACAGGCAGTTTAAATGAAACGCCGCGGGGCAGCAGGCTGCACATTGCCGTCTTCGGCAGGCGGAACGCCGGTAAGTCAAGCCTGGTCAATGCCCTGACCAACCAGGAAATTGCTATTGTTTCAAACGTGCCGGGCACTACTACCGACCCGGTATACAAGTCAATGGAGATCCTGCCTGTGGGACCGGTTGTGATTATCGATACGGCCGGGATCGACGATGCGGGCGAACTGGGTGAAATGAGAATAAGAAAAACGATTGGCGTGCTGAACAAGTCTGATCTGATTATTTTAGTTATTGACCCTACACAGGATGCAGGTGAGTATGAATTAAACCTGATTAAAAAAGCAGAAGAGCAGGGTGTGCCTCTGATAGGGGTGCTGAACAAGATTGATTTAAAACCGGATGCAGACCAACCTGAATTAGAAAAAATACTGGGTGTCAGGCTCGTGCCGGTGAGCGCGGCTACCCGCGCAGGCATTGAAGACTTGAAAAAAGAAATTGTTCGTTCGGCGCCGAAAGAGTGGACCGCTCCCACTATTATAGGCGATTTGATTGAGCCGGGCGATACCGTGGTGCTGGTGATACCCATTGACAAGGCGGCGCCAAAGGGACGTCTGATCCTGCCCCAGGTGCAGACCATTCGGGATATCCTGGACAACAACGCCATTGCCCTGATGGTAAAAGATAACGAATTAAAGAAAGCTCTTTCCGGCCTGACAAAAAAGCCAAAGATAGTGGTGACAGACTCGCAGGCTTTCTCTAAAGTTGACGCCGACACCCCGGACGATATTTCGATGACGTCTTTTTCCATTCTATTTGCACGCTATAAAGGGGACCTGGAAATGCTGGTGGCCGGGGCGCTGGCTGTGGATGATTTAAAGCCGGGCGACAAGGTGCTGATTGCAGAAGCCTGCACCCACCACCGGGTGGAGGACGACATCGGCACTGTGAAAAT
>JALHFC010000280.1 GCA_022839445.1 Pelotomaculum sp.
CGAGGACCTGGAAAGCCCGCCGTAAAGGGTAAAAACCCCTTGCCCGTGCTCAATCATTATGTACCTGCCCAGCACATGGCTGTCACCCGTGCGTTTGACCTTTCCGTCCTGCACTACCCTGACCACAGTCCCTACCGGCGCGGCAATATCAATGCCTGAGTGGAAGCTTTCTATATTGTCAATGGGATCAATTGTCATTCCATAATCACGGACAACCCTGCCCGACACGGGAAAAGGCAAAAGGCCCCCGGTCCCGTCCTTTGGGGGTGTGGAAATAACAGGCTGGGGATTGCTAAAATATGGCCAGTCCATGTTAGCCACCTTAAGTCCATATTGTACCGCCCTCTCCATTGCCGGCTGGTAATCCCATTCCGTTGTGAGAACATGTTGCAAATTCTCCCGCGCCGCAACAGCCCAAGGTTTGCTGGTTCCCTTAAGGGCAAGAAATAACATGAAAATCAGCACAGCCGCCCCAACCCGCAATAGGTTTTTCCGCCTGCCACCGTCCCACCCCGGCTTATTCCACCTGGGCTGCTGGTAATTGGAAATCCAGTCGTCCGTTTTTAATTCCCTTCTTAACTTCGAGTCCAACCCCTTCAAAGCACTCCCCCCCAAACTTGAAGCTTGTCTATTCCAGTATATTTTCCTATATTAGGTAATATGACAGCTAAATCTTTACGGGAAGGGGGAGATAGCGCTTCCCGGCGCGTGACAATGGCATATAAAAAAGCCGTGTCGCCTCATGTTTACATTCAGGATTAAGCCAATCGCAGCCATATTGGCAATCATGCTGCTGCCCCCGTAGCTGAACAACGGCAGCGGTATGCCCGCTACCGGCATGATTCCCGAAGTCATACCCACATTGAGCATGACATGGAATGTTAACATGGAAATCACACCGGCCGTCAATAAAAAGCCTAGATTATCTTTGGCGTTAACCGCTATATAAATACAGCGGTAAATAAGCATAAAGAAAAGAAACAGGAGCACCGCCGCCCCAATAAAACCCAATTCCTCCCCGACAACGGAAAAGATGAAGTCGGTATCCCGGATAGGCAGGAAATCACCATGCGTTTGGCTGCCCTGGAATAGGCCCCGGCCCCAAAAGCCGCCCTGTCCTATAGCAATCTGAGACTGGATTACCTGGTACCCCGCGCCATGCCAGTGTGGCCACGGGTTGATGAAAATAATCAGGCGTAGTAGCTGGTATTCCTCCAGCGGAATCCAAAGGCTATAGGAAGTGTTCGCCTCAAACCAAAAATGAGCCCAAATCCACAGCGAAGCCAGTGAAAGGCCGCCGATAATTAAACCGAGCAAAAGCGCGGGGCGCGCGCCTGCCGCGAAAAGCATGCCGAACATAATCGCCAGAAATACCAGTGAGGTACCCAGATCGGGCTGTTTTAAAATCAAGAGCATGGGCACGCCGATAAAAGCAAAACATGGGATCAGATCCCGCAACCGGTTAAGCTTGCCCTGGCGTGAGTTTAAAAAAACGGCAAAACAAATGATAATGAGGAGCTTGGAAAACTCCGAGGGTTGAAACGTGAAAGGGCCGATTTCAAGCCAGCGCTGCGCCCCCATGGTCGGGTCACCCACAAAAAGCACCGCGCCAAGCATAACCAGGTTTAAGATATAAAGCAGCTTTATATGCTTGATAAAATCTTCATACTGGACATATAGCACAAATACCATTACACCCAGACCCAATAGAATATGAACAATCTGTTTTGTAAAATCGCCTCTTAATACCTCGTCGTCTTTTGTCGCGCTGTAAATTATTACCAGGCTGAAAGCCATAATAAT
>JALHFC010000281.1 GCA_022839445.1 Pelotomaculum sp.
GCCTCCCTACGGGGATGAGGAATACGACCCGGACCGGGAAATCCCCGGCTGGGAAAAGTTTTTGGCTGAGTTTTCCCGCCACCCGGCCGCAGACGACGCCGCCTACCGCCTGGCCCGCTGTTATGAGATCAAAGGGTGTTTTGCCGACGCCATAAAAACGATGCAGCAGGCGCGCTTTTTACCCGACGGGGATATGGGTTACGCGTCAGACGGCAGGTTGGTCTACATCCTGGATGTGAGGATGACTTACGACCAGCTCAAGGCGATGTCCTTGGAAAAACTGGAACCGCCCCTGCAGGCCTTTGTCAACTACTCCCTGGCCATCAAGGAAATCCGCCGGGAGAATTACGCACAGGCTGCCGCCGGATTGGAACAATTCTTAAAACAAGAGCCGTCATGGACCGGAGGCCCGGGTACTTTACCATGGGAATACCTCAACTACGATAAAAAATACGACTTCCGCGCCTCTGTGGAAAAGCAACTGGCGGAAGTAAAGGAGCTTGCCGGCTTGCAGGCGCAGTGGGAAAAAACTAAGAATCCCGCTGACTTGTACGACCTGGCGGCGGCCATCTTTCACAACCAGATGCTGTACTACAACCACCTGTGGGCTGGACACCGGCAGAGTTACAACTGGCTGGGGTTTATCAACGTCACCGGCCTCGGGCACGCGCCTGCGGAAATGGCTGTTTTCGTCCGGGAGATGATCAACTACAACCACAGCCTGCCGTATTTCCAGCAGGTTTACCAGGAACCGTCCTCCCCGCCGGAACTGAAGGCCAAAGCGCTTTACTCCAGCGGTCTCTCTTACATCGGTCTGGACGAGTGGGGAGAGGACGCTTCCTTCGGCTTCAACTTGCCGGAAATTACGGATAAGATTGTCTCCACCTACCGGCAATTTGTCCAGGAATACCCGGACAACTCCATGGCCGATGACGCGCTGCTGGCTCTTGGCGCTTACACCGGCGACGCCGCCTACCTGCAAAGGATATTTGAAGAGTACCCTGACAGCGATGTATTGGGAAAAGTAAAAAAGCTGATAAAAGATATGGAATCTCCGTATTATCGGCCCGCAAATCAGTATGGATGGTGGTCAGTATCCTTTAAGATCATCTCCCGGGATGACGAAACCGTTCCGCAGGAAATCAAAGAGTGGACGGCCGCCAACACCCTGCAGCCCTTTACCGGCTCTAAAACCCTGGGTGAATGGAGCATATCTCCGGCAGTTCGGACAAGCTAAAAGTTTATTACCGGGTTGACGGCCCGCCACCCGGTCAGGTGACGGCGCAGGTGATAACTTATCCGTATAGTTTAATCCGCATCCCGGCCCATGGGATGGCGGTGGAGTTTGTGGAGGGAAACCCGTGGTGAAATTAGCGGTGTTTAAGAAAGTCCGGGTCTGGGGCAAGGGGCATTTTGCTATTCCGGCTGACATGAGGAATTGGTGAGGATGTCTATAGTGAGTAAAATTAGATGCTATTTGAAGCAAAAACAAAAAACGGCTGCTTTAATTGTTTTGATGATTTTTTTTCTTTCTATAGTTATCACCGAAAAGCAGTTATGGAGTTTAATAAATCGAATATTTTTCATAATATGTTGGTGTGAACTTTGGTGCGGGGAGAGCAAACAACAGAATACAGACTTAATACTGGCGAAGGAGTGTCGATAGCGTGACT
>JALHFC010000282.1 GCA_022839445.1 Pelotomaculum sp.
ACAGTGACCACTGCAGACGATACCACTTTAGAGGCCGTTCAGGCCGGACTCACGATGGAAGGCCGGCAGTTAAGCTGGGAGCAGGTTGACCCGAGGACATACACGGTAACTATACCCGGCGCGGCCAGGGGACAGAAGTACACCTTCACCATAAACGAAGGCTTCACCGCGGGAACCGGTGTTGATGTAGAAGTGGAGTGGGCGCAGGAAACGCAGCCTTTTACGCTGACGTCGGCGGCCTTCACCGCAGGCCAGCTTATTCCCGTTAAATACGCCAACACCGGCATTGACGGCGGGCAGAACGTCAGTGTGCCGCTTGCCTGGACCGGGGCGCCGGAAGGGACCGTGTCTTTAGCCCTGCTCATGTACGATTTGCACCCTGTTGCAAACAACTGGGTCCACTGGGCTGTGATCAACATCCCGGCAACGGCGGAAGCAATGCCGGAGGGGGCCTCCGGCACGGAACAAATGCCTTCCGGCAGCGTGGAGTTGACCAATGATTTCGGCGCTGCCGGTTATGGCGGGCCGGAGCCGCCGGCGGGTACTGGGGATCATGAGTATAAGATCGTCATCTATGCGTTGAATGTTGATCAGATAGATCTGGCCGGCCAGGTTGATCTGGCCCGGTTCCAGGCGGCTGTTAGCGGAAAGAGCCTGGGCGAGGCGGAACTGACGGGTGTGTTTTTCCAGTAGCAAATGTTTGCGGCAACCCTGGTTGCATAACGGATATACAATAAATAGATGGCGGGGCGACTTTCGTGGTCGCCCTTCTTTATTTGCGTGGAGATCAAGATTAGAAACGCCCGGGGAGGCGGGTTTGTGAAACGTGCGGTCGAAATAAGTTTGGAAGTGTATGGCGAGTGGCGTACTTTGCCGTTAGCAGCCTGTCTGAGTATTAACGGAAATATACTTTGGCCAAATATAGCTCTACCAAATCCTTGACAGAATTTCATTTACACGAAAGTAATTTTCACTTCCCGGCGGGAGCGCTGCAACCCGGCTAAAGTTAGTGCAGAGTTTTGAACCCGTAAGTTTTCGCAAGAGGACAATTAGCTTTTATCCCCCTGCAATTATAAATCTTGCCGGTACAGTACACAAAATCATATTCCGTTTTAATGTTTTCACTGCAAATGCTTGGGTTGAGCTTTAATAAGCCAATCACTTCTTGTTTTGCGTTAGGACAGAACATTGATACTGTTTCCCTCATTA
>JALHFC010000283.1 GCA_022839445.1 Pelotomaculum sp.
TTGTCAGGAATAGAAAAGGACCTGCGGGCAACCAGGGTTGTTTTGAATTACCATGGACGAAGCTGGCCCCTACTTCTGAACGAGGCGGGTTTTTATTTAAATAAAGAAGTCATTATGGAGCAAGCCCTAAATGCCGGCAGGCAAGGATCGCCGCTCCAGCGCTGGAAAGAACGAAACCATATAAAAATAGCGGGATGCGCTATAAGCCCCGTTTTCCAATTTGACCAAGAAAAGCTAACCGGGCGCGTGAAGGAGTTGACCCGGGAAGTGACAGAGGAACCGGTGGACGCAACATTTAAAATCGGCGATAATGACTCGGTTGTGGTGGTTCCAAGCCAGAACGGTGTTGGAGTGGACTTTGACAGGTTAAAAAAAGATCTATCCAGTGTTATTACAGACGGCGGGAAGCCGGAGGTAGCCTTGAGCCTTGCGCCGGTAGCGCCGGCCCGGACAACTGAAACTATTGAATCCATGGGGGTAAATGGCTTGTTGGCGAGATATACCACAGGATTTGATTCATCCAATGTAAGCCGGACATACAATATCAGCGTGGCGGCGCGAGCCTTGGATGAATTGCTGATTATGCCCGGCCATGTGGTATCTTTTAACGAAGTAGTCGGCCCCCGCAGTTCAGAGGCCGGTTATAAAACTGCGCTGGTGATTGTAAACAACGAATTTGTGGACGGTATCGGGGGAGGGGTGTGCCAGGTTTCAACCACGTTATACAACTGTGTGCTACTGGCAAACCTGGAGATTGTTGAGCGGACCTGCCACTCGCTCCCCGTCAGCTATGTGCCCATTGGCCGTGATGCCACGGTGGTGTACGATGCCCTGGATTTCAAGTTTCGCAATAATACAGACAGCTACTTATATTTGAGCTCTTTTGTCTATGGCGGGCAAATAACTTTTAAAATTTACGGGAACACCGCAAATAAGAAAGATGTTTCTATTAGCACATGGGTTACCCGGGAGATCGCAGCCGGAGTTGTTTATGAAGATGACCCCAACCTGCCCAAGGGGGAGCAGGTCGTCAAGCAGGAAGGCGCAAGCGGTTTTATGGCTGCGGGTGAGCGGGTAATAATGTCAAACGGCATAGTTGAAAAAAGGGAAGCTCTTTCTTCCAGCGAGTATAATCCTATGAATAAGATTATTGCCATAGGGACGTCGAACACAATTAAGCCTCAAATAGCGCCGTCAACGCCTTCACC
>JALHFC010000063.1 GCA_022839445.1 Pelotomaculum sp.
TAAATCTGCGTTAATCTGCGTCAATAATGTCCTTTTGCAACGCCCCTATTTTCAACGATAAGGTCACACAGGTTCATTAATTTTAGCGCAAAGTGTTCTTAAGTATTCCCTGAATGCCCCGGACAAATCCGGCCGGGCGAGGGCAAATTCTACCGTGGCTTGGAGATAGCCCAGCTTATTGCCCACATCGTAGCGCTTGCCCTGGAAAGCCAGCCCGTACATCGCCTGTTCCCGGCAAAGCACTTTTAAGGCGTCGGTGAGCTGGATTTCCCCTCCGGCGCCGGGCTCTGCCCCGGCGAGAACAGGGAAAATACCGGGCTCAATAATATAGCGGCCCATTATCGCGAGACGAGAGGGCGCGTTGTCCTGGGAGGGCTTCTCCACCAGGTCGCTGATCCGGTAGATGCCGGGTTGCTCTTGAACAGCGTCCAAGATCCCGTACTTGGATACCTCTTCCTGGGGGACCTCCATCACGGCAATAACGGTGGACTGGACTTGATCATAAAGATCCATCAACTGCCTCAAGCAAGGCCTGTCTGACTGCACTATATCGTCGCCTAAAAGCACTGCAAAAGGCTCGTCGCGAACAAACTGCCTGGCGCAGTAAACAGCGTGACCCAAGCCCAGCGGCTCTTTTTGCCGGGTGTAATAAATGTCGGCGAGCTTACCCAGCTCCTGCACCATCTCCAGGAGCTCGGCATTCCCCTTTTCCTCCAAACGCACTTCCAGCTCCAAAGATTTATCGAAATGATCTACTATAGAGCGTTTGCTCTTGCCCGTAATAATCAATATTTCGTTTATCCCCGACTCGATAATTTCCTCAACTATGTACTGAATGGCCGGTTTGTCGACAATAGGAAGCATTTCCTTGGGCTGGGCTTTGGTAGCGGGCAAAAAACGCACCCCTAAGCCTGCGGCGGGTATAACTGCTTTTTTGACTTTTTTCACGAAAAAACCCCCTCGCTCAACAATTAATTAGTAAAAACGGTCCTACATACGTGAGGACCGCTGCTTTTCCTTATTTGTTTGAGATAGATATGTGGCTTTCCCCCTAGCCCCGGCAATCCCTATTCTATTTGCAAGAGCTAGAATGACCGTTGATAGGACCAACAGGAAAATCATGGCCTGCTTCGGCGGGATTAGCGTCATGGCGATGGCGCTGATCCCAAGGACGACGTTAACCCCGTAAAGCGAAACAACCGCCTGGCGGTGGCTGAGCCCAATCTGGAGCAGCCGGTGGTGAAGGTGCTCTTTGTCCGGCTGGAAGATAGGCTTATGGCCCTGGTAACGCCTGACGATTGCAAATACGGTGTCGAGTATGGGGATGCCTAAAATAACTACCGGTATTATAATGGAAACATATGTGGCGCCTTTGGCTAGCCCCATTATCGCCAAGGTAGCCACGCTAAATCCTAAATACATGGAACCGCTGTCGCCGAGAAATATCCGCGCCGGGAAAAAATTGTAGCGCAAAAAGCCGATGATTGCCGCCGCGAGGACCAGCGCCAAAACAGCAGCGTCCCACTGGCCCTGCGTGCCCCCGGTCCTGGACGCCTCGATCCAAACCACGGCCGCCAGTGTCAGCGAGGCAATGCCGGCTGTTCCACCGGCAAGCCCGTCCAAGCCGTCGATCAGGTTGACCGCATTGGTAACCGATATTATCCACAGTATAGTCACGGGAATGCTTAAGATCCCTAGGGCTAGTGATTCGCTTGAAAAAGGGTTGGTCAGGAACTCTACCTTCAGACCGAACGAAATCACAACACACGCCGCTACCACCTGTCCCCCGAGCTTCACCCAGGGGGACACCCCTTTGGTATCGTCAATGTATCCGAGTAAGACTATTAAAGCCCCGCCCAGCAACAGCCCCGCCGTTTGGAGGGTGATCTCCCTGGTCAGCGCGACTGCTACCACAAAGCTGATGAATATCGCCAGACCACCGAGCCTGGGCATAACTTGCTTATGTATTTTTCTGTGGTTGGGACAATCCAGGGCGCCACATTTAAAAGCCAATTTCCTGATCATGGGGGTAACCAGCAGGGCCAACACGAATGCCAGCAATACAGCCGTTACCATTATCTGCACGCATATCCCTCCAGCAAAGCAAGTCCAAGCACATCATAGGTATTTTACCGCATTGGCAGGCACATGACAATAATAAATTATCAACCTGTTAGCGCCCAACAACTATTAAAAAAGCAACGGAGGCTAGTTTGCTTTAAAGAACTCCATATACCGCCCGCTTTCGCCAAATTACCAATTGCCGTTTAAAAACTCGACTTTTTTAGAAAGTATCAATGTTAAAAACTACGACTCCCCCGCCGGGGATGTCCCTTCGGGGAAGTCTTTCGGTTAAGATGTCTCCAGTTTTAAAATTGTCACCTTTGGCGGTAATTCGTTCAATAGCTATTGGTTGGATAGGCGATACCGGCAACGCTGATCACGGAGTCCAAGTCAATTTCCCCCAGGTTGGCAATGGCGTTACGGTCACTACTAATATATATCCTTAATTTAAGCATGGTTTACCAATCGCACGTGCTGCCTGTTTTATCTGCTACTGTTATTGTTTAAAACAAAGCATGGGTGTTTAGTTTTAATCTTTTTGCACCGCAAACATGAGCTCGGCCTCCGCCGCCATTTCCTCTCCCACGTAAGCCGCAGCGTAACTTTTGCCGACCGAACCGCGCAACTTCCGGACTTCCACCTCTATCCGGAGTTGATCACCGGGAAAAACCTGCCGCCGGAAGCGGGCTTTGTCAATACCGGCAAAGAGGGCAATTTTTCCGGCAAATTCCGGCATTTTTAAAATAGCGACCGCTCCTACCTGGGCCATGGCCTCGATAATCAGTACCCCCGGCATCACCGGGCATCCGGGAAAATGACCCTGGAAATACGGCTCGTTGACGCTGACGTTCTTGATCCCCACAGCACGCCGGCCCTCATCAATTTCCAGGATGCGGTCGACCAGCAAAAAAGGATACCGGTGTGGTAATATCGCCTGGATCTGGTTAATGTCCAGCAATTTGTTTGCAAACCCCCTTCTTTTCGCATCATCCGGCTTGGCACGTTAAAATCTCATCCATTTCACAGACTCTACTTTGATTCCATTAAACTGTAATATAAGTCCGTAAGTTTACCGGCCATGACTTTCGCGCTAAACCCTTTCTCCACCTCTGCCGCTGCCCGGGCTCCCATGTCTGCAGCCACGTCCGGGTTTTCCAGCAAGAAATCGATCTTTCCCGCTAGGGCTATGGCGTCTGCAGGCGGCACAAGAAAGGCAATGCGGCCGTCTTCCCCGGCTATTTCCGCCAGCCCGCCCACAGCGCTGGCCACACATGCTTTGGCCAGGCACATCCCCTCAATCATGCTGATCCCGAAAGCTTCCGTGAGCGACGGTATTACCATTATGTCCATCATAGCTATTAACTGCGCCACATTTTCCCGGAATCCGGTAAATATCACTCTTTCGCCAATCCCGCAGCGCCGTGCTACCTCTTTCATCTCACCGAGCAAGGAACCCGTGCCGACCACGACGAAAAATACATCTTTCCGCCTTTCCAGTACTCTGGCAGCCGCCTCCAGGAAATACCGGTGCCCCTTTTCCGGCTCCACACGGGCTACCATTCCTACCAGCCGGCCTTCCCCGAACTCAGACCGGGGCGCCGGGTCCCTCTCGCAAGCCTGTTTCCTGAATTGCTCCAGGTCAATGCCGTTGTAAATCAACTCTATTTTTTCCCGAGGCATGCCGCTCGAGACCAAGCTTTCTTGAACAGCCCGGCTGACGGCTATTACACGCCGGCAGGTGATACGGTTTAAAAAACCCGCGACCATCCTTTTTAAACTGCCGCCGGATACCTCCCAATCCATCCGGTGCTTGGTGTATACAACGCAGGGCGCACCGGCGGCAATAGCGGCCAGCCGCCCTGAAAAGGCGGCGTGTGTATGTACGACGTCAATTTTATTCCCCTTGATGATACTGCTTACCTCGCGCAAAAGCCCGGCCAGGCCGCGCCACCCCAATGAGCGATCCCCGGCAAAATAAGGACTGGTATGAGTTTCAACACCGGCTTTGGCGCAACGCTCCACCAGCAAAGAACCGGCAGGGCAAAGCACCCTTACTTCCAGCTTAGCCCGGTCGTAGTGTTCCAGGAAAGACAGCAAGTGGCGCCCGGCTCCGCCGATGTTGGTGTCGCTAATCATGTGGAGTATTCTGAGCATTTATATTTCACCATTATGATTTAGCAGTTATTCCTTTTCTTTTGATTTCTCCTTCTTTAAAACCGCTTCATAAACTTTAGCCGTATCGGCGGCCATTTTTACACTGCTGTATTCTTCAACAATAAACTTCCTTAAAGATAAACCCCTTTTTCCCCTGTCATCGGGGGGCAACAGTAAAAACCGTCTCACAGCGTCCTCCAGGTTTTGAACGGTAGCTTTCTTTTTAAACTGGCGCCCGGTAAAATTATCATTTTTAAAAAGCGGCAGGCTGCCTTCATTGATCAACCCTCCGTATCCCTCCCCGCCTGCCAGGAGGACATTCCTGGCGCAAGCCATGGCCTCCAGCGCCACCCGGCTAACCCCGACAACCAAATCGCCGGCAACCATGATCCGGTTTACGTCTTTGCGCGCACCCAGAAGACGGACTAACTCCGTGCCGGTCCGGACATTTGCTTCTCCTGCCTTGGACGCAACATCGTAAAAATTTTTTCCCTCCCCAACGATAACCAGGCGAATATCCGGGAACTCGACGTATAGCCGGGCGCAGGCTTCGATAAGATTTTCCGCCAGGGGGGCCAGCGTACTGTCTAGCCTGCTCACGTACACAATTAGCTTATCATCAGGAACGCGCCTTAATTCGTTTTCAATATCCCCGACCGGTAGATCCGGGTTAAACGCTTCGATGTCGATCCCGTTGGGGATTAAAATAATATTTTTCTCCGCTACCCTGAACTTGTTGATCAGGTGCTCTTTGATATCGGAACTGATGACGATGGTTTTTTCTCCCCACCTGGACAGAAACCTTAAATGAAGGCCGGCAGCAAACATAGCATGGGCAGTGGTAACAAAACGGATACCGGTAAGCCTTCTTGCCAGATCAGAAACAAAAGCCGGTATGCGGGCGTGGGCGTGGATAAGCGCAACATCCTCCGCAGCAATGATGGACCTTATGGCCGCTACCGAGCTGTATATGGAAGCCGGCTTGGAATTGTCAAGGGGCGCCTGATAGTGCCTGATCCCGTAACGGGCGATTGTATCCTCGTATATACCCCCGCTGGATACCATCGCTACGTTGAAACCCATCTCTTTCAGGTGGCGCGCCAAAACCACGGCATGTGTTTCGACGCCGCCAATCTCAAGTCCCATCAGCGCCATCAGCACTGTTGCAGGCATTGATTCAACGCTCCACCTTCACATAGTTTAACACATCTAGCCTTTTGATTATAACTGCCATCTCCGCCCTGGTAAGACAGGCCTCCGGCTTTAAAAGGTCTCCCTCGTAACCCCGCAGGATCCCGGCGGAAACAACCCGGCTCAATGATTCGCCGGCCCAGGAGGGGATTTTCCCGGCATCCTTAAAGTCCAGCTTGGCGCTGCCGGTGGGGAGATCTATAGCATGATCCAAGATAACCGAAACCTCGGCCCTGGTAACCGGACGGCCGGGCCAAAACTTCTGATCCGGGTACCCCTTCACGATGCCCCGGGCAACTGCCGCAGCCACGGCATCCTCCGCCCAATCAGGCACTTCGTCTTTAAAAGCAAGCCGGCCCTGCTCCGTTGACCACCCCAGAAGCCGCGCCAGCAAAACGACAACCTGGGCGCGGGTAACCGGCTCAGCCGGACGGAAAGTACCGTCCTCATAACCTTTGATGACGCCGGCCTCAGCCAGTTCGTTGATCTGGTCGTTGGCCCAATTGGCTTCTGTATCGCTGAACAAGCTGGCGCCCCTGATCGCCGCCTGTGCCGTAAGACCCTGATAAGAGGCCTCCAGCTTGCCACTTGCGGATTCCCCTGCAATAAATGTACTTCCTTCAATTCTACCTGTGGTGGCGCTTAAAGCGACATAACGCGCATCCAGCGGAAACACCCGTCCATCCAAGGTCTCTAAGGTAAATGACAGCTCCACCTTCTGACCCCGCCCGGCCCTTATGACTGCGGGCGCCACTCGAAAGGCCTTGATCTCCCGGGCGCCAATGACGTGCACCTTCTTTGCGCCTTTTACCCCGCCTGATGTGGCTTCAATCAACACATCCCCGCCGCTGCCGGCGGAAAAAACACTGCCGCTGAAGCTACCGCCTATACCGGCGCTGAACTTAACGTCCTGCGGCCGCCAGGGGTAGAAGTGGGTATCGAAACCTTTCACGGTGTAACCGGCATCCGTGCCCGCCAGGACAATATCCGGCCC
>JALHFC010000284.1 GCA_022839445.1 Pelotomaculum sp.
ATTTTTACGGCTTTGATTGCTTTTGCGGTATTATCAATTGGTTATTCAGCTTATATCAAAGCCAGCTCCATGATGTTGGACTTTACCGAGAAGAATTTATCAACCGAGGCTCAAATTTTTGCGGACCAGGTGGACAGGTTTCTTGATGATTGCGGTAATAAAATTATTGCCTTAGCCCAACACCCGGGTTTGCGCAGCATGGATACTTCGGCGGAAGAAAAATCTTTGATTCTCAAAGAGGCCAAGGAAGGTTACGTTAATTTCAGGACCATCGCCCTCGCCGATACCGAAGGGTTGCAGTATGCCGATAGCGACGGTTATGTAGGGGTGATGAAGGACCAGTTGGAGTGGTTTAAAGGTGGCATGAGTGGTGAGATGCACATATCCGATGTGCGGATTTCACAAGACTTAAAAAAAGCTGTCGTCAATTACGGTTATCCCGTGCGGGATTACAATGAGAATATCATTGGAGTCATTAACACCCGCCTTGATTTGGAGGACACCATCTGGTCCCTGGTGGATCAATTCGCTGATTTGGAGCGGAAAGCAGGCCGGAAGGGGTATGCTTTCATGATAAACCAGGAAGGGTTTTTTATCGCCCACCCTGAGCGGGAAATGGTGCTGCGAGACAACATTTTAACACTGGGCGTTGACACTGTAGAGAAAGAATATATGATTGTATGTGTTTTTGGTCAGAATATGGGGAAGGGGGGTTTTCAATAATGACCTGGGATTGTTCAGAAAAGACATGAGGATGTCAACCAGGCCCGCGATATTTTACACAAAGTTTACGCTGCTCTAAAAGAAAAAGGGTACAACCCGATCAACCAGCTTGTGGGCTACCTTTTATCCGGTGACCCGGCTTATATCACGAATTATGGAAACGCTCGCAGTTTGATTCGCCGCTTAGAGCGGGATGAATTGCTAGAAGAACTGGTTAGAAGCTACCTTGGGCAGAAATAAGCTGCATGGCGGGCCCGGCTATTTTTCTTCGATATTACGCCTGCAGGGCGAAAATTTGGCAGGGGATGGAAACGGTTGCAATACAAGAAACTTGGGAGGACCGGTATTGAAGTTTCCCGGCTTTGTTTCGGGGCGCTCACCATCGGCCCGCTTCAGGCAAACCTTACAGTTCGGGAAGGGGCCGGGATTATTCGCAAAGCGGTCGGGTGTTAATTTTATTGATACGGCAGAGTTATACTGTACTTATCCATACATCCGTGAAGCTATCCGCGGATTTGGGCGTGATGTTGTAATTGTGTCGAAGTGTTATGCCTATACCTACCAGGGTGCAAGGGATAGCGTCGAGAAAGCCTTAAAAGAGCTTGACCGAGACTATATAGATGTCTTTATGCTCCACGAGCAGGAGTCAATATTAACCATAAAGGGCCACTGGGAGGCTATCGAATATCTTTTAAGGGCAAAAGAAAAGGGTATTGTTCGCGCTGTCGGTATTTCCACTCATCACGTCGAGGGGGTGCTGGGCGCCGCTACGGTCCCGGAAATCGATGTGATCCACCCACTGATTAATATGGCCGGGATCGGTATTAGGGGCGGCGGCAGGGATGATATGCTGGCGGCCATTGAGACGGCGGTAAAAGCCGGGAAAGGGATTTACGCGATGAAGGCCCTGGGCGGCGGTAATTTGATTAGCCGGGCGGAAGAGGCGTCTTATTCCTGATAGTTTGAAGTCTGCTGTAGAGCGGCGGCCAAGGCGCTTGCATATCGAGGATTGGTGCCTTGGTTGCGGGAATTGTGTAAAAAAGTGCCGCTCAGGCGCTTTAAGTGTTATTGATGGCAAGGCGGTTGTGGACGGGTCTGTATGTGTATTATGCGGCTACTGCGCCGCTGCTTGTCCTGAATTCAGCATCAAGGTGATTTGAATTGCGTATAATGGGGCTTGACTTGGGGGATAAAAGAATAGGTGTAGCCCTAAGCGATCCTTTGGGGCTAACTGCGCAGGGCCTGGAATCAATTACATGCCGTTCTGTTAAGGATGACATAAAAAAAATTAAAGAAATTGCCCGTGAATACGAGGTGGGGCGGGTGGTTGTAGGATATCCGGCTAATATGGACGGCAGTGCCGGCCCGAGGGCGGAAATGGCAAAGTCTTACGCCGGGCGGCTGGCAAAAGCCCTTGACTTGCCGGTTGAATTGTGGGACGAGAGACTAACAACGGTAGCGGCGGAAAAGCTATTGCTAAAAGCCGATGTCCGCAGGTCCAAGCGGCGGCGGGTAATCGATCAAGTTGCCGCTGCTTTGATTTTACAAAGCTATCTCGATTCACACAGGAAGATAAAATAAAAAAGAAATATGTTTCATTTAGGGTGAATAACGGCGAAAAAGGTTTTCTTGACAGGAGTATTTTTTTTAGATACAATTGGGAATAAACTCGGGAAGAGGGTGTATAATGATGACAGAACACGAACACGAACAGGATGAAGTAATCACTCTAGTGGATGAAGAAGGAGCAGAGCATGACTTTGCGGTCATCGATATCATAGAAGTGGATGATTCTGAATATGCTATCCTGCTGCCGGTGGAGGAGGAGAACAACGAGGCAATTATCTTAAAGTTTGATCAGGATGAGGATGGTAACGAATTGCTGGTTGATATCGAAGACGATGAGGAATGGGAAAAAGTTTCAGATGCATGGGAGGAAATGATCGCTGAGGAAGATATGGAGTAAGCGTTTTATTAGAGCGATTTATTTTAGCGCCAGACAATGTTTTTGTGGTGCTTCACCGACAGGTTCCAGATAATTAAAGCTGGTTGCTGGGTTGTCCCACATTCCGGCTTTTTTTACAATTAAG
>JALHFC010000285.1 GCA_022839445.1 Pelotomaculum sp.
TTATCAACAATCACGCCGAACTTTTTATCCCCGATACCCAGGACCACTACAAACAGGCGGTTTTTGTCCCCGTGTTCCTCTTGCCCCAGGATCCTTGCCAGCCTAATCAAAGGCAGGACATTGCCCCTAACTATAATCACTTCGTTATGTTTTACCTTCATAACATCTCCGGCCAACACGCTGATAGTTTCCACAACGTTGGTAAGCGGCAAGGCAAACTGCTCTTTCCCCAGCTCGATCATGAGGGCCCGGATAATGGCCAGGGTAAGGGGGAGCTTAACGGTAAAAGTAGTGCCCGCCCCTCTTATGGTGTTGACTTCTACAGTCCCGTTGATTTGCTCGATCTGGTTGCGCACGACATCCAAACCCACACCCCGACCGGACAGGTCGTTCACAACAGAGGCGGTAGAAAAGCCGGCCATGAAAACCAAGTTCACAACCTCCCGGTTAGGCATGCGCTCGGCTACCTCCCGTTCAAAAAGTCCCTTTTCCACTACCTTATCCCGCATCCGATCCGCGTCGATGCCTTTCCCGTCGTCCTCGACAGTGATGATGATGTGGTTTTCCATATACGAAGCTTTTAGCTTTAAGACCCCGGTCCTGGGCTTGCCGAGCTTCACCCTTTCCTCCGGTTTTTCAATCCCGTGGTCAATGGCGTTCCTGATCAGGTGGATGAGGGGATCGCCGATGATTTCTATAACATTTCTGTCCAGCTCTGTTTCATGACCTTCCACGATAAAGTCAATTTCCTTACTTAGTTTGTGGGCCAGGTCGCGGACCATCCTCGGAAAACGGTTAAATACCTGCGCTACCGGCAGCATCCTGGCTTTCATAATCTCTTCCTGCAAATCCCCGGATACCTGGCCCAGGTGGCCGGAGATCTCATTTAATTTTTCAACCATTTCCCCGGAACCGGCGCCAAACCGCCCTTCAAATATTTCAGCAAAACGGTTTAGCCTGGTGCGGTCGATAACTAGCTCTCCCACCAGGTTCATCAGCGTATCCAACCGTTGGACGTCTACCCGCACCGTCTGAGCAATTTTAATCTCAGCATGCTCTACTTTGGCTGCTGTTTGCGCCCCATTTGCAGCATAGCTTTTTCCCGTGTCGGAAGCGGCAACTTCTTCATCTTTCAACACTATTTCCTCTACGTCGACCTTGGCAACTTCCGCAATGGTCATCAATAGGCTTTTCACCCGGCCC
>JALHFC010000064.1:0-379 GCA_022839445.1 Pelotomaculum sp.
TGCACTTAAACTTTGCCCCACGAGCCGTTTTTGGCGGCTCCGGCGTGCCTTTGCCGTACTTCACCTTATAGCGAATCTTGTTACCCTCAATAATAGGTTGGATATAGGCTTCCTTGCCTTTCTTTTTGGACAACTTAAAACTGCTTGCCAACGGCATCTCACAGCCACAGGCCGGATTCGGGCATTTCACCGTCCGCGCCCAGATCCACGCGATGACGGTGCGTTCCTGCCCGTGTTCGTCTTTGATTTTCGGGTACAAGTGACCGATACGCTCGAACGCCCTTTTTTTCATCCACTCGCCATAGTAGCGCACGTCTTCGGCGAGCCCCGCCGCGCCTTTCCAATCGCCGCCAAGCCGGCGGCGGGATTCGGGGTTCAC
>JALHFC010000064.1:386-6751 GCA_022839445.1 Pelotomaculum sp.
GGTATCTCAATCATGGCCTTATTGATCATCACGGCCACGGGGTTTAAGTCGCTGGCATGGGCTTCCAGTCCCAGCCGCTGCGCTTCCAGCGGTATCGAACCACCACCTGCGAATGGGTCAAGCAGTGCGGGCGGTTTGCCGCCGGTAGACTTCATGATTTCGGCTTTGGCCTCGGCCAGCACCTCCTGATTGTTGGAGTTCTCCCATTTTACGAGTTTTTCGAGTATGCCAAACAAACGCTGGCGCTCTTTCGACTGCGCTTCCTCGGTCGGAAATTGTTCCGGCAAACTGGACGGGTCGTCCACCAGCGACGACCAGATAACAGCCCGCGCCGCTGCAAGCGGCCGCCTGGCCCACCACAAATGCAGAGTGGACGGGTGTCCGTGCCGTATGGACTTCTCCCGCGCCGACGCTGCATTTATCGCTTTCAGGGGAAGCGCGACTTCAATCAGTTTTTTCTTGTAACCCATATCTTTAACCTCGCTGTCTTTAACCTTGCTGCAAGATAATTTCTGAACCGTTTGTCAACTCCACGATGTCGTAGTTGACGCTTGTCGCCGCAAAGTCCGGCCGTTCGCGGAACGGCTTCTTTAGATATATGGTTCGCGTTACCACGCCATCCACTTCCACAATAGCCAGGATGTATTCCTCCGGCTTGTTAAAAGCCGTAAGTATTTCGTTCTTACTGACCGTCACGATGGCAGCCCCCTTTGCCCGGCCTTTAACTTCGATAAAGCGAAGAGTTGCGCCGTCCGGGCCGCGTTTGCCCGGCGGTATCTGCGACTCCACGTCATAGCCGACTTTCGCTGCGCTTACATCCCGGGGGATGAAACCCAGTTCGGTTTCGATTTCCAGCACGGCTTTCATCGCCGCCAGTTCTATCTCGCGCCTCGCCATTGGGTCTGCGGTGAAGGCGCCGGGCCTTCCGGTCAGCCTGTTCACTAGCCCGCGCGGCATGACGAGCGCCCCGCCGACTATCACCGGCGGCATGGCGGAGATGAGTTTCTCCGTTTCCAGTTCGGCAAGCCGCTTCTGCATCCGGGCTGCCAATTCCTCCGCCCGCCGCGCCGCCATCTGGGAGTTCAGCCTGGTATTCGTCTTGCCCGCGGACTCCCTTTGTTTTAGGTCGGCGGAGCGGAAGTCCCAATACTGTATTTCGGCGGTCAGGCGCTCTTTCACAGCCCTGGCGGTCTTGTCAATAAGTTTCGTCTTGCGCTCCCGCACCACGGCGACATGGGCCGGGATAATCTGCGCTATGGCATAGCAGACGGCGATGTCCTCCACGTTCGACTGCAACCACAGCCGGCTGGCAAGAAACGAGCGGATTGCTCTCTGTTCCTCCTCGTTTGCGGCGCGGTAATCCAGGTACGGGGCGTATCCGGCGTTAGTCGCCGTGCCGTCCTCTTTGATCTCCACAAAATGTATGTGCTTTGAAATAATGCGCTTTCCCCCGTTCGGCAGGATAACGCCATCCTGCACGGAGTCCTCCACATAGAAGAGAAGCCGCTCCTCCATGCCGTAATCGCTGTCGTCGATAAATACCGCGCCGCGTTTCAACACATCAACATTACGTTCCCGCACCAGGTCGATAGTCGCTTCCAAAAGCGGATGCCCCGGCGCAATCAACGACGCGGGAACCAGCCCCTGCACGTTGCAGTAGGACTTGTCGAAACAGACGCGCTCATACCGCTGCAATACCGGCTCGCCAAAACCTATTTGCATATCGCGGTTACGGACGGCAAACGGCACGGATGTTATCTCGTAGCGTCCTTTTTCGCGCGGGCGGATTTTCCCGCCTACGTTTGTGAACGCTTCTATAAAGAACGACTCGATGAAGTGGGGCTGCAGCCTGTGAGCTTCCATGCGCTCCATGTCCTCGCGGATGGCCATCACCTGATGGACGTCCATCGTGTTTTCGGTCAGGGCGTGCTCGTCAAGCAGCCGCTTCAGCGCCTCACGGTCGAGGGAATGGTCAACTATTTCATATAGCCGTGCTCTAACGGCCGGGTCGTTGCCGTAGCGCACGGCCTCGATGAGCAGTTCCCGCAGGGGACGGTTGTTAAAGGTCACCTTGCCGAGAACATCGAAGACTTTCCCTTGGAGGGATTCACGCTCCTGCTCCAGTTTCTCTAATAGCCTCTGGAACACCATGCCCTCGCGGGTTTCCTGAGAAACAAGATTCCACAGGTGGCAGACTTCGGTCTGCCCGATCCGGTGGATGCGCCCGAAACGCTGTTCAAGGCGGTTGGGGTTCCACGGCAGGTCGTAGTTCACCATCAGGTGCGCCCTTTGCAGGTTGATACCTTCGCCGGCTGCGTCGGTGGCGATCAGGATACGCACTTCCTTGTCCTGCTTGAAGAGTTCCTCTACTTTGCGCCGCTCGTCACGGAGCAGGCCGCCGTGGATGGTCACGACAGCTTCCTCGCTGCCGAGCAGGGAGCGTATTTTGTCCGTCAGGTAGCGGAGCGTGTCGCGGTGTTCGGTGAAGATAATCAATTTCTCGCGCAGCCCGCCCACGCCGAACATGTTTTCGTTGTCCTGCAAGAGCTGGGAAAGTTCATCCCACTTGCGGTCTTCGCCGCTGGTGCGGACGTCGTTCGCCATACGTTCTAGCTTTTTTAGCGTGGCAATCTCCGCCTCTAGTTCCGCTTTGGTCTGAGCGGCGGTAGCCTGGTCTACTATTTTTTCCTCGGAATCTTCCAATTCTGAGGAAGGCAAATCATCATCGTCATAGTCATCATAAGCAGGCACGGTGTATTCAGCCGCCCGTTTGCCGAGCCGTTCCTCGGCAAGCCTGTTTTCAAGCCGCTCGCGGCGGCGTTTCAGCGACTGGTAGATAGCTTCAGGAGAGGATGCCAACCTGCGTTGCAGAATGGTAAGGGCAAAACCAACCGTGTTTTTGCGTTCACTATTCAATTGGTCGGCACGGTTAAACTCTTCTTGCACATAATCCGTTACCGCAGTGTATAGCTGCGCCTCAAGAGGCGAAAGGTCATAGTTCACGGTGTAAGCGATACGTTCGGGAAACAGTGGTGTGCCGTCAAATTTTAATAATTCCTCTTTTACCAGGCGACGCATCACGTCCGATACATCCACTGCCTGACTACCGCTCCGCGCCACGCCCGCAAATCGGTCCTGGTCTATAAGTGACATGAAAAGCTGGAAATCTTCTTCCTTGCCGTTGTGCGGCGTAGCGGTCAAAAGAAGGAAATGCCGTGTAATGGATGACAACAATCGGCCCAGTTGGAAACGTTTTGTGTATTTTATTTCGCCGCCCCAAACGGTGGCGGACATCTTGTGCGCCTCATCACATACAATCAAATCCCAGTCAGTGACGCGCAGTTTCTCTTGAATCTCTTCGTTGCGGGACAGCTTGTCCAAACGGGCGATGCAGAGGTTTACCTCCGTGAAGACGTTCCCTGTAACGGCTGATTCAATGCGGTCGTTGGTGATTATTTCAAACCGCAGGTTGAATTTGCGGTAGAGTTCGTCCTGCCACTGTTCCGCCAGGTTGCCCGGCGATACGATCAGGCAGCATTTCAGGTCGCCGCGCACAAGTAATTCTTTTAAGAACAAGCCTGTCATGATTGTCTTACCTGCCCCGGGATCGTCCGCGAGTATATAGCGGAGCGGCAGGCGTGACAGCATCTCCTGATAGACCGCCGAAATCTGGTGCGGGAGCGGCTCTATGGCGGATGTATGTACTGCCAGGTAGGGATCGAAGATGTGGGCCAGGTTGATGCGGTAGGCTTCCGAGGCAAGGCGCAGCAGGTCGGCATCCGCGTCAAAACTCCACGGTAGGTTTTCATCTGAGACATTTAGCCGCTCCTCGTCTTCTCTATAAAGTATCTGTTCGGCTACATTTCCTGTGGTATTCCTGAATGTGACCGTCATGGCGTTTGTGCCATGCCATTTAACCGCGACAACATTCACTGGCGTGTTTCCTGCAATGCCAGTGACGCTTGCCCCGACGGTTATATCCTCAAGACGTGCCATAGGCCTCCCTCCTAAAAAACAATCCAATTAATTCTACTCTTCCACATCGCCTAAACGTATCACATTAAAATATCTGTATTTTAATGAGTGGACCGGCATTATGCGCTAGAATATTACAACTATGAATCCACCGCAAAACAGTTACCTAGTTTATATCCAAATAATTGGTTACTGTGTTCATTGATGATCATTTTTCGATATCCAATCCCTATTAGCTATAGCGGCCGCCCTTAGTTACCATATTTCTAATATTTATACTTTTTCAGCAAATTACGGATAAATCCCTTCTTTTTAATGTAATTATTTTATTGTACGCCAAAAACCGCTAGGTCTACCGGCCCTCCAACTTTTGTTAGATGTCGAGTAGAGGACGGTGTTCGCCCTTCCAGGTATACCCAAAAGGGGACAGTCCCTCATTACAAAATAACAACAACCCCGGCAGGAAAATAAAAATATGTTTAGAAAACAAATGGAGATATGATAAAATATAAATGGAAAGGATGAAACCAAAAAATATGCCCCAAATAGATATACCTGTGAAAAAACTAATCCAACGCCGTCCTGCAGATTGGGCCAAATTCATCCACCCCGACTGCCGGGAAGAATGGGTAACTGAATTTAGAACTAACTACACCCCCAAAAAAGAATCCAGGCTTGACAGTGTACTAGAAATAACAGATCCTAACTATCCCTACCTGCTAAACTTCGAACCGATGGGCTACCGCGACGATACACTACCGGCTAGGATGCTCCGCTACCGTGGCGATATCTGGGAAGCCACCATGACAGAAGGCGGGGGCACACCGCCCATAAAACAGATAGTGGTATTCTTCTATAAAAAAGACGATAACGGCCAACACCGGTTACAGGACAGATGGGAACATGGAATACTGGAATACACTTATGCAGTCATTAGAGTCTGGGAAGAGTCCAGGCAAAAAGTAATAGATGCTAAACTATTGGGACTATATCCCTTACTACCACTAATGAAAGGCGATAAACAAGAAACCCCGGAGCAAGCGCTAAATGAATGTATCAGCGTCATACAAGAAATAAAAGATGAATCACTACAACTGGACCTGTTGGCATTAATGGCAATTATGGCCGGTGGAAAATACTCATCCGAACTGGTGTTGTCAATGATAAGGAGGGAAATGATAATGCAATCACCGATATTCCAGGAATGGGTTAAAGAAGAACGGGCGGAAGCTGAGGCTAGGGGTAAGATCATGGGTGAGGCTATAGGTAAAGCTAGGGGTGAGGCTATAGGTAAAGCTAGGGGTAAAACAGAAATGGCCCAAGACTCCATCTGCAAATATCTTAAAGCTAGGTTTGGCGCATCATCACAGGCACTACAGCAGCAGGTAAAGACCATTTCCAACCTAACCGAACTAAACCGCATTATAGATAATATCTATACCACCAACACCCTTGAAGAAGCCCAGGCAGTAGTACTGGGAGCAAACTAATGCTTGGGGAATCCCGGAAGGGGTTAGTCCCTCATTATGTTATTTGTAATTGCGCGAATTTTGAAAGTCGAAAAATCAAAGATAAATTGGGTTGATCGGCAGCAATAAGGACAACTTGTAAGAACATTTTTAAATTCCCGGCAGGGTTTTTGCAAAACATGGAGAATGAAATATCACATAAAAGTTAATACATTGTGTGAACAGGTCGCAGATTTGCGTGAAAAGGGAAGTCCGGTAAAAGTCCGGCGCGGTCCCGCCACTGTCAGGGGGATGATCTCAAAAATGTCACTGGCCAGCCTATGCGCCGGCCGGGAAGACTTGAGCGCAGATGACCCCGAGCCAGGAGACCTGCCTGTTCTACAATCACCTTATAAAGCGCCTACGGTTGATAGGGGGTGGTTTAACAGGATTTTTCTTAATAAAGCCTGAATTATCTTCACTCCCTGCCCGTAGCCGGACGGGGGTTTTTATTTAGTGGTGAGCGAAAATGTTGCCGGAAGACAAACTGTCATAGAGTACCTGGAACCCCGGCCGGATAGCTGGTTTGATTTGCTGGCAGGCCTGCGTGCCGTCCTGACACCTGAATATATCTTTATAGACGCAGGGGAACCCAAGATATCCGTAAGCTCCGGCATACTCGGCGGCGGCATTGGACGCAGGCGCTATTTTATCAACCGGCAGGTGGACAAAGATTATTGCGAGGATCGCCCGGCGGAAGAAATAGCAGTGTTCCTGAAAGATTCGTTCCAACACTATGACTTTAAGGAAATCACAAACTGGACGGCGCTTATGACGTCGGCCCACGTCAGCGACGCCTGCTGGGTCCGGGTGTCACACGGGGAGTACCGGGCGGCGGTTGTGATCACAGCCGGTGTTGAAAACGCCTGCGCCGCCGGAGTT
>JALHFC010000286.1:0-575 GCA_022839445.1 Pelotomaculum sp.
GATCTTTCCTTCCCGCACTTTTCCTTCATAGAAATTGCCCCGCTCGGCCGGGATGCCCCAGTCAATCAGGCCGCCCGCTACGCCGCCGGAAATGGCGCCGGAAAACAGTCCGGCGATAGGGCCGGCAGCGATAACCGGTCCTATACCGGGGATAGCCAGGGCGCCGGCGCCCATTGCCAGCCCGGCTAGGCCGCCGATCACACCGCCGGTGGATACTCCTGTGGAAACGTTGCTTCTGCTAGATACAGGATCGAGCGATTCCGTGTCTTTCCGCCTTTTTGAACTACTGTCCACATTTTGTTTGTCGGCAGCAAGAATAGAAATTTCGTCATGAAAACCGCTATTGCGTAAATCTGATACAGCTCTCTCTGCCTGAGCCCGCGAGTCAAACAAACCTATAACAGTTTTAGTCAATTCAATTTCCTCCTTATATTGTTATGTGATGCATTTTTTATATTCCCACATCCGGGCAAATTTTATTCTAAAAATGGGAAAATATATATTTGTCCAAAACACAACATTTAGTTAACGCTTTTTTCTTTGTTTTGATATAATATTGTATGTTTGCAATGACA
>JALHFC010000286.1:623-1820 GCA_022839445.1 Pelotomaculum sp.
CTGAAATGGCCATTCCCCCCGGCTCACTTGTTCCTACAGCTTACGGGTATATTATCAGCGAAGAGCCCGGTGAGTTAATCGCTGCTGCTGTGGGTGTAGGCTTTTCCAAAGACAGTTTTGGGGTCATCATGGAGCATTCAGGAAAATACAGCAAGGAAGAAGTGGAGAAAGCAATCGAAGGGATGTTGAAAGAAGCTTTTGAAACAAGGGGAATGGAGCTAATGGGCTTTAAAATTGCCGCCGCAGAACACCGGGTGGAAAGGACCGGGTGCGCCCTGGCCGCAGTACCTCTTTGGTATTAAAAACAAATAAAAACGGGGGTTGCAAAATATGGAACAAAAGTTTTCCTTATGGTTTACAGAGTACCAAACAGCTGATGTGAAAATCTCTTGCCGGGTGAACAAAACTATCCATCAGGAAAAAACACCGTTTCAAAACCTGGCTGTCATTGACACGGTGCAGTACGGCCGGATGCTTGTCCTGGACAACGTCATTCAAACTACGGTTATGGACGAATTTGTCTACCATGAAATGATCACCCACGTTGCCTTAAATACCCACGCCGCGCCCAGGAAGGCGCTGGTAATCGGGGGCGGCGACGGGGGAACGGTGCGGGAGATTGTCAAGCACCGGACAATTGAAAAAGTTGTCCATTGCGAGATAGACGGCGCAGTTATCGAAGCCGCCCGGAAATACCTTCCGGAAATAAGCTGCGCGCTAAGCCACCCTGCCGTAGAAATCGTGATTGATGACGGGATCAAACATGTCCAAAACAACAAAAATACCTATGATATTATTATAGTTGACTCCACCGATCCGGTAGGGCCGGCGGAGGGGCTTTTTAGCGCCGCATTTTACAGGGATATTTTCGGTGCTTTAAAAGATGACGGTATCTTTGTCGCCCAGACCGAATCGCCCTTTTTTAACCGCGACCTGATCCCCAGGCTGTACCGGGATATCTCCGGGATCTTTCCCGTCAGCCGCCTTTTCCTGGGCAACGTTTCCACTTACCCGGGGGGATTGTGGACGTTTACAATGGGCTCGAAAAAATACGACCCTCTGGAGGTGGATGTCTCTAGTATTCCAAAGATGGATACAAGGTACTATAGCCCGGCTATACACCGGACTTGTTTTGTCCTCCCGCCGTTTGTAGAGGAACTGATCAAAAATCGCGATGAAGAATAAGCCTAAAAGCAT
>JALHFC010000287.1:0-1597 GCA_022839445.1 Pelotomaculum sp.
GGGCATTACGAAAGGACAGCAGAGCTGCAAAACTATTTCAAATCCATGATGTGGTATGGCCGTTTAACCTTTCGTCTAAAGAGCGAAGATGAAACCAGGTCCGCCTTCTTAATCACCCAGGCCTTAAATCAGGGACAAAACAAGGTGGGCTGGGACAAAATCTATGCCACCACCTGCTTCTTTGTTGGCCAAAGCGACGACCTCACTTACATTCAGTATCAGAAACTAATTGATGAGATCTATGGCGCGGACACCTCTTTGCAAACAGTGGTTTCCAATCCCGGGCAATGGAAGGTATTTTTAGCGGCGGCCGCTGAGTTAGCGCCCCCGGCCATAAATTCCCTGCCTGTTTTCGATGAAACAATACAACCGGACCGGGAAGGTGAAATAAAGGGTTTCCGTTTTATGGGGCAACGGTTTACCGTAGACGCTTCTGTTTTCCAACGGCTGATTTACCGGGAGGTCAAGGAAAACAGCCAGGGTCAGAGAAGAATGCTACCCAAGGGTCTGGACATCCCCGGAAGCTTATTCCATCCTGGATTCGATGGGTGAGACAGATTACCGGAACTACACGGAAAACATGGGTAAAATGAAAACACTGATCGCCGGTTTGAGCAAGGAGACTTGGACCCAAAACCTTTACTGGAGTTGGCTATATACACTGATGCCCCTGGTCCAGGAAAAACCCGCAGGATACCCCTCGTTTATGCGCAATGCCGCCTGGGCTAGAAAAGAGCTCAACACCTTTCTGGGAAGTTGGACGGAGTTAAAGCATGACACCATCCTTTACGCCAAACCGGTCTACGCGGAAGCAGGCGGCGGCGGGGGAATTATTGACGACCGCGGTTATGTCGAGCCCAACCCTGTGCTCTATGGCCGCTTGGCTTCACTGGTGAAGATGACCAGGGACGGCCTCCAAACGAGAGAACTGTTAAACGAGCGGGACCGGGAGAGCCTGAACAGGCTGGAGCAACTGATCCTGGCCTTAAAAACAATTTCTGAAAAGGAACTGACCAACACACCTTTGACTGACCAGGAATATGACTTGATCCGCTCCTACGGCGGCCAACTGGAGCACTTCTGGCTGGAGGCGCTGCGGGATGAGGGTATCGACCACCGCTCCGCCATTTATGACCGGCCGGCAGCTCTAGTGGCGGATGTGGCCAACGATCCCAACGGCCAGGTGCTGGAAGAAGCTACCGGCAACATTTTTGAGATCTACGCTGTTGTGCCGGTTGACGGCAAATTAAGGATTGCCCTGGGCGGGGTCTATTCTTACTACGAATTCCCCTTGCCCCTTGCGAACCGGCTGACCGATTCCAAGTGGCATAAGATGCTAAACGACGGTCAAGTCCCGCCATTGCCTGAGTGGACCGGTGCTTTTTTAACCAATTAAGTCTATGGAATGTGTTAGTGTTCGTCAGATTACCCTTTTAACCGGTTTTGGCAGGTGGGTGGGGGCAAGCGGCTTAACCAGCCAAAGTCACCGTCCCCGTGGCAGGTAATTTAAAATGAAATTTAAAAAAATTATATCTACCTTGACCTTGATCATTTTAATTGGCGGCCTTGGCTGCCTTTTCTTTAAAATTACCCGGCC
>JALHFC010000287.1:1634-2299 GCA_022839445.1 Pelotomaculum sp.
GCCGGGGAAATCAGGAAAAATAGCGCTGATCCGGGTCACCCCTTTTCTGGAATAAAAAATTGCTTGAAAAGCGGCGATATTGTTTTCGGCAACCTGGAAAACCCGGTTACGCCGGGCCGGGAAATAATGCTGCCGGAGAGGATCCTGCGCGCCGACCCGAGCGTAGTATTAGCTTTGCAAGAAGCCGGTTTCACCATCCTTTCCCTGGCCAACAACCACTTGCCTGATTTCGGGACCCGGGGCTTGCTGGACACTTTTTGGTACCTGGAACAGGCGGGTCTTGAGTATGTCGGAGCCGGGAAAACGGAAAACGAGGCTTTTGCCGCAAAGTATATCGAAATGAAGGGGCTGAAAATAGCCTTCCTGGCCTTTTGCGACCACATCCTGGTACCTGAAGCCTACCTGGCGGGAGCCGGTCGTCCCGGCGTAGCCTATTTGGACCCGGAAAAAGTACGGGCTACCGTGCGGGAGGCCCGGGATAAGGCCGACATTGTAGTGGTGTCCCTGCACGCCGGTACGGAATATGAGCCTGCGCCGGATCTTGCCCAAACCCGGTTTGCTCACCTGGCGGTGGACGCAGGCGCCGACCTTGTTTTGGGACACCACCCCCACGTGCTGCAAAAGGTGGAGGAATATAAAGGGAAGTACATCTTTTACAGTCTGGG
>JALHFC010000288.1 GCA_022839445.1 Pelotomaculum sp.
GAAACCATAGAGAGGGATTTGACATTTATCGGCTTTTTCGCCATTCAGGACCCGCCCCGCCCCGAAGCCAAAGAGGCAGTGGCGTTATGCCGCAGGGCAGGTATCCGGACCATCATGATCACCGGCGACCACCGGGAAACCGCCGAGGCAATCGCCAAAGAGTTGAAAATACTGCAGCCGGGTGACGGTATCCTGACGGGCAGCCAGTTGGAAAAAATGGACGAAGACGATTTGAAAAAAGCAGTAAACGGTGTCAGTGTTTACGCCAGAGTATCTCCCGAACACAAGCTGCGTATCGTTCGGGCGTTGAAGTATCATGGCCATGTTGTGGCCATGACCGGTGACGGCGTCAATGACGCCCCGGCCCTTAAACGGGCTGATATCGGAACGGCGATGGGGATCAGCGGGACCGAGGTGGCCAAGGAGGCCTCGGCCATGGTGCTGCAGGACGATAACTTTGCCACCATAGTTAAGGCGGTGGAGGAAGGGCGGACCATTTATAATAATATCCGGGGTTGCGTACAATACTTGCTTTCCTGCAACACCGGTGAGCTCGTGGCTATCTTCTCAGCCCTGCTGTTTGGTTTGGGGCTCCCCTTAAACCCTATTCAGATCCTGTGGCTAAACCTGATTACAGACGGACCGCCCGCCCTGGCCCTTGGAGTGGAACCATCTTCCAAAGGAATAATGAACAGGCCGCCGCGCCGGTTAAAAGAGGGAATTTTTTCGGAAGGGGTAGGCGCCAAAATACTATGGCAGGGAATAATGATCGGGATCCTGTCCCTGACCGCTTACTGGCTGGCCCTGCGTTGGGGCAGAACGCTGGAAGAAGCGCGCACCATGGCTTTTGTGACCATGGCCATGTCACAGCTGGTACATTCGTTTAACGTCCGGAGCATGACGCAGTCCCTCTTTAGCATCGGGCTTTTCTCCAACCGAAACTTAATCTATGCCTTTTTGGCGTCTTCCGTAATGCTGTTCACAGTCATTATCATCCCGCCCTTAAGAAGCGCATTTCAGACCGCCATGTTGCGGCCGTCTGACTGGGCGGTCGTCTTTGGCTTAAGCATTGTGCCGCTGGTTCTGGTGGAAACAAGCAAAGCACTGGGGAGGGTTAAAGGTTGACAATGTTTCATTCACCAATAATCCCCTTTTTGATGCCATAACCGAGCGCAACGATTGCCTTTA
>JALHFC010000289.1 GCA_022839445.1 Pelotomaculum sp.
CCCAGCACACCCGCCGCCTCAGCCGCCATGGCCAGGGCGTCCCGCATCCCCTGCTCCCCGTTGCAGGCGTTGGCGTTACCGCTATTTACCACCACGGCCTGCGCCTTTCCCCCGGCCAGGCGCTCCATGCAAAGGCGGACAGGCGCAGCCTTGACCTTATTCAAAGTAAAAACCCCCGCTGCGGAAGCTAAAACAGTAGAATAAATAACAGCGATGTCCCTTTTGTCCGCATACTTGACGGCAGCAAAAGCGGTACCGGCTAGAAAACCGGCCGGGGCAGTAACGCCGCCGGGGATAAAAACAATATTTGATGCTTCTTTTTTCAAAATTTGTGGCCCCCCTAAAAACAAATTCGCCCTTCGGCAACCTGTAGGCGCCATGGGGCGTCGTGACCCCACGGAATGCCGCGCCCCCACGGGCCGCGGTACCTCCATGGGAGGTCATACCCCCTGTAGGGGGCGCAGCATACCGTGCCCCTGCGGATCGCATCCCTTACGCGACGCGGATACTTGCCGCATTGGAGCGCCCGGGAAGCAAAGCAAGCAACAGTCCCTCCCGTAAAAACACTAAAATACTTCTACGGGTAAAGCCCCGGACCGGCCAGGGCCGTGTCCTCGGGGAACCCGCAAATAATGTTCATGTTCTGCACCGCCTGCCCCGACGCCCCTTTCACCAGGTTGTCAATAGCGGAAACAATGATCGCCCGCCCGGTGCGGGAGTCCACCGTCACACCGATATCGCAGTGATTCGTCCCGGCGACCCACTTGATCTGGGGCAGCGTCCCCTCCGGCATTACCCGCACAAAAAACTCTTCCTTATAATAATCGGCGTATAGTTCCCTCAGCTCTTCCTTCCCTAGCAGGGATGACAGCTCCGCATAAACTGTGCTTAGTATGCCCCTGGTAACGGGCAGCAGGTGGGGCGTGAAGGTAACGGTAATCTCCTCGCCGGCAATTTTCCCCAACTCCTGCTCGATTTCCGGCGTGTGGCGGTGAATGGCTACATTGTAAGCCTTGAAATTCTCTTTTAACTCACAGAAGTGGGCGCCCAGGGAAAGCCCCCTGCCCGCCCCGGAAGCGCCGGACTTGGAGTCGATAATGATGCTGCCGGTATTGATGAGCCTGTTTTTTAAGAGAGGCGCCAGGGCCAGGACGGCGCTGGTAGGGTAACAACCGGGGTT
>JALHFC010000290.1:0-1178 GCA_022839445.1 Pelotomaculum sp.
TTCCCGTTTACAAATACTCTTGTCTCACATTCCCCGGCCAAAGCCGCTAAGGGCATAGAAAAAACTGAGATAAGCACAAACATGATAAGCGCCAAGGATCTCCTTTTCATACCAATCAGTCCTCTTTTCTGTAAACAGGATTTGCATATCAACTGTGAAAACATCGCAATATTTCCCAATATTTCTTTAATAATTATATGCCACAACCCTCTTTTAAATCAATAGTGAATAATCCATCCAGCAATTTTCGCATCTGAAAATATATTACAGTTCTAGCCCGCCTGCTTTTGCACGGCGGGTAATCTGGTGGATGGGCCGCTTGCTAAATTTGCCCCCCCAGCACGTCATGCACTTCCTCGATGGCCATGAAAGCGTTAGGGTCTATTTCCGAAACCGCATTTTTTAGTTTGGCAAGCTCCAACCTGTTTACTACGCAATACAATATTTCTTTATCTTCCTGAGTATAGCCGCCCTTACCGTAAAAATGTGTTACCGGACGGCCCAGCCTATTTATGATTGAGCTTGATATTTCCATGGGTTTATCTGATATAATAATGGCAGACTTTGATTCTTTTAAGCCCTCTACGACAATATCAATAGTCTTAAACGCGACAAAGTAGGCCAGTATCGAATACATTGCCTTGTCCCAACCGAATACAAGGCCGGCGCTGCCCATAATGAAAACATTAAAAAACATTACGACTTCACCAACGGAAAAGCCAATTCTAGGACCGTAGATCAGCGCCAGTATTTCAGTACCGTCAAGGGATCCGGCAAATCGTAGGACTGTCCCCACCCCTGCCCCCAACACAATGCCGCCAAAAACAGCGGCAAGCAGAAGGTCCACCGTTACACCGGGCAGGGAATGAAACAGCATGGTAAACAAAGACAGGGTGGAAACGGAGTAAAGTGTGGACAAAATGAAGGTCAATCCGATATAATTGTAGGCTAGAAATAGGAAGGGAAGATTTAAACCTATTATAAAGATACCGACGGGCATATCTGTTAAATAGCTGGTTATAATGGAAATGCCGATGATACCGCCGTCAATAATATTGTTGGGGATTAAGAACAGCTCTAAACTAACGGCCGCCAGCATTGAGCCGATGGTAAGAAAAAACCCTTTTTTAATAATTTTAATGGCTTTCTTTTTTATTAAATCCATTTAATATCCCCTT
>JALHFC010000290.1:1183-1608 GCA_022839445.1 Pelotomaculum sp.
TAGGTGGGGATATCCGTTACGTCTTGTTGAATATATGGAACCATGGAGCCTTTTATATCATTACAATTATCAAATGAAGAAGCAGGAGCGAATGGCCTCAGTTGATGATGATATTCAAGGGAATATTAGAATTTTACTTGATGAAGAAACAGCAGCAGAACAGGAAAAAGAAATAATAACGTACGATGGAGCCAGTGTACCCTATCGCTGGCGGGGGTAAAACCCCGGGGTAAGGAGTTTTTGTTTTTTATTAAGAGTATATTACTGTCATTAGTGAATTTATATCGTTGCTTTCGGTTATTTTTATTCATGCGGGCTTTAAAATTAAGTGAATTTTTTTATCAGGAGAGTCTTTAAATGTATCAGGTGATCATCGTAGGCGCAGGTCCTGCGGGCGCCTACCTGGCGTACCTGCTGGCAACTGC
>JALHFC010000291.1 GCA_022839445.1 Pelotomaculum sp.
GCCAGGCAACCTCCCGGTAGCAGTGGGACGGCCATAGCTTCCATGCCTGGTGGAGGGGGAAGCCACTCGACTTCCAGGCGCTCGTTCCAGGTTTGCCCGTAGCCGGCGGCGGCCGGGTTTGCCAGCGCGCCGATAGCAGGTGAAGCAGCGCCGGCCTCGGTATGCCCGAAGGCGTCAAGCAGGTCTCCCGGCCAGCCTTTTGGGACGGTGATGTGGGCGTCGCAGAAGATCAGGTATTCACCCCTTGCGGCTGAAGCGCCAAGGTTTCTGGCGCACGCGGCTCCCAGTCCGGGGGTTGATAATAACTTTATATAATCATACTTGCCATTTTTCTTCAAGAAATAACAGCACCCGTCACCGGACGCGTCATCGACTACGATGATTTCTACATTACGGTTGACCGGCGTTGCTTCAAGGATCGAGTCTACCGTCATTTTTACATTATGCCCCTCGTTTTTGCAAGGAATAATAATTGACGCCGTCACAGGGCGCCCGGGAGGTGGGGTTGCTACCGGCCCCAAGCGCCGGGCAGCACATAGCTTGTTTCGTTCAACCGGTGTCATTGGCAGTAGCGTCCTTTCATTCTAACTGAAAAGATTATTTATAAACAAAGGGAGGGGTTGTTGTCAACCCCTTGACTGGTATGAATAATTTTGTTAGAATATGATTTGTCACAGACAAAGACAGTTAAGCGCCTGTAGCTCAGCTGGATAGAGCGTCTGACTACGGATCAGAAGGCCAGGGGTTCGAATCCCTTCAGGCGCGCCATTTAATTGGGGCTTTGTCTCTTTTCTTAATATATCTGCGCATCAAGGCAATGATGACAATCCCACCTTGCAGCAACAAGAATTTTTTTATGCGCCCGTAGCTCAGGCGGATAGAGCAGCGGTTTCCTAAACCGCGTGCCGGGGGTTCGAGTCCCTCCGGGCGCGCCATTTGATTTAAAGGAGCAGGCGTTGTGGATCATGCCCGGTATATGCGCGAAGCCCTGGCGGAAGCTAAAAAAGCTTATGCGCTGGGGGAGGTGCCTATCGGTGCTGTTGTGGTGCAAGACGGTGAGATTATCGGATGGGGGCGCAACCTGCGGGAAATGTTGAATGACAGCAGCGCCCACGCTGAGATACTGGCTTTAAGAGAAGCGGCACGGCACGTGGGTGACTGGCGCTTGTGCGAA
>JALHFC010000065.1 GCA_022839445.1 Pelotomaculum sp.
TTAAAACAACAACTATCAGTATTTCCGGGGTTTTTTTAAAACAACAGTTTTATTCCGATCCCGATCAGGACCAGGCCACCCAGCAACTGGGCCTTTTCACCCGCCCACCGGCCTAGAAACCGTCCAAATATCAGGCCGCATGCAGCCATACTCCCGGCTACAATACCTATAACGCCGGATGCCTGCAACAGATCCACCTGCCGCGATCCAAGGGTAAAACCGACACTTAAAGCATCCAAACTGACACTGGCGCCGAGAAGTATTATTCCCCACACGTTGAACTTGATTACTTTTATTTCGGTACTGCGGCTGTTCCGGGCGTCCCACAACATTTTCAAACCAAGGAAGATCAGGATTAGTGCCCCAATAAGCGCCGCCGCTCGTCCCAGCAGGTCTCCCGCCAGCTCACCTGCTATCCAGCCGGTAAGCGGCATAATTATATGAAAAACCAACACGGTTGAACTGATCCAAAAAATCTGCCGCCTGCTCACTCCGGCCAGCCCAATCCCCACACAAAGCGAAAAAGCGTCCGTCCCTAGCGCCGCCGCTAAAACGATAAGGGTGAAAAAACTCATGGTGTCCCCTTTCGTCTACTGTTTGCACAAGTATAACCGGTTTTGCAATTTGCCCAATAAAAACACGGGCGATCTTATTCATTCGCAACTGCCGGTAAATCCCGGTCAAACCCGGTGAAATAGCTCCCTCGCTTGTCCTAACGGGCCTATCTGTAAGCTCAAATCACCGCTTACGCAAGCCCGTTTACCCAAGGTGCAGACATTTAAAAATTAAACCTGCAGGATACGTCCTTCCGCAGCCTTCCTAAGCCGGTTCATGACCGCCAGTCCTACACCCTGTTCTACAAGCCCCTCCGCCAGGATCAGATCCACCCTCATCTCATCAAACCGGCGCAGGGCCGCGTATAATTCAGCCGCGACGGTTTCGGGCCTATCCCTGCGTCCGGCCACAATGACTTCCCCTACGGAAGAAAAATCCCTGCTGTCGGAATATGTAAGAATCCCTACCCGCCGGCTGGAAGCCTGCTGCTCACCGGCCAGCTCTACGATTTTTTCTGCCACAGCCTCCGGGTTTCCTATAACCAACCAAAGCGGCGCCCTGGTCGCATAGTGCGAGTACTTCTCACCCGGGGAACGGGGGCTTGCACCTATATAAACGCCGGTCTGCGCTACCTGATCTAACCTCACTTCGCCCAGGATACCCTTCAAATCATCGGGGGTTACACCCCCGGGTCTTAAAATCAAAGGCACGGGGGCGGTCAGGTCCAAAACGGTGGATTCAACCCCTGACCCGGCCGACCCGCCATCTAGCACGGCTGCAATGCGCCCGTCCAAGTCATGCAGTACGTGTTCCGCAGTAGTCGGGCTGGGCCGCCCTGAAAGGTTAGCACTGGGCGCGGCGACAGGCCGCCCGGCCGCCCGGATTAAGGCCAGCGCCACGGGATGGCTGGGCATGCGTATGGCAACGTTCAAAAGCCCAGCAGTTACTTCATCCGGAACAACTTTTCCTGCCGACAACACCAGGGTAAGCGGACCGGGCCAAAAGGCCCCCATTAACTCCCTTGCCACGCCGGATACTTTTTTAGCCAGGAAATCCACTTGCTCTAACCCGGCTACGTGGACAATAAGCGGATTATCGGAAGGGCGCCCTTTCGCTTCAAAAATCCTTGATACCGCCCGCCCGTCCAAAGCATTCGCCCCCAGGCCATATACAGTTTCGGTCGGGAACGCCACCAGGGCGCCCGCCCGCAGTATCCGGCCCGCTTCCTCTATCGCTTCCGCTTCAGGACAGGTAGGATTAACTTTAATATGGCGAGTGGCTATTCTCTTTTCTTCCAAAAACTTCTACCTCGTCTTTCGCGCTTTCCAGCTAAAGGAACGCCTCTTTTTCCCCTTTAAATCTAGCCAACGCCAGCCGGTCTAGACCCGATAAATCTTTTAAAACAACCGCCTCCCACTGCAACGGGTCTAACAATGCAATAATGCCTTGCGCCTGGCGGTACCCTATCTCCATCAGCAAAAATCCGCCGGGTTTTAAAAAAGCGCCGGCCTGCGGTATCAGCCGGCGGTAATGTTTCAACCCGCGGGGGCCGCCGTCTAAAGCCGCGAGCGGCTCAAACAGCCCAACTTCTCTTGGCAGCACAGGGATATCGCTTTCAGCAATGTAGGGCAAATTCGCCGCAACCAGGTCCACCTGCCCGCCCGGCGCATGGTCCTTAAGAGGTTCCAGCAAGTCGCCCCCGTAAAAGTGTATTCTTTCTTCTACACCATGCCTGGCGGCGTTATGCCGGGCTACCTCCAAAGCCTCCGGGGAGCAGTCGGTGGCGTAAACCTCCGCCCCGCGGTGAAAAAACGCCAGGCTTACGGCAATAGCCCCGCTGCCGGTACCGGCATCTATTATTATTGGAAATGGAGGCAAACGCTCTAACGCAGTTTCCACCAGAAGCTCGGTTTCCGGCCGGGGAATCAAAACAGAAGGGTCCACGGCAAAATCCAACCCCATGAACTCCTTGTTCCCAATGATGTAAGCCACTGGTTCACCGGCTAGCCTTCTCCCAATGCAACCCTGGTACGAAGCCTCCTCTTCCGCAGTCAAAACCCGCCCCCACTCACGGTAAAGCCCGGCCCGGTCCAGCCCGGTCACGTAGGACAACATGACGCCGGCGTCCAAGTCGGGCGTTTTGGCGCCACTTTCATATAGCTGTTGTCTTGCCCGCGAGAGGGCGGATTTAACGGTTACCGTCTGCCTTCCCGCCTTTACTCCACTTGTTTTAGCCGCTCCGCCTGGTCGGTAGTGACCAGGGTGTCGATAATTTCGTCCAGGTCTCCCTCCAGTGCCGCGTCCAGCCTGTGTAGTGTTAGACCGACGCGGTGGTCGGTTACACGGTTCTGGGGGAAATTGTAGGTCCTGATCCGCTCGCTGCGGTCACCGCTCCCCACCATTGATTTTCTAGCGCTCGCTGTTTTTTGCTGGTGTTCTTCCTGGGCACGGTCCAGCAGGCGGGCCATCAGCACCTTCATCGCCTTGTCCTTGTTCTTGTGTTGAGACTTTTCATCCTGCATAGAAACAACAATGCCCGAGGGAATATGCGTGATCCGCACTGCGGACTGGGTCGTATTCACTGACTGGCCGCCGTGGCCGGACGCGCAAAACACGTCTATCCGCAGGTCGTTGGGGTCGATGTCGACGTCTACTTCTTCAGCTTCGGGAAGCACCGCCACAGTGGAAGCCGAAGTGTGTATACGCCCGCCCGACTCGGTGGTAGGGATGCGCTGCACACGGTGCACACCGCTCTCAAACTTCAGGCGGCTATACGCGCCCTTGCCTTGAATCAAGCAGATCAATTCCTTAAAGCCACCGATATCGGTGTAATTGACGTTTAATATTTCTGTTTTCCAACCCCTCCCCTCAGCGTAGCGGGAGTACATGCGGAACAAATCGGCGGCAAAAAGCGCGGCTTCTTCACCGCCGGTACCGGCGCGGATTTCCAGAATTACGTTTTTCCCGTCTCTGGGGTCGCTTGGCAGCAAGAGCACTTTTAGACGCTGTTCCAAAACAACCTTCTTTTCTAAAAGAGCGTCAAGCTCGGTCTGAACCAGCTCGCGCATTTCCTCATCCTGCTCCTCGCCCAACAGCGCCTTTGCCTCCTGTATTTCCTTAACAACCTTCTTGAAATCACGGTATACGCCCACCACATCACCCAATTCGGCGTGCGCCTTGACATACTGTCGCCAACGATCCAGGTTGGAGATGGTTTCCGGGTCCCCGATTAAACCCTGCAGTTCCTCGTACTTTTCCTCCAAGCCGGCTAGTTTATCCAGCACTGCTTATTTCACCTTCCTTCAACACGGCCCCAAAGGCAGAAATGGCCACTTCCACTTGCTCGTCGTCCGGTTGGCCGGTAGTCAGCTTTTGCAGCCACAACCCCGGAGCTATCAATACGCGGCACCAGGGAACATTTGCGTACTTACCTGATAGTTTAACCAGTTCATACGATATACCAGCCACCGCCGGCAAAAGTAGCACCCGGGAAAGGATCCTCCACCATAATACCTGCTTGCCTAACAGGGAAAAAAGCAGGATGCTGATGACCATTACAATTAAAAGAAAGCTGGTACCGCAACGAGGATGTAGGGTAGAGTAACGCTGCACCCGCTCGACTTCAAGCTGTTCACCGGCCTCGTAGGCGTGGATTACCTTGTGCTCTGCCCCATGGTACTGGAAAACCCGCTTGATATCCTCCATCCGGCCAATAGCCGCGACATAACCCAAAAAGATAGCAATGCGCAGTATTCCTTCGATTAGGTTCTGGACTAGGCTACCCGGCGCCACCTTGATCAGCATGTGCGCGGCAGCGGTAGGCAGCACGGCAAACAGCAGCACGGCAAATAATAGCGCGATCCCTACGGTAATAACTATTTCCTTTGTGGTCAGCTCTTCCTCTTCTTCCTCACCTACCGCCTGGTTCGCTGAAAAGGTCAGGGCCTCTATACCCAGCACCAGGGATTCCACCAGTACCACTACCCCCCGTAACAAGGGCCATTTTAAAATCGGTACACGGCTGGTAATGGAACTGACCGGCTTTTCGTCAACAATGATAGTCTGGTCGGGCCGGCGGACAGCAACAGCGCGGCTTTCCGGACCACGCATCATCACACCCTCTATGACCGCCTGCCCCCCGTATTGAAAAGGGGAACCCACATTGCCACCCCCTCATTATTAGAAATAGCAGAGCGCACGCTCTGCTACTGCCCTTACTTCGTTAAGCCGTATTTTTTACGGAAGCGCTCGGCTCTCCCGCCGGTTTCAATTGTCCGCTGCGAGCCGGTATAAAACGGGTGACATTTAGAGCATATTTCCACCCGCAACTCTTTTTTAGTGGAGCCGGTTTCAAAAGACTCGCCGCATACACATGTAACCTTGGCTTTCACGTACTTAGGGTGTATTTTTTCTTTCATCCAATAAATCACCTCTTTTTCTTTACTGCAAGGGAACATACTTTTTTATTATAGCATGCCGGGCTTGAGCCTGCAACGATAATTTAGTTCTTGCAGAGCAGGCGTATCAAAAATCGACGCACATGGGATCAATAATCTTTGCAACTTTAATCTTAACCCGATTGCCTTAATATCTTGCGCGACGCCCCGTTTGTTTTTCATGCGTCAATTTTTACCCCTACCGTGCTTTACAGGCCGGCTAAAGCTGCCGACAACAAGGCCCGGCACTTCCTCAAGGGCCTCGATCAGCGCCGGTATACCGATAACATTATCGCTCTTTGCCGGGATATGCTGAAAAAGCCAATCCGGATCAATATTGAGGTTGCGTAGCTGTACCATATTTAGCCCGGTATCACGCACCAGCTCCAGTAAAGACTCCACTTCCTCCGCCCTGTCGGTTAGCCCGGGGAAAACCAGCAAATTTAATGACGTATAAACACCGTAATTAACCGCAGTCCTGATCGAACGGCGGACATCGTCCAGGCCAAAATCGCAGGGACGGCAATAAGCATCGTATGTATCCGGACAGGCGCTGATCAAGCTGACACGGATGGCATCCAGACCAGCCCGGCAAATTTCCTCCACTGCAACAGTGCGCCCCCCGTTACTGTTCATATTGATAGTGCCCCGGTCCGTCTGCGACCTGATTAGCTCGATGGACCTAATTATTGTTTCCGAAGCAAGCAATGGCTCCCCCTCGCAACCCTGCCCAAAACTAATGATCGCCTTTTCCCCTAGCTCTAAATGCGGAACAGCCACCTCGGACACTTCCTCCGGCGATGGTGTAAACGTTATCCGCGACTGGGGCGACGGGCAGCATTCCGCCGGCTGCAAAGAGATACAGCCCAAACAACGGGCATTGCATGAAGGGGAAACAGGGATCCCGCCTTCCCAGCGATTATAAAAAATATTTTGTGCGGTAAAACATTGGTAGTCCATAGAACAGCGGGCCAAATGATTTAAGATCCGGTTTTGGGGGAACCGGCCTAACCTTTCCTTAATTAAAGCCGGTAACTTTTTAGTATTATAATGGACGGGGTCCCACCGGTAAGGATCACCGGTGCGCCTGGCCGCCACATACAACTCCCCGCCGCGGTCAGCCACAGCAGCATAACCGAGGAGCGGTAACGGCCGGTCCTTTTCCACCCTTATGAAAGAAGGCAGCAAAGTACGGGTATAGCCCTGGGGCAAAAGCGCCCCT
>JALHFC010000292.1 GCA_022839445.1 Pelotomaculum sp.
ACCTTCCCTCTAACGGAAACCGAAACATAACACTGTACAGCATTCCGATCGGGGACATACCTTCCCTGATGCGGAAGTCAAAACACAACATTATAAATGCTCCGAAAGGTTAAGCACCATCTAGTATCAATAGACCAGGAAGGTGTGTCCCCATTCCTTAGAGGTGAAAGAAGTTGAGGGTTAAGTTCCCAGCGATCATCCTTATATTACTTGCAACATTTATTTTTGCCCGGGAATCTGCCGCGGCGCCGTTTCCCGCCCTAGATTTTAGTATTCATCCGGCCGACAGCCCTGATCAGGTTGTGGATAGTATCAAACTGCTGATGCTGTTGACATTGTTGTCCCTGGCGCCGGCCTTCCTGATCATGATGACTTCTTTTGCCCGGATTATTATTGTTCTGTCTCTTTTGCGCAATGCCCTTGGTGTTCCCATGGTCCCTACCAACCAGATTATCATAGGGTTAACCTTGTTTCTAACTATCTTTATCATGGCGCCTACTTACAAGCTGATCAACGAACAGGCAATCGGACCCTATCAAAATAACCAGATCAGTTTGGAAGAAGCGCAGGCGCTAGGCGCCGGGCCGCTGCGTGACTTTATGTTGCGGCAAACCAGGGAAAAAGATCTGGGTTTGTTTATTAGTTTAGCCGGGATGGAGAAGCCGGAGAGGCCCGAAGATGTGCCGTTGCACGTGGTTATACCTTCATTTGTAATCAGCGAGTTGAAAACCGCTTTTGAAATAGGGTTCCTTATTTTTGTGCCGTTTTTAGTTATTGATATGGCAGTGGCCAGTATACTGATGTCGATGGGTATGTTTATGCTTCCGCCAATAATGATTGCATTGCCTTTTAAACTGCTGCTCTTTGTGATGGTGGACGGCTGGTATCTGGTGGTCAAGTCCCTGGTCGAAAGCTTCAGGTAACGGGGGTAAAAATGACACAGACCTTTGTAATGCATGTGGCCCGCGATGCCCTTTTTACAGTCCTGATCCTTGCCGGGCCGGCAATGCTGGTAGCGTTGATTGTCGGACTGGTGATCAGTATCCTGCAAGCTACCACACAAATCCAGGACCAAATGCTTAATATGGTCCCCAAGATCGTGTGTGTTTTTGTAGTATTGCTGGTGCTGGGCTCCTGGCTTCTAAACAGCGCGATAACCTTTACAAC
>JALHFC010000066.1 GCA_022839445.1 Pelotomaculum sp.
AAGGTTTTACCCTTGACCCACTCCAGCTATTTGCTGCGGTCCATCGTTTCGGGACAGGGAATGCTGCCGCTTTCTCTGGCGGTACTGGTTGTTTACGCCGCAGTTCTTTTTGCAGCCGGTGTGGCGGCAGTGCGAAAAATCAGGTAGGCTCATCAACTAAACAAGATTATTCTGTATTTGGGGTGGAAGAAATGGCAAACATTCGGGAAGGCATCACCACGGGTACCTGTGCCGCCGCGGCTGCCAAAGCCGCCGCCCGGGCCTTGTTTGATGGGGAAACGCCGCGTGCCGTCGATATCCGGCTGCCCGCCGGGAAGCTGGTTACCGTCGGCATTGCCAGCGGCGCCGTTCGTGATGAACGCGCCTGGGCGACGGTAATCAAATACTCGGGCGCGGACCGCGATATCACTGACGGCGCGGAAATCACAGCCACCGTCCGGCGTATGCAGGCCGGCGGCATAACCATAAAGGGAGGCCGGGGCGTGGGCATCGTCACCCTGCCCGGCTTGCAGGTACCGGTGGGACAGCATACGATCAATCCCGTCCCCCGGCGCATGATTGAACAAGCGGCAGCCGATCTTCTACCGGAGCAAGAAGGGCTGGAAATAGTGGTGTCCGTGCCGCGGGGAGAGGAACTGGCCCGGCGCACCTTCAACCCCCGCCTGGGTATAATAGGTGGTATTTCCATCCTGGGCACTACGGGAATTGTCCGGCCGATGTGCAAAGAAGCCCTGATTTGCTCTTTGATGCCCGCCCTGGAGGTAGCCAAAGCCAACGGTGTAAAGGCTGTTTATCTGACTCCCGGCAATATCGGAAGACAAGCGGTGTTGAAAAGATTCGAACCTCCGCCGCTTGCAGTGTTGGAAATATCTAACTATCCAGGAATCATGCTGGAAAGGGCGGCGAAGTTAAAATTTGACAGGATTATTCTGGCCGGGCACCCCGGCAAGCTGGCCAAGCTGGCGGCAGGTTACTTCTGCACCGATTCGGCTGTCTCCCCTTCCGCGGTTAAAACGATAATGGACATTGCCGGGAAAACAGGCGCCGGCGCCCTGCCGGAGGGTCATAACCCTCTCCTGGCGGAAAGCATTATCAAATGTCTTTCCCGTACGGAAAGGTCTACGGTGTTTAATGCCGTGGCGGCGGCTGTCTGCAGGATCGCCTCGCAGCGGTTCGGAATAAAAAACCTTGCTGTCTGGCTGTGCGACATGCAAGGACAAGAGGTGGGGAGTTATGGAATCTGAAAGAAAGGTAGTTAACATCGTAGGGTGCGGGCCGGGTGGCGCCGCCTACCTGACCGGTCAGGCGCACCAGGCGGTGAACGAAGCCGGGATCGTAATCGGCATTCCCAAGTTCCTGCGGCTTTTCCCGGAGGTGAAAAGAAAGATAGAGTTGGCTGCCGTACATACAGATAAGGTTGCTGAACTGGTAGCCGGGCTGGATGTTTCTCACGCGGCGGTGCTGGTGAGCGGCGACACCGGGCTGTACAGCCTGGCTTCATTTTTGCGAAAAGCCTTGCCGGGCTGCTGGGAGGTAAGGTTTGTACCCGGCATCAGCAGCGTCCAGGCGGCCTGTGCCTTATTTTGCCTGGAATGGCATGACATGCGCATCTTTTCACTTCACTCCCGCCCCGCGCCGCCGGAATTGGCGGAAACGGTATGGCGGGGAAAACATCCGGTAGCCATACTATGCGGCCCGGCTAACCGCCCGCAAAGTATCGCGCGTAAATTGCTGTCCGGAGTCGAACCCGGCCCGGACACCTGCCGGGGGTCTGTCCGCCGCCGGAGGAGCAAACCGCTGTCCGGGATCGAACCCAGCCGCAGGTGTTATGCAGCCTGCGACCTGGGATCGGAAAATCAAATTGCCTGGAGCGGCATCCTTTGCGAGTTAGCTGAAAAACGCTTTGGCGGACGGGCTGTATTAATTATCGACAGGAGGTAGTTATGAGCAAAAAAGGTCATTTATGGGGAATCGGGGTCGGTCCCGGCGACCCCGGTCTATTGACCCTGCAGGCGCTGCAGATCCTGGAAGAAGCCACCGTGGTTTTCGCGCCAAGAGCCACCGGCTACAGAAAAAGCGCGGCCATGCAGGTGGTTGAAAAAATAATTGGGTCATCCGAATTGAGAATATGTGATTTTCCCATGACGAGAGAAGCAGATCGTCTTGCCGGTTGCTGGCGGGAAGTTGCCGGTGAGATTGCCGGGCTGGTTGAAAAAGGAGAAAAAGTTGTATTCCTGACCCTTGGCGACGCCCTTACCTACAGCACTTACAACTACGTTTTGCAGCAGCTGGCGGACAAGTTGCCGCCTGCGTCAATTACTACCGTACCCGGGGTTACATCGTTTGCGGCGGCCTGCGCGGCGGCGAATTTTCCCCTGGTGTGCGGCGGGGAATCTCTGGCGGTAATCCCCCTGCCCGAAGGTCCCCTCGACCGGGTGCGCAGCTGGGTGCGGGAAAATGACGTGGTGGTGTTTATGAAACTGGGCAACAGGCTGCCGGAACTGCTGCGCCTGGTAAATGAGGAAGCCCCCGGTCATGAAGCGGTGTTTGCCTCGCGGGTCGGCGTTTGCGGCCAGTTCCTGTGCACGGACATCAACCACCTGCCGGAGCGAGCCACGGGATATATGAGCGTGTTGATTGTACGAAAGGCAGGGAAAACCTCATGAAAGTCTATTTTATCGGCGCGGGCCCCGGGGCTGTAGACCTAATAACCGTAAGAGGCCGGGAAATTCTTTCCCGCTGCCCGGTAGTCATTTACGCCGGTTCGCTGGTCCCGGAAGCGCACCTTGCGTTTGCGCCGGAAACGGCGGAGATATTCAACTCGGCTGTTTTGACACTGGAGGAAATAAGGGCCATATTAACATCCGCCCGGGATCGCCGGTTGGACGTAGCCCGCCTGCATTCGGGCGACCCCTCGCTGTACGGCGCCATCAGGGAGCAAATCGAGGTATGCGATGAACTTGAAATAGAGTGGGAAATAGTGCCGGGAGTCAGCTCGGCGTTTGCCGCCGCTGCCCGGTTGGGGCTTGAATACACTCTCCCCGGAGTGACGCAGACTCTGATTTTCACCCGGCTGGAAGGCCGGACCCCGGTCCCCGCCGGTGAGGAGCTGGCTTCGCTGGCGGCGCACCGGAGCAGTCTGGCAATTTTTCTCAGCGTTCACGAAATTGGCGAAGTAACCCGGCGATTACTTGAAGTTTTGCCTTCCACGACCCCGGTGGTGGTGGCGTCAAAGGTAAGCCGGCCGGATGAAAGTTTTATCAGTGGAAACCTGGGCAATATTGTAGAAAAAGTCCGCCGGGCCGGAGTGAACCGCACAGCCCTGATCCTGGTGGGTGAAGCGCTCGCAGGCAAAGGAGCCAGGTCCCGGCTGTATAGCGGAGAATTCAGTCATGGCTACCGTTAGCGGGCGCGTGCTGGTAGTAACCCTGGACGGGCCGGGAGCGCCGCTTGCCCGCACCCTGGCGGCCGGGCTGCCTGCGGAGTTGACGGTTGTCCGCCCGCCGGGGACACCGCGGTTGCCGGAGGTTGTCCGGAAAGCCTTCAAAAGTTGCCGGGCCCTGGTAATGGTTATGGCCGGTGGCATTGCCGCCCGTGTGGCAGGCCCCCTCCTGCAGTCAAAATATCAAGACCCGGCAGTGGTATTTGTTGACAGGGCCGGACGCTATGCCGTCAGCCTGACAGGCGGCCACGAAGGCGGCGCCAACCAGTTGGCTTGCGACGTCGCCTCCCTCTCCGGCGGTGAACCGGTCATAACCACCGGCACCGAGGCGGACCGGACCGTGGCTGTGGGCATCGGCTACCGGCGCCGGGCCACCGGGAAAGATATCAGGCAAGCCATTAATTCCTGCCTGGGGCAGTGCGGGCTGACAGAAAAGCAAGTAAGGTTTCTATCCACCGCTCTCTTCAAGTGGGAGGATTCCGATTTGCGCAAGGTGGCTGCCGGCATGGGCCTGCTGCTGCGCTATTTTTCTACAGAACAGCTATCCCGTATCGACGGGGTTTCCGCCCCGTCGCGGGCAGCCATGAAATATTTTACATTAAAGGGGGTTTCAGAACAATGCGCCCTGTTGAGCCTGAGGAATGCAGAGATCATTCTCCCCCGGACAGCAACCGGACCGGTAACCGTCTCCATAGCCGTGGAAAAATTACAGCAGTGGGCATCGGACCCGGAGACGCGGAAGATATGACCTGCCGGGCTGCCCGGGCCATAAGTGAGGCCGACCTGCTGGTAGGTTACACTACATATCTCAATCTGGTCAAAAAGATGGACTGCTTCCACGGCCAGGAAACCTATGCAACCGGCATGAAACACGAATCAGAACGGGTCATTCACGCCGTTGACGCCGCCTGCCGCGGGAAACGTGTAGCGGTGATCTCAAGCGGTGACGCCGGGGTATACGGCATGGCGGGACTGATACTGGAAGTCATGGAGGCTACCGGCGCGGATGTGCCGTTCGAGGTTGTTCCGGGCATACCGGCCGCCAATGCCGCCGCTGCCCGCCTCGGCGCGCCCTTGATGCATGACTATGCCACTATATCGCTCAGCGACCTGCTCACCCCCCTGCCCGGCATTCTGGACAGGGTGGGGGCGGCGGCTGAAGCTGACTTTGTCATTGTCCTGTATAACCCGTGCAGCGCCAGGCGACAGGAACCCTGGAGACAGGCCCTGTCCATCATTAAAAAACACCGGCAACCGGAAACACCGGCCGGCATTGTACGAAACGCCGGCCGGGCCGGGGAATCGGTGAAGATAACCAACTTGTGGCATTTAGAGAATGATGAACCGCCGGATATGCTCTCCACCGTGGTGATCGGGAATTCCCGGACCAGAGTGGTAAGCGGCCGTATAATTACACCAAGGGGGTATGAATTGTGATTCTGCTTGTGGGAGGAACAAGTGAAGCGGTTGACATAGGACGGGCCCTGGACAGGGCCGGGCGACCCTACATTATGACGGTAGCTACCGGTTACGGGTACAGGGAAGCCACCGGCCGGGTAAACGGCCGGGTATTAAAGGGGCCTTTCGACAGCGCGGCATTTGCCCGGCTGTTGAATGAACATCCGGTATCCGTGGTGGTGGATGCGTCTCACCCTTTTGCCATGGAGCTAAGGCATGAAGTTGCGCAGGCAGCGGAGGCGGCCGGAACCAAGCTGCTCAGGCTGGAGCGGCCTTTCTACCCGGACAGCGACAACTCCGCCGTTACCTATTTCACTACCGCTGAAGAACTGGGCGCCTGGGCACGGGCCGAAAATTTCCAGAAGATTTTCGTGTCTTCCGGAGTCAAGAGTCTGCAAGTGCTGACCGGCTGTTTGGAAGTAGAAAACATGTACGTAAGGCTGCTGCCCGCCGTGGAATCAATTTCCACGGCCTTAAGCCTGGGAATAAAATCTTCGCACATTATTGCCGCGGTGGGGCCTTTTGACAGATCATTTAACGAAGCGCTTTTCCGACAACTGGAAATCGACCTGCTGATCACCAAAGACTCCGGGGAAGCCGGAGGGTTCAACGCCAAAGTGGAAACCGCGCTGGCTTGCGGGTGCCGGGTGGCCGTGCTTAAGCGGCCGGCGCCCGCCCGGGGGGAAGTTTACCGGGACACCCGCTCCCTCCTCCAATCCCTGGGCATAGATGAAGATGCCGGGGGCCGCCCGCATGTGCTCCTGTTGGGCCACGGCAGCAAACTTAACACGGCCAACCGGGGGTTGGAGCGCCTGGCTGATGAAATACAGCGGCGCGGCCAGTTTTCCGGTGTTACGCCGGCCTTCCTGCAATTGGCCCATCCCTCGCTGGAAGACGCCTTTCAAATGTTGGCAGACAAGGGGGTTTGCCGGGTAGTGATAATGCCTCTCTTTCTTTTTGAAGGAGTGCATATGACAGCTGATATTCCAGCTGCAATAGACAGATTGCGCTCAAAATACCCCCATTTACAGGTAACACTGGCGTCCTGCATCGGACCCGACCCCATGCTGGCAATAATCTGTATGCGGAAAATAAGTGAAGCGCTCAAAAAAGACAACTAGGAGGTTCGAAGCAGCTACAATACAACTAAACATAACTACAAATAAGCCAATAAAACCATTGACACCAAACATGTATTCGGCTACAGTTACACCAGGAGATGGCGCCAATGGAAAAACTATTAACCTCCCATCAAGTAGCGATACTATTAAACGTCTGGCCTGAAACGCTTTCGTCGATGG
>JALHFC010000293.1 GCA_022839445.1 Pelotomaculum sp.
TAGGGATTTCGAGGCTCTTTCCCATTCAGTTCTCTGACTTTCGGCCCGCTACCTTGTTTGCCTACGCTTAAATGTAAATGTTACCATTTACACTCCAAGGCTAACTACCAGTGGACGGCTCATCCTTACTGGGTGGGATTCGCACCCACTATATGACGCGCTATTTCTCGGCCGCACGGACTGTCCCCTTATGGGAGGTTATGTTCGAATTTTGTTCAGTATATCTTCCAGCCTTACTTCTGTTTGCTCACCAGTTTGCATTTTTTTTAGTTTCAACAACCCGCTATTAACTTCATATTCTCCGATTACAACAACAAAGGGTATACCAAGTTTATCTGCATAGCCAAATTTTTTGGCTATTTTAGCGTCGTTGAGATACACTTCCGTAGCAATACCATTTTTACGGATTTGAGTGGCTATATTTAAAGCATAGTCCAGGGTGTCAGGCATCGGGATAATTAGTATTTGGCTGGGAGTGGAAGAACCAGTTTTAATAATGCCTGCTTCTCTTAATTGGTAAAAAAGCCTGGTTAAACCTATGGAGATCCCGACTCCAGGCAGATTTCGGGCAGTGTAGTTTTGGGCCAAGTTGTCATACCTGCCACCCGAGCAAACACTCCCGATAGTCGGATACTGGTTTATAATCGTTTCGCATACAGTGCCGGTGTAATAATCCAGACCACGGACGATAGTCAGATCCGCCTGGTAGTTTTTTGAAGGTATTTGAAATGAGTTTATATATGCGCATACCTTCTCTAATTCGTCAATCCCTTCGGCAAAAAGCTGGTTATCAACCGGCATGGTTCGCAGTGCATGAATTATTTCCTCTACTTCACCACGCGTTTTTATAAGGCTGATAACACGTCCAACGCTCGTTGAGTTTAATCCCAAACGGACTAATTCTTTTGCGACCTTTTCTTCCCCGACTTTATCCAGCTTATCTAGCACCTGCAGCACTTCAACTTTATTTTCTATACCCAGGCTGTCTAAAAAGCCGTTAAGTATTTTCCGGTTATTAATTCGGATCGTAAAATCATCAAACCCTAATGTCTTAAAGGTTGAGTAAATGACGCTTATAATTTCGGCATCGTTGACCAGGCTTATTTTGTCATTACCGATTATATCTATATCACACTGATAGAATTCCCGGAAGCGTCCTTTTTCCCCGAAACACCTTGCCTATATGGTATCGCCGGAAGGGGAATGTAAGGTCATTATAATGTTGGGCAACATACCGGGCCAGCGGTACGGTCAGGTCAAACCTTAATGACAGGTCATTATCGCCTTTAGCAAAACGATAAACCTGCTTTTCTGTTTCCCCACCGCTTTTGGCCAGTAACACTTCTGATTTTTCGATAGTTGGCGTATCAAGTGGAATAAACCCAAATCTTTCATAGGTTGCTTTTATTGTGTCCAGCATTTTATTGAACAGCATCTGGTCAGCAGGCAGTAACTCCATAAATCCTGGTAATATAGAAGGTTTTATCAAAACCAACTCTCCCTTGTTGCTTTTTAGGTTATGTAAAAAAACAAAACACCAACCAAGCATTAACCGTTCATGCGTGGATGGCGTTTACTTGTTAATCTAACACCACCATAGGCACAAACAGAACTACGCTTGCTTCTATGGTGAAGCCCATAGCTACAAGCACTGTTTGTGATGGTGATTAAGTTGGTTATTTATGTATGTCATGTTTGCCGCTCACAATTTTCTCTATATGGTAACACAGATAGTTTTGCGAATCAATCTTCTATTGGAATTTCAATTGGTATAACTTCCAATTCTATACCATTGGTTTCAAG
>JALHFC010000294.1:0-1157 GCA_022839445.1 Pelotomaculum sp.
GGTTTCACTGCCACTCCCGATGAAAAGGGGACTGAAAGTAATTCATCCGGTCGTGTCTTAACTTTGCTTACATCGTTTCACTGTCACTCCCGATGAAAAGGGGAATGAAAGAAGGATATAGAGCATATATTACGGACCCGGAAAATTTAAAGAAAAAGGATCCTGCTTTATATAAATTTATAAAGGAGCTGGCAGATTGATAACTCCGGAAATTGAAGAACAATTATTACAAGCAAAGAATTTAAATGAATTCAACAAAATAGCATTGGATAACAAGGTAGAACTCCAGGATTTTACCGAAAGATTAAAGAAAAAGCATAAGTCCTTTTTTAGCGGAAAAACAAGCCCATATGATCATGCCGATCCCAAAGAAGCATTTATACCAAGAAAGTAGCAGTTTCTGTTTAAAACGTATTTACCTGTTGTTTTAAACAACAGGTAAGAGCTTTTTAAAGTTTCACTGCCACTCCCGATGAAAAGGGGACTGAAAGCGCCTATTAACCTCCCAAAGTTCTGGGAGTGTAAATAATTCCGTGTAAATGGAATTCTTTATCAAGTTTTTGGTTAACGCCAGAAGGATAGGGCAATGCTGGAGAGCAACCCGAGCGCCTGACGGGGTTCTGCCGGGGATAGAGAGGGTGACTGTTATTAGTCATCCCCTTATTCTTTTATGCTATCCCTGCCAGAACCAAAAGCGCTAAACTCGCTTTTAAATTGCTATTTCTGGTTCAAGCCTATCTTCAAAGTAGATGGCAAATTGTGAGATACAGCTTCTCCAATCCTTAATAGACATGGTCCATTTTTTAGATGCCTCGATAGTCGCTAGGAGAGTGTTGCAAAACACCCTCAAAAATCCCACTAAACCATAAAAACCTAGCAAAAACCGATTGCAAGGCAGGGAATCCCAACATTTTAGCGAATATTAAAGATAACAAAAGATACAAGGTGGTAATTTAAAATGCTGGGCCGTAAAAAGAACCAACTCAAAATTACAGATATAGGCACCCTGCAAACATGGGAACAAAAACCCATAGTCCCTAAAGACAGTATATACTACAGCCTGTCCCAGGCAAACGAGATATTCAAAGACGAACTGTTTGCCGACGCATATTCCTTTTCCGGACGGCCCTCCATACCACCAAGCCGTTTAATTAAAG
>JALHFC010000294.1:1180-1582 GCA_022839445.1 Pelotomaculum sp.
GGAAGCAGAAAAGCGCGCCCGTTACGACTTGCGCTGGAAAATGGCTCTGGGCATTTCCATCGCAGAATCCGGCTTTAACTACAGCGCCCTGTCCAGGTTCCGGGCCAGGTTATTGTTACATAAGAAAGAACGCACCGCTTTTGAAGAGATCCTGGATGCGGCAATAGTCAAAGGCCTGCTCCCCGGCAATTGCGCCAAACAAATAATGGATTCCACCTACGTGCTGGGAGCCGGCGCTGTACAGGACACCTACACCTTGATCCGGATGGCTATCAGAAAAATTCTAAAAACCATAAGCAAACAGTTAGAGCTGGTTGCGCTATTGCCAAAGCCCTTAAACCTTGATTACCAGAGCAGAACCAAACCAAAGATTAACTGGGAAGATCCCGCAGAGCGCAATAA
>JALHFC010000295.1 GCA_022839445.1 Pelotomaculum sp.
TTCACCCGGAGCTTAAACCCCAATCCCATCAACTGCATTTCTCCTACCTCCTGTTAACGCTTATTCGTTAGTGAGCATAAACATCTGCCCTGTAACGGGGTCTTTGTAGACCGTGCCCATTTTTTCATAAAGCCGGCCCTCTCCCTGGGTTTCTATCAGATCGTTTCGTATATACGAATCTTGCACTTCTTGCCCTTGATTCACATTGACGCGTTCTACTCCTTCTGTCAGATCGACGTTCCAGCGGATGACCAGGGCGAGCATCAGCCCGCAGGCAAACACCAGCATGGCATCCACGATATTGATAGCACCTTCGAGAGGGTTGACATCTTCAAGCGTCTTAAGCCTTCTGCTCCTCAATCTCCCGACCACGGTTAAACACCTCCACATCCAACAAGCTCTCCATCAATGCTTCAAGAGAGCTCAAGTAATCCTCGTACCACCTTTTCCGCAACCGGGAGATGGCAAATGCGATGCCGGCAGCGGCCAGGCCGGTCACCGTGGCGTCAAAGGCGGTGAGCAGGCAATCCGCCAATGTCTTGGTATCACCCTGGCCGAGGGCAATCAGGCCCGGCCCCAGTGGAATCAGAGTAGCCATCAACCCGAGCATGGGCCCTAAACGCGCCACCAGGTCAGTCCGGTTGGTTACCCCGGCATAATGCAGTTCCTCGCCGGCCAGCAACCGGCGCGCCAGAGCCTGATGGGAGGCGGCGGGCAAACCGCCGTGCTTGATCAACTTGCCCAAAGCCGTTTTCTGGCGCCGGAACAAGCCGCTGCTTTCAATCACGTCCATGATCTCCCCGGCGTCCTTTCCCCGAAAAGCGTCCAGCAACTCCGGCACGTTGACCTTCGCCTTGCGCCGCTCCGTGACAGCTTCCACCAGCAGGCCGCCTAACTCAACCGCCATCATGGCCGCAAACAGCAACAGGACAGCAATGGTAGGCGTCAATAAAACAATGGAAATGGTATGCATTGTATCCTTGAGGGGCGTTAACATAATACTTGTCACCTGGCTACCTCCCTGGTATATTCCCTGTACTTTTTAACTGACCCAAAAAGAAATAGGACTAGAAATATTACAACCTCATAAATTTCTAAACTGTTTGGCTCCTCCTGCCGCTGCAAGGGTACAGCGTCGGCCGACATCTCGAATAC
>JALHFC010000067.1 GCA_022839445.1 Pelotomaculum sp.
AGATTTTTGCGGGTGGCACGGTACACGTTGCGAAAGGCCGTTGCCACAAGTAAATATCCAGGCGGAGGTAACACCTTCTTTCGGGTAGTACGTTCGCGCGAGAAAACGGCGGGGCAACCCACCCGGAATGCAACCGAGAGGTTGCAGCCTAGCAGTTGAATCCTGTAACACTGCCGCCTACTGGTCGGGTAGGTGAAAAACCTCAGTAAATCTGGATTATTGTATATAAATCAGATATGTGTAGGTTTTAGAAACCAGGTGACTAATATATCTCCATCTTCTAGATTAGCGTCTTCCATGTTTAAGATGACACGTGCTCGTCCCTCTATTACTCCGGATGAAGCAGGTAAACCTGCAATAGCTTCGACTGGGAGATTTTCACGGTTATACTCACCTGCAATGATTTCACCATCAGATGTGATAACACGTGGGGAAGTTAGTTTTTCATATAATTTGTACTCGTCTTTTCGAAGGCTTATGTCTGGTAATCCAGTCTATTTGTGCGCACGACTTCGCGAAGTTCTTCAAAAGTGAGATAGTATATATCTTCTTTTTCATGAATAACGCCCTCTTGCACGAGTTGTTCGGCTTCTTTCAGTAAAGCCTTCTTATAAACGAAGTAGCGATTAATCATGCCGTATTTTGGATATTCACGATAACCGATGAAATTCCGCATTAGGCTGATCATTCGTTTTGTTTCTTCGGCTTTTTGTTCACCATCCGGTAATTGCTTCAATCGATCTAATATCTCTTGTTCTTTTTTCAAAGCTTCCTGTCGTCCTTGCTCAAATATCCGATGGCTGCCATTAGGCTCAAAGTTTTTGATGTTACTGAGAATCATGGGGACAAGTGTAGTTGGTTTTTCGCTCCAACGAGTTTTAGTAATATCGATCTCTTTGCTGCATCGCATTCCGTATTTGTTGAGATAAGACAAGATTGCGTCTTGGGTTTCCTGTCCACCATCAAACTTAACCAGTTCATCCAAAAAGTTATCATCTTTGTGAGGGTACGACCCTTAGAGGTAGGGAGACCCCGGAGAGGGTTTCCCCACCGTCGGACATTCCCGAAAGGGCCAGGCTCCTTCCAGTTCTATTTTTGGGACATACTAAAGAGAAAAAATGCAGGTGGAAGAAATGGTTTTCGAACCGAAGAGGGTTATTTTTGAGCAGGACGCCCTGAAATACCCAATGGGGGAAACATTGCTTCGCTTTTTCCGTGATAAAGGTATTGAGACCGGTTTTACAGCCTCTCACAACCGGGTCACCTCGATCCCGGGTAAAACTCGCGCCGAGGGATACTTTGAAGGAAAACGGACGCTGGTGGTAGGAGTGCGCAGGTCCAAGACCTTTGAGACGTGCAAGCCCTCGGCACACTATCAACTGCCCCTGGCCACCTCCTGCCCCGGCAAGTGCGAATACTGCTACCTCTTGACCAACCTGGGCAAAAAGCCCTATATCCGGATCTATGTCAATACCGAAGAAATCTTGAGCGCCGCCCGGGAATACATCGAAAGAAGGAAACCGGAGATCACCGTTTTTGAAGGGGCCGCCACCTCCGACCCGATTCCGACGGAGCCCTACACCGGTATTTTAGGAAGGGTTATCGAATTTTTCGGGGGACAGGAGCACGGCCGTTTCCGTTTTGTTACAAAGTTTACCGATGTGGATACATTGTTAGAAGTCCCGCATAACGGCCACACCCGTTTTCGTTTCAGCATCAATACTGGGGAAGTGATCAAGCAGTTCGAGCACGCCACCCCGCCGCTGGGCGAAAGGCTGGCGGCAGCCAAAAAAGTAGCCGATGCCGGTTACCCCCTGGGGTTTTTGGTGGCGCCGATCATTGCCGCGGACGGGTGGCAGAAGAGTTACCGGGAGTTATTTGAAACTGCCGCCTCTGAGCTAAACGGCAAAGTTTCCGACCTCACCTTCGAGTTTATCACCCACCGGTTTACCAAACGGGCCAAGGGCGCCATCCTGGAGGTTTTCCCGAATACGCGACTGGACCTGGACGAGGAGGCCAGGACCTTTAAATTCGGGCAGTTCGGGTACGGCAAGTATATCTACCCAAAGGAACTCTTTGCTGAGATTAAGACTTATTTTGAGGGCATAGCGAATGATTTTTTTCCGGACGCTAAAGTGAAATACTTTGTGTAGAATCGGTAGGAGGGACTGTCTCCTTTTGGGATTTTTCTTTTATTGCCACCAATCATTATCAGTTGCGCCGGAGTCTTCGCCAAAATTAAATAATGGGATGTCTTTCGGATCCATTGCCACATCACATCTCTTGTGACCTTCCATGCGTTGTGGGTCGGTTTTATGCTCTTTCATTTTTGACACCTCCTCAAGACTTATAATGGCCAAAATACCGGCGCGTTACAAAACCTATTAATGGATTTTAAATAATATAAGCATTTTTTAAGAACAGGGAAGGAAATGCCATGAGAAAATATAATTCTAATGTGATGTCACCGCTTCGAAAAAGTGAGGGAATTAAACATTTTTAAGTATCCAGGGGTAATGTCAATACTTTTTTGGGGGGATTTAATATGAATCGCAAAAAAGCGGTTGTGCCATCCTGGCAGTATGACGAGCGGGCAAAGACCGGTGTGGATTATGAGGATACGGCAATCGCGGCTGAATACGATAACCAGCATAGCAGGTTCCGCGATTTCGAGAAAGACGCCCGGATGGTCATACAGAGGATAGACTTGCAACCGGAGCACACGGTCATTGACTTGGGATGCGGCACCGGCGCCTTCGTGATCCCGGCGGCCAGGTCGTGCCGGAAGGTCTTTGCCGTGGACATCTCGCCGGCTATGCTTGACAAGTGTAAGGAAAAAGCACGGAAAGCAGGGCTGGGCAATATTGAAACACACTGCGCCGGCTTCCTGTCCTATAAGCATAAGGGGGACCCCGTGGACGCAATTGTTTCCGTCGTCGCGCTTCATCACCTGCCCGATTTCTGGAAGGCCGTCGCTCTAAAACGTATGTACAATATGCTTAAACCGGGCGGGAAGCTGTACCTTTTCGATGTGATTTTTGCTTTTCCGGTTGAGTCATACCAAAGCGAATTAGACAACTGGGTGAACGGGATGGGCGAAAAGGCCGGCCAGTCAATGGCTGAAGAAACCGTCATCCATATCCGCGACGAGTACAGTACCTTTGATTGGATAATAGACGGGATGATTGAGCGGGTAGGTTTTAAAATAGAACAAAAACTTTCCGAGCTTCCTTATTGCCTGACCTATGTGAATGTCCGGCTATGACATGAAAGGAAGCAGGGGGACGGTTCCTCCTGCTTCTTTCATAGATGTTTACGTCTAACAGTAATAAATTATTTACACTCCCTCAAAAAAATTACAAGATAGCGTTCTGTCCTTTTTTTCTGAAGAAAATAAGGTAGACTATTTCAAGAATTCCAACCGTGTTTACTATTAAAAGCGCAATATACCAGGCCAATTGCTTATTGCGGGCAGCATGCCAAAGGGCTATGCCTTTCCAGATAACTGCCCAGGTGATTACCAAATAGAATAGAGGGTTGTTCGGCTGTAAAATTTGCAATGCATTATTCATTTGTATTACTCCCTTCTTAAATTTGTTTTTAATGTTTCAAGTATGCTTTTATATCGTGGTTGATCTGCTAAAGCTACAAACGCTGGATTTGATATGATGCCCTGTAGCATGCTTTCTTTGATTACTTTTTCATTCCGTGGAGCATCGGCGCCTAAATCAAAGTCTGCAAACCAGCCATCAATTGCATCAAAGAAAGAATCTCCGTGTAATTTGCAAGGGAAGAAGCCCTTTGTACAGATATCTGCATATTTCTGTAACATGTCAAGGGATTTTTCAGCATTACCTTGTAAACTGTACACCTGCGCTGCAGTATAATAGATCTGCACCATAGTGTTTGGATGTAATCGTTCCAAATCATAGATTGCAGCAACAGATAATGACCGGTGCAAAACCTCCTCGATTTTCTCGCTGTTATCGGCATTTAGCAGCAGATAGGTCGGCGTAGCACTAATTAGTGCAAGTAGGTGCTGATACATACCGATTTGTGTTACTTCTTTTGCCTTTGATGCATTACCCATTATCTGATATGCTTTTGACACAATCTCATAATCTGTTGGAACCGGTCTTATTGATTCTCCAAGTAAATTCAAAACCTCCTGTGGTTGCTGTAACATAAGATAACAAACTGCTTCTAAAGAAGTTGCATCCTTAGAGAGCCAAACATCGTCACTTTCAGTTTTAATTCTTATGCATAACTCGACCGCTTCTTTCAATATAGCTTCTCGTTTTTCCTTTTCTTCTGCAAGCATATGATGATTGGCCAGCAGCACGGCCATCTGCAACAGCAACGGAAAACAGGAATAGTATTTTTTAATTGTTCTCCGGCATTCTTCCAAGACATCATCAAATGGCCGGGTAGCAAAAGCAGATGACAACCGGTAATACAACTTTTTGATATCTTTCTTCGTCATCTGTGGCGCATAGCCCATCAATTTGTCGATGCTGATATTGAAATATGCTGCAAGCTGCGGAAGGAAGGTAATGTCGGGATAACTCTGCCCTGTTTCCCATTTCGAAACAGATGCTTTAGAGACCCCGATATATGCAGCAAGTTCATCCTGTGTAATACCTTTTTCCCTGCGCTTTGTAATTAGCATTTTTGCAATATTGATTTCTTTCATAATAACCACCTCATATATAATTGTATGGATTTCATCTCGTAAAACAATGGATTAGTGGTTGATTATAATTTAATAAATCAACCACAAGGAAACCTGACCGGAAAAAATCGGAATGGATGTCTGTTTTACTCTAAAATAGGCACGATAAGTATTTTGGACCGATTGCTCTGACACCTTATGCAACGCTATGTTTATGGTGTATAATCTTTTACTAAAGGAGGCCTCTTTATGAAACATACATTTTTATTCACAGAAAGCACATGGAGTGCCAAAGGGACTTATTATGATGAAAAAAATAAACCTGTGGAAGTCACCGGGGAGTCCTTTATAACTCATCTCAAGAAAGCGTGGTTTCTAGATGCCAGCATTACCCTGCCGGGGGAAAACCCGTTGGAATTGAAAAAAGGTTATGAGATAGTTCCCTTTAATCAGGATGTTACATCGTGGAAATCCGAAAACCCGGCCATGGGAACAATGTTGGGTAGTTTTACCGTCGTGGAAGACTCAATTATCTCTTTGTTCAGCTCTCAAAAAGGAGATTTTTTTGGCACCGAGTTTTTTACCATGATCAATGAATCGGAGTATGTCTGGAAAGGCGTCTTGTACAGTCAAGCAGGTAAAATATCTTCCTGGTCAGTTACCCTCACCAGGGAATAGCATTTTTCATAAACAAGGAAGGAAATATAATGTTGAAATATAATTCATTTGTGAGTATACCAGAAGATAGAAAATATATTGATGAAGGTGAGTTACTTCTGTTATGAGCACTATGGATTGAGATGGCTTCCCCAACACAGAGGCAATATATTAGTATATTGGAGGACGGCTTTTTGGCTGACTTGCCGGGTAAAGAGAGTAAAGCAAAGTACGTTCAAGAAACGTTTAATTCTATAGCGAAGAACTACGATTTGATGAATACCCTGATGACCTTTGGTTTGGATAAATCCTGGCGAAGGCGGCGGTTAAACGTTTTGAACTAAGAGAAGGCGGAACAGGGCTGGATGTCTGCTGCGGAACCGGGATGCTGACGATGGAGCTGGCACGGGCGGCAGGCCAGACGGGAAGGATAACGGGACTGGACTTTTCAGAAAACATGTTGACGATTTTTATTACTTAGATGTGCAATTTAATGACTTTATAGCCACGGTGTCCGTCCACAGCGAAAAATGGCCTATTTTCAACAAAAACATATACCGTTTGCACAGCATACTCTTTTTTATGACCAGTCTGGAAAATAGTGTAGAAAATATGGATTCATCATTTTTCGGCGGTTACCAAACCGAAAAAATTAAAAGCGATTTTATGGAGGTCTTGGGTTCAGTAATGTGTTTATAGATTAGAAAATCATCAACAACCCTATTTCGCCAGCTCGCTACCAAAGACAGTTCCCTTTTAGAGAAGCAAAACGGGTTATCGGCAACTATGCAATTGATTCTCTCATGCCGGCGT
>JALHFC010000296.1 GCA_022839445.1 Pelotomaculum sp.
TCCGGGCTGCCGGTGGCCAGGATTGTCCCCCCTTTCATGATGGCCACTTTGTTGCACGCCAGAAAGGCATGGTTGGGAAAATGTGAAGTCATAAAAATGGAGTACCCTTGCTGGGCGAGTTCATGAATGATCTTCAAGATGCGGGCCTGGTTGCCGTAGTCAAGGTTGGCCGTCGGTTCGTCCAAAACCAAAAGGTTCGATTGTTGAGTCAGCGCCCGCGCAATAAGCACCAGCTGGCGCTCGCCGCCGCTGATTTCACTGAATAAGTTGTTCTCCAGGTGGGGAATGCCGGTTTTGGCCAGCGCTTCCCTGGCAATTTCCTCATCCCTGGCCGATGGCGTGGACATGGGGCTTAAGTGGGGGTTCCGGCCCATAATGACCATATCCAGTACCTGGTATGGGAATACTGTGTTGGTGGCCTGGGGAACATACGCTACTTCCCGGGCCAGTTCCCTGGCGGTTATACTGCGGACATTGCGGCCTCCGATGCAAATCTTTCCCTGCCTGGCTTTGAGTATCCCGAGTATACAGCGCAATAAGGTTGTTTTTCCCGTGCCGTTAGGTCCCAAAAGGCATAAAACATCTCCTTTGGCAACGGATAAAAACACATTTTTTAAGAGGTTGGGACGTTTGGGATAACAAAAGCTTAAGTCCTCAACTGTTAGATTCATGACCATCCCTTTCTTACCTTTGACAATAAAAATATGAAGAACGGCGCCCCGATTAAAGCCGTCAAGATGCCCAGGGGTATTTCGACGCTGCTGACGTTGCGGGCGACATTATCCACCAGCAGCAGGTACCCGCTGCCCATCAAAAGCGAAGTGGGGAGGAGCAATTGGAAGTTGGGCCCGATTACCATCCGGGCCATGTGTGGGACAAGCAGGCCCACCCACCCGATGATGCCGCTGATGCTGACCGCCGCCGCCGTCATCAGAGTGGCGCAAATGACCACCAATAGCCGGATGCGGTTAACATTAACTCCCAGTGCAATCGCTTCTTCATCGCCGACCGTAAGCACGTTGATTTGCCAGCGAATGAGGTAAAGAACGGCGATGGAAATGGTGATTGGAAACAGGGCAAACAAGACGTCGGAATTGGACACTTTGGACAATCCACCCATCAGCCAGAAGGTGATGGCCGGCAGGGT
>JALHFC010000297.1 GCA_022839445.1 Pelotomaculum sp.
TCCGGAACTCCGGCTGGTCCAGATCCGCCCGTCAGGCGAGGTCAGTATTGTACCGTTATTACCCACCGCTACAAAAGTTCCGTCCCCATAGGTTATTCCATAAAGATCATACATAGTTCCGGAACTCTGGCTGGTCCAGGTCCGCCCATCAGGCGAGGTCAGTATTACACCGCACCACCCCACCGCTACAAAATTTCCGTCCCCATAGGTTATTCCGTTAAGCCAATTCATAATTCCGTGGTTTTGGCTGGTCCAGGTCCGCCCGTCAGGCGAGGTCAGTATTGTGCCGCACCACCCCACCGCTGTAAAAGTTCCGCCCCCATAGGTTATTCCATAAAGATCATACGTAGTTCCGGAACTCTGGCTTGTCCAGGTCCGTCCGTCAGGCGAGGTCAGTATTGCACCGCCGCCCCCCACCGCTGTAAAAGTTCCGTCCCCATAGGTTATTCCGTTAAGACTATCCGTAGTTCCGGAGCTTATGCTGGACCAGGTACGCCCGTCCGGCGAGATCTGTATTGTACCGTCTAACCCCACCGCTACAAAATTTCCGTCCCCATAGGTTATTCCGTTAAGCCAATTCATAATTCCGTGGTTTTGGCTGGTCCAGGTCCGTCCGTCAGGCGAGGTCAGTATTGTGCCGCGCCACCCCACCGCTGTAAAAGTTCCGCCCCCATAGGTTATTCCGTTAAGACCATCCTCAGTTCCGGAGCTCTGGCTGGTCCAGGTCCGCCCGTCAGGCGAGGTCAGTATTGTGCCGCGCTGCCCCACCGCTACAAAATTTCCGCCCCCATAGGTTATTCCGTTAAGATCCTCCTTAGTTCCGGAGCTTATGCTGGTCCAGGTCCGCCCGTCAGGCGAGGTCAGTATTGTGCCGCGCCACCCCACCGCTACAAAATTTCCACCCCCATAGGTTATTCCGGAAAGTCTATTTCCTTGGGGAAGAGGGTTTCTCCAGGTCCACTGGTCAAGCGGGTCGCTTGAAGAGGCCGCCGGGCTATTGTACGCACGGGTCAAATCTTGAAGGTGAAGTGCTCTTAGATCCCTGTATTCCGGCGAATCAGCAAAATTCAAGGCGGAACCGGTGTTCTCGTCCGCGCGGGCTATCCTTTCAGACAACAGGTTCTCAGCAAATGGCAAAAAGGAAAATAAACAAGGAAAATAACAACGCATAAGTCCACTTGCAATAAACTGCTTTACTTACATGCTTGAACATAAAAATTCCTCCCTTCGATTATATGTAAAGCATCTATTCTTAATTTCATAACCGCAGCAAAGTTGCAGACTTAAAAACAAAGCAGTCGTTACTCAATAAACCAAATTGACATTTGCCAAAAGCCTGTTATATTTTTAGTTTTCACCCCCCCCACCAAACATTTCAAGGATTTCGACATGTTGTTAATGTAACCCTTTTTTTCCTTTGCAAAAGCGCCCAATATAATTTGTTGATTCCTTGGGTGAAATAGGGGTTTGTCTCTGGAGAAAATAAAATGAACCTGGTGCAGTATGATGTGGAAGGGTTTAACCTGTGCTAAAGCCGATGGCGCCGGCGACCCTGTTTGAGATTTACGGAACACAAAGTATATCAAACGGGAAAATGAATTCCGGATTTGGAATATGTTGGTTTGCGGTGATGAGTTCCTCTTCACCGACATTAAACTTCTGTGCAATGGAAAACATTGTATCGCCATCTTTAACTTCATAACGGCCTTGAAAATTCGTTGGGCAAGTTTCAGGTTCGCGGAACCCCGGCACACATAGGACATCCCCTATATAAAGTATATTTGGATCGGCAATATGGGGATTTGCTGCTATCAGCTCCTCCTTAGTTGTGCCAAAATACTGTGCAACAATGGCCATTGTGTCGTCGGCGACAACAAAGTAGTGACTGATAAAACCTACAGGGCACTCTTTTGGGTAACGAGTAGGCATTTATGACACCTTCTTTCTATTAAAATTCCTGAAACAAGTAACCCGCCACAAAGCGATCAAAAAATCACCCTTACCGGCAGGCGCAGTGGTTCAAGTCCTGCCTCCGGCACCATGGATGTAAAAGCTATTCAACTCCCGGCCATTATAAATTAACGCTTTTGAGCCTTAACCACCGCAAATACACCTTCCCCATTGCCATTCTTTACTTCTTGTATCTTATTCTGAAACGAATATATCGTTTGTCTTTTGTCGACAATATCAAAGCCCGCTTCCTCAAGATAATTAATTATATCCCCAGAGGAGTGAAAATTAGCGTGTTTATAAAACTCATCAGACGCTTTCCTTTGGTTATATATTTGTCCGAGAGCTGTCTCCCTGTCAATAAATGCGACAATAAAATAACCATCATCGGCAAGTATTCTCCTCACCTCTCTAAACGCCCGTAATACATCGTCAAGAAAGCAATCGACTGTAA
>JALHFC010000068.1:0-6045 GCA_022839445.1 Pelotomaculum sp.
CGCTTATCTAATGGGTAATGTTAAAGAGGGGCAAGTTGATACAGATATCGCGGCTACCTTTAGGAGGGCCCACATTTATAATAAAGAGGGCTGTGTCGACTGCTGGGCCAAGTTTTACTGTAGTGGCGGGTGCCATGCTAATGCGGAGTTGTTTAACGGCTCCATTTTTAAACCATACGCCTCGGGGTGCGAACTTGTCAAAAAGAGGCTGGAATGCGCTCTTTACCTGAAGGTAAAAGATTCAATATTGTCTTAAATCTAAGACCATAGCATTAAACGGTATATAAAGCAATCCGCCGTTATGGCTGGATAGTCGCAATTTTATTATATTATGGCCCGCATAGGGCTATTTTCCATTAAAGGCCCTGGTTTACCGTACTGTAACCGGTATGATATAATTAACCAGCTTTTTTTCATCTTTTTGCACAAATAGCCTTATTTAAGAAAGGTTCCATATAAAAATTTAAAGGAGATGGTGCATTTGCCGCCCAGGTTTGAAGGACAGCGGCGCCTTCCGGGGTTAGATAAGATTGCCCTTATTTTTGCCTATTACACCATTTTGATGCGGTGGCTGTCAAGAAAAACTCATTGTACTCGCCGGTGGCTGTCGGGACAGTCAATCCCTCGCCGGGTCGGAATGGGTGTTGCGCTTTATTTGGTTATTACATTATCGGCTTACGTTGCATTTGGGGGGAATGCCTGTGCGGTGGCGGTAAATGGAAATGTGGTGGCCGTAGTGAGCGATAAAAAAAGCGCTTGCGAAGTCCTGGGAGGGCTGTTGAAAATAAAGTCCGCCCAGGCTGGCGGGGCGGTAGCCGTTGCGGAAAAGATTACTTACCAGGGTGTTCGGGCGAAGCAGGAAGACTTTAACGACCTGGAGACATTAAAGGACAGGTTGGAAGGGACCCTTACTTTTCAAACAAAGGGCACTGCTATACATGTAAACGGCGAAGCAAAAGTATTTTTAAAACAGGAGGAAGATGCGAAGAGTTTACTGGGCTGGCTTATAACGGTTTACCCGGTGGAAGTCGGTGAACAACCGGAATTCAAGGAAAATGTTGAGCTGGTAAAAACATCTGCTCCTATTAGTGATTTTCTAGGTCTAGAAGAGGCTAAAAACCTAGTCCTGCTGGGGACCAATAAAGTGCAGCAGTATACGGTCAAAGACGGGGATACATTGTGGGACATTGCGCGCAGCGTAAAAATTGACATGGATCAAATCCAGTTTTCCAACCCGGGCCTGGTGCCGGAAAAATTAAGCATCGGTCAGGTTTTGAACCTGAGCAAGGAGGTACCGCTCATTACCGTTGTAGCCACTCGCGAGGTTACGGTGAATGAGGAAATACCATTCCCGGTTGAGGTCCAAAAAGACGACGGGCTACTGTTCGGGGAGCAAAAATTGATTTGCAAAGGCGAGTCCGGGGAAAGGATTGTTACATACCGGATTAAAAGGGAGAACGGCTTTGAAACGGACAGGGAAATCATCAGCCAGACCATTGTCCGTGAGGCTAAAAAAGAAACGGTGGCCAAAGGTTCTTTGACCATGCTGGCGTCCCGCGGGGGGACGGCGTGTCTGTCCTGGCCCTGTGCGGGAGGTATTGAATCACCGTTTGGTATGCGCTGGGGCAGGATGCACGAGGGTGTGGATCTGGGAGCCAACTACGGTAGCAATGTAGTGGCGGTAGCCGGCGGAACCGTCATTGACACAGGATGGCAAGGAGGTTACGGCAAGACTGTGGAAATCTCACACGGTAGCGGCCTGGTGACCAGATATTGCCACCTTTCTTCGATTTGTGTGGACAGCGGACAGGCGGTTGAACGGGGGGAACTGATCGGTCTTGTTGGCTCTACGGGGAACTCTACCGGCCCGCACCTGCATTTCGAAGTCTTAATTGGCGGGCAACCCCGCAATCCTATAAACTATCTAGAGTAAATTCCCGCGCGCATTGCTTTAAATGTTACATTAAGAAATACTGATTTTTTTACCCTCACGCGTTTTAACCAGCGAGGGGGTTTTGTTTTAAAAAAGCTCTTGTAAACTCATCTAGCAGTGCTATAATACAATACGGGGTGAAAAAAATTGATTGTTCGTAAATCCTTTAAAAGAAACGTTAGAAAGGCGGTCTTTATTACCATAACAGTTTTGATTGCCATCGGCTTGGTAATACCGATTGCCGGTCTTTTTCAAAAGCAACCCGGTGATAGCGGGGCTAGTAGCGTTCCAGGCGTTTTGTCACCCCAGGAAAGGATTGCCGGCCTTGAAGATAGGGTCAAACAAAATCCAGGGGACAAAGCCTTATTGATGGAACTGGCTGAGGCATATTTTTATGCGGGTAAGCCGGACCAGGCGGTAAGCGCCTACGAGCAGGTGTTGGCTGTTGACCCCGGCTACTCCGAAGCCCGTGTTGATATAGCCACCATTTATTATTATAGCGGCATGTATGACCAGGCGATAGCCCAGTTGCAGGAGTTAATAAAAAACGATCCGGATCATAAGGAAGCGCATTACTTGTACGGTATTATCCTGGGCAGTGGTAAGAAGGACTATATTGCGGGTGCCGGGGAATTGGAAAAGTACGTGGAATTGGCTAAAGAAGGCCCCGATGTGGAAAAGGCCAAAGAGCGAATAAACGAATGGAAAAAAGCGGCGGCGCCACAAAATTAAAAACACAAGGACCGCGGGAAACCGGCAAAAAAGCCTCCCGCGGTTTTTTGTATTAATTACCGCTAGGAAAGACTTGTCTTACGGCTTTATAATTAAACTAATTAACTAAAAAGCGGGAGGCCGGTCATGAGGTTTTTAGGGAAACAAAACATCATAGGCAATCCCCCCGGTCCAGGCCGGGGCTATTCATTTAGCAGCGCCGTTAAAATGCTTTTGGCCGGGTTTGTCCTGGCAGTAGTGTTGCTGCACAAGCTACCGCCGACTTTAAGGTATTATTGCTACAGCGCTGTCAGGGAACTGATAAAAGTACATGCTGTAATTGGAGCATGGCATATGGAGAAATTAACATCGGAACACTTCTATATCAAGTTTAAGCCGGGCGAGCGCGCCGGGGCGGAGTTGGCTTTGGAAACGGCAGAACGCTTTTACCACCCGGTTGCTAAAGGCTTCGGTTTTACCGCCCGTGCCAAAATACCCATAATTATTTACTCTTGCCGGGAAGAGCTAAATAAGAGTTTTGGTTGGGAAGCTAAGGAAAATGCCATAGGTGTGTACTGGGCCGGGACCATCCGTGTGCTTACACCGGAAGCGTGGATAGGGGAGGAGGAGCCGGGCCGGGTGGCAGATGTGTTTACTAATTCCGGACCGATGGTTCACGAATTTGCCCACCTCATTGTTGATTACATGACCGGGGGGAATTATCCCCGCTGGTTTACCGAAGGGGTTGCGCAGCACGAGGAGTACAAACAAACGGGGTTCGAATTCCGGGACGCGGCCGGTTCTCTAAACCAACCTTTGTATTCTATGCAGGAACTTGCCGGGGATTTTGACAACCTGCCCAACCAATCTCTGGCGTACAGGGAATCCTTTGCCGCCGTGCGGTATATCGTGAGCCGGTATGGAGAAGAAGTTTTATTGGATTTGATAAAAGAACTGCGGGACGGAAAGGATTTTAACCGGGCCATGCAGAATATCCTAGGATTGGATGAGGCCGGTTTTGAAGCTCGCTGGCAGGAATGGGCCCATTTGCAATTTCAGGATTAAAATCTGTTTTTAGGACAATCATAATGATATGCAGGAATAAACATTTTAGGGACGAATATTGTTAAAAATACAATTGACTATGCGGTGCAAATTAAGCAGGAGGACATATGGGCAGGATTATTATCAACGGGGGGAAGCCCCTTCGCGGCAGGGTTAAGATCTGCGGGGCAAAAAATGCTTCCCTGGCTATTCTGTGTGCGGCGATACTAGCTAGAAAAGAGACCGTTCTAGAAAATGTTCCAGATATCAGCGACGTGCGTGTAATGAACGATATTATAAAGAGTATTGGTGTCGTTACTATATGGGATACCCCGGATACATTAAGAGTTGTGCCACCGGAAAAGGTGAATACGGGGACTCCCTATCATTTGGTTAAGAAACTTAGGGCCTCCAACCTTTTGCTGGGGCCTGTGTTAGCGAGGTTTGGCAAGGTAAAGGTAGCGTTGCCGGGCGGTTGTAACATCGGGACCCGCCCGATGGATCTGCATTTTAAAGGACTAAATGGGTTGGGAGCGGAGCTCAAGTTAGAGCATGGTTGTGTATGTGGGATAGTTCCTAATTGCCTAAAGGGGGCCAGGATCTACCTGGACTTTCCCAGCGTCGGGGCTACTGAAAACATCATGATGGCGGCGTGCCTGGCCGTAGGCCAAACATTAATTGAGAACGCGGCCAAAGAGCCGGAGATAGTGGACCTGGCTAATTTTCTTAATAATATAGGGGCAAAGGTGCGGGGCGCCGGTACAGATGTGATTAAGATTGACGGGGTTGACTCGCTTGAGGGAGGGGTGCGTTACCCGATCATTCCAGACAGGATTGAAGCAGGGACTTTTATGGTAGCTGCGGCGGCAACCGGTGGCGACGTCATGCTGGAGAACGTGATTCCAATCCACCTGCAGCCCTTGATTGCCAAGTTAAGAGAGGCAAATGTCGATGTGTACGAGGAAGAAGATACCTTAAGGGTATGTGTCGGCAAAAAAATCCGCCCGGTTGATATAAAAACCATGCCCTACCCGGGTTTCCCCACCGATATGCAATCGCAACTAATGGCTATGCTCTGTGTTGCGCCCGGTATAAGTGTGCTGGTGGAAAATGTTTTTGAAAACCGTTTTATGGTTGCCGACGAGTTGAAGCGAATGGGGGCCAGGATTAAAGTTGAAGGCCGGATAGCAGTTATCGAGGGGGCGCCCTCTTTGCAAGGCGCCCAGGTGAAAGCTACCGACTTGCGTGCCGGCGCTGCTCTTATCGTGGCCGGCCTGATGGCGTCCGGGGAAACCGAGATCGGCAACGCCTTTTACATCGATAGGGGTTATCATAGACTGGTGGAAAAGCTCCGGGGACTGGGGGCGTCTATTCGGAGAGGTTAAAGCGTGGAAACACGCTTTTGTTTTTTTATTGCATCTTTCGTGCGTCATGCCCTTAAAGGCAGATCGTTTTTTCGAGGTGTTTTTAATGTACCATATTACCATCCTGGCCGTGGGGCGGCTAAAAGAAAAATACCTGGCGCAAGGGCAGGCCGAATACCTAAAAAGGCTTGCTTCGTATGCCAGGGTTAACGTGATCGAAGTTGCCGATGAAGGTTTTGCCGAGAACCTGCCGCCTTCCGGACTGGAAAAGGTTAAAGAAAAAGAGGGGATGCGCCTTTTGAGCCGCCTGCACCCGGACACTTTTCTAGTAGCCTTGGACGTGGAAGGGGAAACCCGCACATCCGTTGAAATGGCGGGTTTATTAGGCAAGTTGGCGCTCGCAGGGAAGGGAGATATAACGTTTGCTATCGGCGGGACCTTAGGGTTTTCAAAAAAGGTTATAGAGCGGGCGGACTGCCGACTTTCTTTTTCCAAGATGACATTTCCCCACCAACTGATGCGTATTATCTTGTTGGAACAAATATACCGCTGGTTTAAAATTGCCAAAGGCGAACCATACCACCGCTAAAGTTTTGGCGCCGGGTCGGGGTAATCGGCTAGGACGGGGATCTCAGAAAAAAAAGGATATGCAAATTTTATAAGAACTATTGCTTTTGTAAAAGAGCTGTGTTATCATCTATGTAAGCACCATCCTTACAGCGACTAAAGGTTTATGGTTTGCAAGAATTATCTGGTGAAAGTTCGGGTTTGTTGCAAAAGAGTGAACCGGTCCACGGATAGTGTTTTTGGTTTCAAGAATGGGTTCTTAAAGACAAGTCAAGTAAGAGGTAACCTTTCTAGGGAAGTAGGATCGAAAATAGGCAAGTGATCAAATCAAGTGTACCATTGGAACATGTTAAATTGTAAGGATGGTTGCTTTTTTAGGGAGAAGGCGAAAGCCTTCTCCCTTTAATTTAGGAAGGTAGAAAAGAA
>JALHFC010000068.1:6098-10463 GCA_022839445.1 Pelotomaculum sp.
TTGCTTCTTTAACCGGTATACCTGTGGCTTGGCAGGATATACTACATTACATAAATACGCGACAACGAATTTATCTATGGATTGACGAAACAACTCCTTCGTGGTATCTTTTAACATAAGTTTTAAAATAAAAAGCGGATCTTGCAGCATCAAGCTTATATTGTTAATTCAAGTGGAGGTGATTTTTAATGCCTAGTATTGTCGTGAATGAAAAAGAGATCGAGGTCGATGAAGACGGATTTATTGTTGATCCGGACGAATGGAACGAAGATGTCGCCAGGACCTTTGCCGTAGCTGAGGGAATCAGTGAGCTGACAGAAGACCATTGGAAAGTTATCCGCTACCTGCGCGACTACTTCAGCAAGTTTCAAATGGCGCCGATGATCAGGAACCTGTGTAAAGAAACCGGCTTTAGCCTGAAATATATTTATGAGATCTTCCCCTCCGGACCGGCGAAGGGCGCTTGTAAACTAGCCGGATTATCTAAGCCGACAGGTTGTGTTTGATAATAATTGAGCCATAATAAAAAAGCCGGCTTTAGTGCCGTTTGAGCCGCCCCCTTTGAATCAAAGGGGGCGGCTCAATTTACGGTGGGCGGCTTTTTTTTGTTGCAATGATTTAAACCGGGGTTTTTCTTGTTTTTTTACTTTCGTGGAAATTTATTTCTTGGGGAGGAAGGTTTTCTTAATTATTTGAAGAACGATATGGTATAAACCAATATTTAGGCAATAGGGGGTGCGCCCGGTGAAAACTGTCAGAGGAAAGTGTGCCTTGGTTGTGTTTTTTGCGGGGTTGTTGATGGCATCGGTGTCGCTGGTATCCTGGTATATTGCTGGTCGGTCGCCGACCGGGTTGCTGGCGGGCGCTATTGCCGGCGTAATAATAATAACGGTTTTAGTTTATATCTTTAGCGCCATTTATGGCAGGACATTGAACGAATACCTGGAATGGTCGGCGGGAATGGCGGAGGGTAAGTTTGACCACGAATTCAAGTTTAAGCGCAATGAAGAAGACATGACAAGGCTGTTTGATAATGTGCTAAAAATGAACAAGGGCGTCGGTAAATATACCCTGGATATTCAAAAGCAGGCTCAGTTGCTGGCAGACGCCGTGCAAAAGATTTTTTCCAGCGCCGAGCAGATCAGCACCGGTAGCCACGATCAGGCGAATCAGGTTAAGAATATGCTCCTGTCAATAGAAAAGCTGGCCGCTATATCCGATGATTCCGCGAAGAAGGCGGAAAAGGCTGCCGATGTGGCCCGCAATTCGATGGATACAGCGACAATAGGAGCGCAAGCCATCCAAAAAGTAGGGCACGGCATGGAGTTAATAGATAAGAGGATTGAGGAGTTAAGGGTCCTATCCACAAAAATCAGGCAGTTCGTGGAGGTTATTGACGGTATTGCCGGGCAGACCAACCTCTTGGCTTTAAATGCTGCTATCGAGGCGGCGAGAGCCGGGGAGCACGGCCAGGGATTTGCCGTGGTTGCCGGCGAAGTGCGGGAGTTGGCCGAAACATCGGAGAAAGCTACAAAAGAAATCACGGAACTTATTAACGGTATCGGTGAAGCCACCGGCGCCGCAACTTGTGCGGTAAAACAAGGCGTGTCGCTTACCAGCGAGGCGGGAAAACAGTTTCAGGAAATAACCGGCTCCATTCAGAATACCTTAAACGCAATGCTTCAGATTGCCAACGAATCCCGGCGCGAGGTAGAGGCCACCGGCGCTATGGTGAAAGTCGCCGAGGCCATCACCAACGTTACCCAGGAGGCTGCCGCCAGTACCGAGGAAGCTGCTGTTTCGGCGCAGGAACTTGCTACGATAGCGGACAGGCTCAAGCAGGACGCCGATCTAGTGAAAAAATCTTTTCAGTCCAACCTGAAATAAGGGGGCAATGGGATGAATACTGTAAAGATTCAGTTAACTGTATTCGGTTTTTGCGCGGGTCTTTTAATTGCTGTAGCCATTTATGCCGGCTTTTACGTGGGTGGAGAGAATATATATATAGTTTTATCAGGGGCGGTAGCAGGTACGCTGCTGGCGACACTTATTTTTTACTTGCTTGCCGGGCGCCTCTCCGGGGCGATAAATGGCTTGGTTGACTACTCAGATAAAATTACGGCCGGGGACTTAACTCTTTCTTCGGATACCAGGGCTATGGGGGAGTTTAGCGCCTTGGGGTTGAATCTGGAAAAGATATGCAAGGGAATGATTGAGTATTTTTCGCGCTCGCTGGAAAATGTAAAGCTCCTGGACCAGGTGGGGGGGCATATTTCCGCCCGCACTGTTCAGATTAGCGAGGGCACCCAGGATCAGGCCAACCAGGTCCAGGAACTGTTAAGATCTGTAGAGGAGTTTGCAGCGCTAGCAAGGGGTTCCGCCAAGGAGGCGGAGGGTACGTCCCTTGTCGCCGCCAATACTGATCGCGCCGCACGCCTGGGCGGCGAGGCTTTGGAAAAAGTAGTTGAGGGCATGAGACAAATAAGCAACAGGATTGCCGAGTTGGGGGAAAACTCCTCAAAAATTGGTCAGATTATAGATGTTATTGAAGATATCGCTGCCCAGACCAACCTTCTAGCCTTAAATGCGGCCATAGAGGCCGCCCGTGCCGGCGAGCACGGGCGTGGCTTTGCCGTAGTAGCTGAAGAAGTACGGCACCTGGCGGAAAATTCCGGCAACGCCGCCAAGGAAATCAGCAAACTAGTGACTACTATCCAGGAGGGTACCGGAGGGGCTGTAGACGCGGTAGACCAGGGCATAGGGCTAACCGGGGACGCCAGTGAGTCTTTCCGCGTGATTCAGGAACTTATAGAGGAAACGTTGGCGCTAATCCAGGATCTAGCAGGGTCGGCCAGGAAGCAGGCGGCTGAAAGTGAAGGGATGGTAAACAGCGCCGAGGCTATCGCGGCAGTTACCGAGGAAGCCGCGGCATCGGCTGAAGAGGTAGCGGCCGTGGCGCAGGAGCTGGCGATGTATTCCAGGAAGATTGTTAAATCAGTCTCGGTTTTTAGAATAAAATAAGGCCCGACAAGCCGGGGGAATGAAATCCCCCGGTTTTTATTTTCACTTACATAAAATATTGATATTAAGAAAAAATATAATAAACCTGCCAGGGGGTGAAACAAAATAAATAGTAAAATCTTGTTAAAACATGCCGTGCTTTTATCGGTAACTTGCCTGCTGGTCCTTATTGCAGCCTACATGTTCCTGTATGGACGCCAGGCCGTAGCCCAAGGACAGGTCCTCTACTGGGGAAGCGCCGGCGAGGATGTTGTCCGGGTGCAACAAAGGCTCAGCCAGTGGGGTTATTATAACGGTCCGGTAGATGGCGTGTACGGCTATCAAACATTCAGGGCAGTCCAAAACTTCCAGCGTAATAACGGCCTGCCCGTTGACGGGGTAACCGGCAGGGCGACCAGGGACGCTCTGGGTTTAAGCGCTCCGGGCGCTCCGGCGGATGTTTCCAGGGGTGTTGCCACGGATAGGGGCGACATTACCTTGCTGGCACGGGTGATTGAGGGGGAGGCTGCGGACGAGCCTCTTCTAGGCAAGGTGGCTGTCGGCTCTGTCATATTAAACCGGACCAAAAGCGCTTCCTTTCCCCGTACAATTAGCGGGGTAATATTTCAAGACCACGCCTTTGAGTCCATCAGTAACGGGCAGGCATACCGGCCTCTAAGCCAGGAGGCTGTACAGGCGGCTCAGATGGCTATGGGCGGGTATGATCCCACCGGCGGCGCGCTGTTTTTCTGGAACCCTTATAAGCCGGTCAGCTCGTGGATCTGGTCCAGAAATATCATTACGCAAATCGGTAACCATGTCTTTGCCAGGTAAAAAACACGTCTAAATTGTAAGGGGGTCCCATTTCGTGAGAAAATGGCTAATACCGGTAGCAATCGGCCTAGTGGCATTTGCAGCTGTTGGTTCGTGGGGGCATGGCTTGCGCCTAGCCAATCGCAACCTGGAAAACTTTTTAAGCAATAAATACCAGCGGGCGTTTTTTGATATGACAAACCAGGTTCAAAGCCTGGAGGTGTTGTTGTCAAAAAGCATGGTGGCATCCGATCCGCGTTTGGACAACATGCTTCTAATGGACATCCGCCAGCAGGCCGCCTTCGCTCAGTCAAACCTGGGCCAGTTGCCCTTAAATGACGCGCTTGCAGGCCGCACCGCCAAATTTTTAGCTCAGGTGGGCGATTATGCGGATAGCCTGGCCAGGCAAGTCGGCGCCGGCGAAGCTATCGATGCAAAACACTGGGACACGCTGAACAGCCTTTACCGGCAGTCGGCGGAGTTGAACCAGGAACTGCAGGGGATGCAATACCGGGTGGCCCAAAATAACTTTTATTTCAGTGAACTCGTACA
>JALHFC010000298.1 GCA_022839445.1 Pelotomaculum sp.
GGGCCACGGCCTGGGGATGCCCCAATGGGGGGCTTACGGTATGGCCGTGAAAGGTTATAACTACCAGGATATTTTGAAATACTATTATACCGGAATCAATTTTGCGGACGACTACGGCAGGTCTCCGGTATCATCCCGTTAACCGGCGTCAAAATATTGGATAGAAACAAGCCCCTAGCCCGGCGGCGAACAAGCGGAGTTCTTTTTAAGGGCTAACATGAGTTGCGTTGAAAGTCAGCAGGGAAATATCAAAAAGTTATTTTAGTACAGGAAGGATTGAATGGCAACAGGTGCATCTTTCCGACTTTGATTATTATCTTCCGGAGGAATTGATTGCTCAGGAGCCGCTGGACCGGCGGGATAACTCCAGGCTAATGATCGTCCGGTTGAATAAAAACGAATTTGAGCACCGGCGTTTTACAGACCTTATTGATTACCTGAAACCGGGAGATACCCTGGTAATAAATGATACAAAAGTGATTCCCGCCCGTATCATTGGGATTAAAGAAGGCACCGGGGCGCGGGTGGAAGCGCTGCTTTTAAGACGGTTGGACGCCCGGCGCTGGGAGGCGCTGACCCGTCCAGGGAGGAAAACTCCGGTGGGGACACGGGTAGTTTTCGGCGCAGGCCGGTTGAAATGCGAGGTGCTGGAAAGCACCGGCTATGGCGGAAGAATAGTGGAATTTTATTTTGACGGCGTCTTTGAAGAAGTCCTGGATCAGGTGGGCCAGGCGCCGCTGCCCCCATACATAAAAAAGCCTCTTTTAAACCGGGAACGTTACCAGACCGTTTATGCCCGGCTGGCGGGGTCGGCGGCCGCTCCCACAGCCGGGCTTCATTTTACGCCCCGGCTGTTGAGCCGGATCAGGGAAAAGGGCGTTGCAGTTGTGCCTGTACTTTTGCACGTGGGGCTGGGTACTTTTCGCCCGGTAAAAGTAGAGGACATCCGCCGGCATCACATGCACGCCGAGTATTATGATGTCTCCAGTGAAGCGGCTGAAGCGATAGCTAAAACCAGGGGACGGGGTGGCAAGGTGATCGCAGTCGGCACTACCACCGTTCGCTGTCTGGAAAGCGCTACAGGGGAAGACCGTATAGTGCGTCCCGGCCCGGGCTGG
>JALHFC010000003.1 GCA_022839445.1 Pelotomaculum sp.
TCCCACGGCTGCCCTTTCCTCGTTATTGAAAACAGGGATATTAACAGCTCCCGGTATAGTCGCCTCGCTATATTCGCTCTCCGAGCGCACATCAACCAGTAGCGCCCCGTCCATGTGAAGGACTTCATTAATAGTAATATCTTTAACCATCTTTGGCTTTTCTCATGCCTTTTTGATTCATCTAATCCTTATATCGTTTCCTGTTTGATAAAATATATAACACAATGCCCGAATAGTGTCAACGGAAACACGCTTAGATTAATTATTTTTAAAAACCTGTTGATATTGATCAATTGTCATTAATATAGCCCGCGGTTTGCTCCCTTCGTAGCCCCCGACGATACCTCTTCGCTCCATGATATCAATTAGGCGGGCAGCCCTGGCGTACCCTATATGCAGCCTTCGCTGCAGCATAGAGATGGAGGCATGTCCGCTCTCGATGAGGATCTTAACTGCCTGGGCCATTAGCTCGTCTTCCATTTCCGGCGCGACCGTCAACCAGGCCTTCCACCTCACGGTCCGACAGGTACGCGCCCTGCACCCGCACCGGCTTGGACGAACCCACAGGAGAAAATAACATATCTCCTTTACCCAGAAGTTTTTCCGCGCCGGCCATGTCCAGGATTGTGCGGGAATCAATTTGGGATGATACTGCAAATGAAATCCGCGATGGAATATTGGCCTTGATCAAACCTGTTATTACGTCCACCGACGGTCGCTGGGTAGCAACCACCAAATGAATGCCCGCAGCCCTGGCCATCTGGGCCAGTCTGCAAACGGCGTCTTCCACGTCGGCAGGCGCTACCATCATCAGATCGGCCAACTCATCTATAATCACGACAACCAGGGGTAGCGGCGCGCCATCGTTAACGGATAGCGGTGTTCCATTTCCCTGACAGCCCAACGCAAAGACGTGGCCGCCTTTTTGGGGTCGGTAACGACCGGGGAAACAAGGTGGGGAATCCCATTGTAGTTTGCCAGTTCCACCATCTTCGGATCAATCATTAAGAATTTAACCTCGTCCGGGGTAGCTTTGAAAAGTATGCTACAAATCAGCGTATTCAGGCACACACTTTTTCCTGACCCGGTAGCTCCGGCGATCAGCAAGTGGTGCATCCTGGCTAGATCAGCTATGATGGGGTTCCCGGCGATATCTTTGCCCAAGGCCAGGGTCATCTTTGACTTAGACTGCGCAAACTCCTGGGTTTCAAGGAGATCCCGCAGGTGAACCATGGAAATTTCCTTGTTCGGCACTTCGATGCCCACCGCTGCCTTGCCGGGAATCGGCGCCTCAATCCTGACCCCCGGCGCTGCCATGGAGAGGGCGATATCGTCAGCTAGACTTACTATCCGGCTAACCTTCACACCTGACCCCTGGAAACCTGGACAACCTTGGCCTTCACACTAAAACTTTCAAGAGTATCCTCCAGGACGCGGATATTTTCATTGATACCTTTATTCGAGCGAATGTTTTTTGCTCTAAGCGGCCGGGATAAGATTGTCAGGGGAGGCAACCGGTAATACGAGCTTTCCTGGAGATTGCCGGTAGCTGTAAATGATTCCTTGTCACCTACCTCGCCTTCCCCGCTAGCTTCTTGGGTAGTTTCCTCTTTGTTTTTTGAGGGGCGTGACAAGCTTATTTTCTTAACTTCCTTTTCATCCCGACCATCTGGCTCTTCATTGTCGACCGGGGGTTCTGTAGTTTGCTCCCCACCCCGATCAATAATAACGGGAGGAAGCGGCTTTTTCAAGTTTTCTTCCTCAACTTCAACGAAAAGGTAATTTAAAAGGCCCAGTGATCCTTTTTTGAAAATGTCGCCGGTCTTGCCTGATAGCCCTTTAACCAAAGCAACAATGGAAAGGTTGGTCAGGAGCAGAAGCGATATTAGCCCCCCTGCAATTAAAATGATATATGTACCGGCAATACCGAATGATTTCCTAAAAATATAACAAAATACCGCCCCCAGCATCCCCCCACCATCGCCCCGGGCGCCTGCCTTAAAGGAATCCTCAACCGGGATCACCAGGTGCAGGAAAGTGAGTATAACCAGAAACAACAGGATAATGCCGTACATTCGCTCTGAAAGCCCGGCCCGGCCGCGCTTTTGAACCAACCTAACCCCAATCACAACTAATAGGACAGGTAAAATATACCTCCCCTCGCCAGCAACACTTTTTAGGACATTGTCAACGAATTGACTGAGCAGACCGGAATCAGGGGAAAAAAGGCATACAATGCCCAATAGGCCTAACGCTACCAGAGCGATCCCGCAAATTTCGTATTTAAGCTCTTCTTTCATTTGGCCCAACATTCCCAAATTTTACCCACCTCAAGAATACTATACCACATTTCGGCTAAAAATCCTTTAAATACTCATATCATTAAACCCTTTAATTAAAAAAAGGGCCGAAAGCTACCCTCTAAACAGTGCCAGGCCGATGACTGCCAGCCCCAAGGCAAAGCGGTACCAAACGAACACCGCAAAACTACGCCTGGTCAAATACCGCAAAAGAAAACCGATTGACAAAAATCCTATTATAGCCGATGTGACAACCCCGGTAATGAAAGCAGTGTTGACATCTGCGATGGATATATCTTTTAACTTAACGGCACCGGCCCCGACAACGATCGGCGTAGAAAGCAAAAACGAAAATCTAGCCGCTGCCTCGCGGGTAAGACCCAGCGCCCGGCCCGCCGTCATGGTCACACCTGAACGCGAAACACCCGGAATAATGGCAAAAGCTTGTGAGATCCCAATCAGCAAGCTGTCCATAAACGAAATTGACCTGATATCTTTTCTTTTGGACATTCTTTTATCTACCCAATAAAGAATAATTCCCATGATAATGAGCATGCTTCCAATCAATATTGGAGCACGAAACACTGTTTCGGCCTGTTCTTCCAATAAATAGCCCGCCGCCGCGCCAGGTATGGTTGCAATAACCAGATACCAAAACAGTAATGCTTCGTGGGTCGTCCTACCCTTTGCAGCCTCTTTAATTAAACCAACCCAGTCTCTCCAAAAAAAAGCCACCACGGCAAACAATGTCCCTATATGAAGCGCTACATCAAAAGTCAGGCCCGGGTCTGTCCATCCTAAAGCCCACGGCGCCAGGACCAGGTGGGCCGAACTTGATATGGGAAGAAATTCTCCCAGTCCCTGGACAACACCAAGGACCAGTGCCTGAAATACCGTCAAAACAAACACCCCCGATTTAATTCCATCAACTTGTTAATTATAGCATGTTAGAGCCTTGCCAAATACATTAAAACCAGACATTTTAGTCCAGTATAAAAGATAAGTAAGTTGTACTGCCGGCGGTGCGCTAAGGTGATTGGTAACAATATCATAATTCATAATCCCGGTTAAATAAATACGCGCAGTCAGCAAACGTGTAAAATAATCGTCATCCCAACACACCTGGCGACCGCAAATATCATCCGTTGATCAAGTTTCCGGGTGATAACTCCGGCCTTAAATAATCATAAGGATTTGTGCTCAGCAGCTTGATAATCCTCTTTTTGCCGGAATCAACATCTTCCACCAGCATAGCCACCCCTTCATATTCAATTATTTTATATTCAGGGTATTTCGTAGTATCAAAACCCTCCAGCACCAGCTCCAACTGCATCGGTGTGTAAAGAATCACCAGGGCGCCTCCTTTTGATTAGTTTTTCCTTCATTAATCATATCTTTCAATTTCTTCACGGCGTCGCCAATCCCACCGACAGCGTTAATCAAACCAACATCCACTGCCTCTTTGCCTATCAATACTGTACCGATGTCCCTGGCCAACTCTCCTGTCCGGAACATCAGCTCACGGAACTTCTCCACCGTAACCCCGGAATGCTCTGTAACAAACCTGACAACTCTATCCTGCATCTTGTCTAAATATTCATAAGTCTGCGGAACACCAATCACCAGCCCGTTAAGCCGGATGGGATGGATTGTCATACTCGCGGTATTGGCAATAAATGAATACCTCGCCCCCACGGCTATCGGCACGCCGATTGAATGCCCCCCACCTAAAATAACCGATACGGTCGGCTTGGACATACCGGCGATCATCTCGGCTATGGCCAGGCCGGCTTCAACGTCCCCGCCAACAGTATTGAGGATAATTAAAATACCCTCAATGTCCGGGGTCTGTTCCAGCGCTACTAATTGCGGGATCATGTGTTCATACTTGGTGGTTTTGTTTTGGGGCGGCAGCACAAGATGGCCTTCAATCTGACCTACTATAGTCAGGCAGTGGATATTGCTTTTTACCTCGGGAATCTGGGTTGACCCCATTTCCTTCATGGCTTCCAGTGTGCTTTTAGGTTTTCCCGCCACCCTTTTCCCGGGCTTCGGTTCCTGCCCGGGCTCATCTTGACGGTCTGGCTCCTCCCTGCGTTCAGGACCAGGCTCTACACCAGGTTCCGGGTGGGCCGGAATATATGGAATAACACCCGGTTCCGGATCATACCCTTGCATTTCCATCGTCTTCACTCCTGTTATGCAAAATTATCGTGCAACATTCCTAGTATGTATATATTAATCAAAAATAAAACGGGTAAGACGGATTTCTATCAAATGTATATGAATGGAAATGATGGTTTCAGGTCCCTTATTCCATGTCAAACAGGCGTAAAAATACACGGGTTATTATAACCCGTGTAAAGAGTAGCAACTTTTATGTTAATAATTATTATTCTTTTTTAAATTTCCATGATGATTGGTAAAATCATTGGCCTTCTCCTGGTTTTTTCATATAGAAACTTTCCGACAGTGTCTCTTACTTGAGATTTGATAGATGACCACTCGGATATACCCCTGTCGGCGCATTTGTCCAAGGCGCATTTTACTTTTGCTTTAGCTTCCTCAATTAGTTCCTCCGACTCCCGCACGTAAACAAATCCCCTGGACACAATGTCCGGGCCGGCTATAACAAGACCGTTTTCACGGTTTATGGTAACAACCACGATTAAGATTCCATCCTGGGAAAGCAGCTTACGGTCTCTTAAGACAATATTACCTACATCCCCTACACCAAGTCCGTCAACCAGCACTTTCCCCGCCGTCACCCTACCCGTTAGCCGCCCTGAGCGGCGGTTAAACTCCAGTACCTGTCCATTTTCAGCAATAAAAACATTTTCCGCAGCCATTCCAACGTCCCTGGCTAGCTCGGAATGTTTAATAAGCATCCTATATTCGCCATGTACGGGAACAAAAAACTTTGGCCTGACCAGGTTTAGCATTAATTTTAATTCCTCCTGGCTTGGGTGGCCGGACACATGGATATCAGAAGCCGACTCGTATATAACACGCGCTCCTTGCTTAAAAAGTTGGTCGATAATGCGCGCCACCAGCTTTTCATTACCTGGTATGGGCGCTGCCGAGATGATGATCGTATCGCCCTGTAAAATCTCCACCTGCCGGTGATCGGACAAGGCCATTCTAGTAAGCGCCGACATTGGCTCACCCTGGCTCCCTGTTGTTAAAATGACAACCTTGTTCCTGGGTAAGCGGTTGGCCTCATCAAGTTCAACCAGAAGGCCGTCGGGGATATCCATATAACCGAGTTCATTGGCGACATTGATGACGTTGATCATACTCCGGCCGACCACGGTAACTTTTCGGTTATGCTTAAACGCAGTCTGTATGGCCTGCTGTAGCCTGTGGACGTTGGATGCAAAAGTCGTAATAATAATCCGCTCTTTAGCCTGGCGGAAGTTCTCGTCAAATGTGTTGCCTACCACCCGCTCGGACATAGTGTAACCGGGCCTTTCGGCGTTTGTGCTGTCGGACATTAGTACCAGAACACCCTTTTCTCCCAGTTGAGCCAGGCGGTGAAAATCTGTCACCTGTCCGTCGACAGGTGTCTGATCTATCTTAAAATCGCCTGTGTGAAGAATTACGCCTACGGGTGTGTGTACGGCAATTGCTACCGCATCTGGTATACTGTGCGAAACCCGGACGAATTCAACTTTAAATGGGCCAACCTGGACAGTGTCCCTCGGCTTGACTGTATTAAGGACCACATTGCCAATATTTTGTTCCTTTAATTTACCCTGTAACAACCCCAGGGTGAGCTTAGTCCCGTACACCGGAACATCTAAACGGCGCAATACATATGGCAACGCTCCGATATGATCCTCATGCCCGTGAGTCAGCACAATCCCCCGGACTAACTCCCTGTTTTCCAATAGGTAAGTAATGTCCGGGATAACAACATCTATTCCAAGCATTTCCTCTTCCGGAAACATTAAACCGCAGTCAATAAGCAAAATATTTTCCCCAAATCTCACCACCATCATGTTCTTACCGATCTCCCCTTGCCCCCCGAGGGGGATTAGGGACAATTTGGGTTCCTTTGCCAAAGTCCGCACCCCCTAACCACTCCGAAATAAATAACAAAAAAATAAATAGTGAGATGTTTTTAGGAGAAGGCGGGGAAAATATTATGTTGACTGTGGTTGTTGCAAAAGCCGATCCTTACACTTATGGATATTATACTTTATTTTTTAAACCGGAACAACCAATTTCCGCCGTAGAACCGTAGCGCATAAAAAATAAAGAACCGCTAAAGAACACGGTTCCTTTTTTTAAATTAACCAGCAACCCCACATTTACATTAACTTCATATCTTTCATAACGCCTCGAATTGATTCTTTTTCGACAGCAGTAGCACTCACCAGCGGCAGGCGGGGGGGGCCTACTTCCCAACCCAGCAGGTTTAACGCGGCTTTTACCGGGACCGGGTTGGTGGTTATAAACAATCCTTTGAAAATTGGGAATAGTTTCGTGTGTATCTCTACTGCAAGGGTAGTGTTTCCGGACGTAAAAGCATTAATCATTTCTTGGATACGTCCGCCTATCAAGTGGGACGCCACACTAACAACACCTTTGCCGCCAAGCGCCAGGATCGGCAAGGTCAGCGAATCATCACCGCTGTAAATGGAAAAAGTATCTGGAAGCAACCTCTTTAGTTCACTAATTTGATCCATGTTTCCGCTGGACTCTTTAATAGCCGTAATGTTGCCGACCTCCGCCAGCCTGGCCATAGTCTGAGGCGATATGTTAATGGAAGTCCTGCCGGGTATATTGTAGATCATAACAGGAAGTTCCGTGCTTTCCGCCACTGCCTTAAAGTGTTGAAACAGACCTTCTTGGGAAGGCTTGTTATAATACGGGGCAACCAGCATGATGCCGTCAACTCCTAGTGATTCGGCGGCGCGGGTAAGCGCAATACTCTCTGCGGTTCCGTTCCCCCCGGTGTTGGCAATAACGGTCGCCATACCACCTACCTCTTCAGACACGGCCCTAAAAAGATCGATCTTTTCTTCTTTAGATAATGTCGGGCTTTCCCCCGTTGTACCGGCTATCACCAGGCCGTCCGAACCGGATTGGACTAAATGGGCGGCCAGCTTTCTCGCTAGTTTGAGGTTAAGACTTAAGTCCTTGTTAAAAGGTGTCACCATTGCGGTTAAGACGCGTCCGAAATCTTCGTTCAATTCTTTCACCTTCTTTTTTTCAATTACGCCGGACCAAATTGGCAGTGCAAAGCGCGGATGCTTTTTTCCATATCCTCCTTTTTTACCAGCACCCATATAGTCGTATAAGAGTCGGCGGATTGTAAAATCTGTATATTTTCTCTAGCCAATGCTTCAACTATATTAGCCATCACACCGGGCACCCCGGTCATGGCGGCCCCAACCGCCGCCACTTTGGCACAGTCCGGCAATACCTCAGGGCAAACTCCTAAATTCTCAATTATCCTGACGGTTTTTGCTACAAAGGCGCTGTTAACAGTAAAAAGCACCGCTTCAGGACTCACATTGATAAAGTCGACGCTGATTAGGGCATGTGCCAGCGCTGCAAATATTTTATTCTGGAAATCCGGCGTATCGGCGCCAAGGTCAGTGTTAACCCTAATCCGGGCAATATCATGAATATGAGTAATGCCGGTTATAGTGCGGTCACCGGTAATATCAATAGCTCCTTTATGCGCTTCCCCGCAAGACGTTACCAAGGTCCCCGGCGCATCACTAAAAGTACACCTTATCCTCAGCGGGATATTTTTTTGCATTGCTATTTCCACCGCTCGCGGGTGAATAACCCTGGCCCCTTCACGCGCCAGCTGGCAAATTTCATTATAGGTAATTACCTTAAGTGGCCTGGCATCCGATACAATCCTTGGGTCGGCGGTCATGATGCCGTCCACATCGGTATAGATATCTACCCGCTCCGCATTAAGGGCCACGCCTAACGCCGCCGCTGTAGTGTCGCTGCCGCCCCGGCCAAGGGTCGTTATCTCCCCTTCTTCAGTTACCCCTTGAAAGCCTGCCACAATTACTACTTTACCTTCCTGTGCCAGCTTAATGATATATTCCGGATTAACCTTTAAAATCCTGGCGTTATTGTAATCACTATTTGTAATTATCCCTGCCTGCGCCCCGGTTATAAAAACAGCCGGGCAGCCATTCTTTTGTATTGTAGCAGTCATTACAACCCCTGCAATAATCTCGCCGCACGACATAAGGAGATCGGATTCACGGGGCAAGAACTCTATCCCATTAATCCCGGCAAGAGATAAGAGTGTATCTGTGGCATATGGGTCGCCCTTACGCCCGATAGCTGAAACAACTACTACGGGGGAATAACCTTCCTCCCTTACCTTCAAGACTTTAGCAGCAACTCTTTTGCGCATTTCATCGTCAATAAGGGAAGTTCCTCCAAACTTTAAAACGATAAAACTCATGGCTCGGTCTCCTTTAATTTTTTCTTAAATCATTGCTCCAGTTGGGCATTAGAGAGACTTGCCATAATTTTAAAATATATTATTTCATCAAACATCCATATTTCACTACAAGTTCTGCAATTTGTACTGTGTTAGTAGCCGCACCCTTGCGTATCTGATCCGCTACCACCCAGATATTCAAGCCGTTAGAAATAGAGTTGTCCTCCCTGATCCGTCCCACAAAAACCTCGTCTTTGTCGGATGCATATAAAGGCATCGGGTATGAAGGCGCCGCCGGTTCGTCAATTACAACGATACCCGGGAATTCTTCAAATAACCGCCTAGCTTGGGCAGCGGAAATTTTCCTCTCGGTTTCTATATTGATAGATTCCGAATGGCTCCGGTACACAGGAACCCGCACGGTTGTCGCCGTAATCGCAATAGTATCGTCATGCAAAATCTTTTGTGTCTCCCTGACCATTTTCCATTCTTCTTTAGTGTAGCCCATATCCATAAAAACATCGATATGCGGTATTAGATTAAAAGCGATCTGGTAAGGGAAAACTTTTGCAACCACTTCTTCCTGACTCTGGATGGCCTCAACCTGCCCCGAAAGCTCTACGATGCCCTCCCGCCCGGCGCCTGACACCGCCTGGTAGGTTGATACTACCACCCTCTTAATTTTCCCGGCATCATGTATGGGTTTTAACGCTACTACCGCCAGGATAGTTGAGCAGTTTGGGTTGGCTATAATGCCCTTATGCCACTTCACATCTTCCGGGTTGACTTCAGGCACCACAAGCGGTACCGAGGGGTCCATCCTGTAGTTGCTGCTGTTGTCAACAACCACGGCGCCCCGCTCAACAGCGGCCGCTCCAAACTCCTTGGAGGCCACACCTCCGGCGAAAAGGGCAATGTCCATGCCGCTAAACGATTCAGGTGTGGTTACTTCAACTCGATAAGGTTTTCCCTGGAATAATAATTCCTTGCCGGCAGAACGTGAAGTAGCGCAAAGCCTAATGTTACCGACAGGAAAATCCCGCTCTTCCAGGATCTTTAACAACTCCTGCCCAACCGCCCCGGAAGCGCCTACCAATGCTACATTGTACTTTTTCAAATAGATCACTCCAATATATATATTTATTGATGGAAAACCAATATAGGCTGATATTGTTTGCCTTTTAGCGCTTCATGTATTGTATCCGGAATCAACTCCCATTTGGAAATCAGAGAATTTGGTTTTTGGACTGGATTATCCTGACCGAAAGGCGTCATATATACATTTTTAACATTGAGTAAAAGTCCTATGTTTTTTGCGTTCATGCCTAGCCCGTCATTGGTGGATACAGCCAGCACCACTGGTCGCTGGTTTCGCAACTGGGCTTTCACAGCCATTAAAACAGATCCGTCCGTAATACCGTTGGCCAGCTTTGCCAGGGTATTGCCGGTACACGGAGCAACTACCACCACATCAAACATTTTTTGCGGCCCGGCAATTTCCACATCTACTATAGTAGCTAAAACCTGCCGGCCAGTTATTTCCTTTAGCATACCCTTCCATTTTTCGTTCGTCCCGTACCTGGTATCGGTAATATCCACGGTATTGCTTACAATAGGATAAACTTTTGCTCCCTCTTTGACAAGATTGGCGATCTGCGGCAATACAGGATCAAGACAGCAATGCGAGCCCGTCAAGGCAAAGCCTACCTTAACTCCTTTAAAACGCATGGAATGCACCTCCATAACCATAAACCAATCAATTACCGGCCATTTCCTGCAGCAAAAGTCTGGTAATAACACGCGCCAGGATCAGGCCTGCCGTCTTTGGCGCAACCTTGCCGGGCAATCCCGGCGCCAGAACGGCTTTGATCCCCATCCCGTCCGCCTTCCCGAATTCAACGCCTCCCGGCGCTGAGGCCAGATCAATGATCAGCGTTCCGGCTTGTATCTTTTTCAATATAGCTTCTGTTAGCACCGGCGCCGGAATTGTATTGAAAATAACATCTGCCTCACTTATTTTTTCGGGTAGATCACGAAACGGAACTGGCGTAAGGTTCATTTCGGTAATTCTGGCCAGGTGTTCATACCTTCTGGCTACAACTTTGGTCCTGGCGCCCATCGCCCCCAGCAGGCGGGCAAGCGTTGCTCCGGTTCGGCCAAAGCCTAATACAAACGCCCTACAGCCATGAATTGTTATGGGCATCATTTCCATCGCCATCTGCACAGCGCCTTCAGCCGTTGGAATGGAGTTTAAGATCGCCACCTCATCTAGCTTCATCAGCTCAATGAGGCGCAGGCCATGCCGGGTAGCCATTTCAACTAGTAGCGGCCTAGCCACCCCTACAAAAACAGGTGCACCGGCCGGTACCTTTGAAAGCAAATTCCCGGTGAGGGTTATTGGATGCCTAGATAACGGGCAATAAATCAATCCTTTTTCGTTTATGCCGGGAACCGGCAAAATAACCGCCCCGACACCCCTCAGGCATTCCTCCGGTTCGCTGCAGACCACAACACCGGCAGTTTTATTCTTTACCGGTAGTGCGGTAACATTTACCAGGGCGCCGGCGGCAGCCAGTTCTTCCGCCAGCGTTTGCTCCCTAGCATCACCGCCCATAATGGCAACCATGAAACCCTCAAGTTTTTGCTGCATGACCTTTCTTTCCCTCCCGCAATTCCAGCCTCGTGCTTACAACAGTATATGAGCTTTGAAAAACAGAGGTGCTTGTCATGCGTTTTAAGTTGTAATTACTCGAAAAGCAACTTGTCTAAACCATATACCACCCTCTCCAAACGCATTGCCTTACGTATGCCCAAAAGTACCCCGGGCATGAATGACTCTCTTGCTATAGAATCGTGTCTTATAGTTAATATTTGACCGAGGCCACCAAAAATGACCTCCTGGTGCGCCACTAAACCTGGCAGTCTTACGCTATGAATCCGGATTCCTCCTGCAAATTCACCGCCTCTGGCGCCGGGTAGCTTCTCAATTTCAGTCGCCAGTCCTTGCCGGAATTCATCTCCCCTTTGCTCAATAACAGCTTCGGCTGTTTTAATTGCCGTGCCCGAGGGCGCATCTTGCTTCTGGTCGTGGTGCAGTTCAATTATCTCCACGTGCGGTAAATAACGCGCAGCTTCTGCGGCAAATTTAATCATCAGCAAGGCGCCGATAGCAAAGTTCGGCGCTATCAATCCACCCAACCTTAAATCTTCGGATCGTCGAATGATTTCTTCTATTTGCTCCGGATCTAACCCGGTAGTCCCGACAACAGGGCGCACACCGCAGTCTAAGTGTGTCATTGTATTTTGATATACCGCCTGAGGTCCGGTAAAGTCCACAGCTAGATCAGGGCGGGTTTTATTTACTGCTTCCCTAATATCTTTTTCTATGACAACTCCAATATTGCCTGCTCCAATCAGCGCCCCGACATCCAAGCCTGCACCCATCTTGTCAGCGGCGCCTACGAGCTCCATATCTTCCGCGTTCCATATTGCTTTGGAGGCCTCGCGACCCATGCGACCGTATGCGCCTGTAACCATAACTCTTATCAATACCCCACCCCCTGATAAAATTTGACCCAATTAAAAACCTTCCCTGGCTGCAAAATTAATTTTCTTATATATAAATAAATATGTCAACATTTATTCGGGGGTACACAGGAAAAAAGGCTAATATTTTATAAATATTTACGCAATTTAAAAAAACAAGGCATTGGGCCTTGTTTTTCCTAGTTATTATTTTCATTTGTGCTCGCCACCCGGCGCAATGTTTACTGTCATTGGCCTGTTCTCAGGGATTACAAGTCCTGTGTTGGGTCCAATATTGCCCGGCAGGTTTGTCATAAACTCGGCCAGCGGGTAACCGGAACCTCCGGTCAAAAAATAATATTTTGTTCCACCCGCACGGTAGCTGTAATACATGATTTTATTGTTTATATTGTTCAATTCTTTGTCCTCCATCCCTGCTTCATTATATTGACCTTTACTTGGCCTGCTTCCGTATAATCATGCCGTTCCAAAACACCGGAAAAAACAAACCCGTCTGTCCCATGTAGGGATTCTACATAACCGCTTGTGACCTCAAATTCACTTCTAGCGCCTTGTAGATGCTCAGTTGGATTGAAAGGCTCGGTTAAAAGCAGTTCTCCTGCGTAATCCTGGTAAAGCGACCACATCAGCGGCTCTAGCCTTATATCCGGAATCACAACCGCGAGGTTGATCTCCTCAGCCGCCTCCCGCCGGGAAATCATGTGATTGTGGGCATACAACTTTTCGGTCAGGTTGTCGACAATATGTTCAATGCGACCTTCTCTCAGGGGTTGCCGGCGCATGGCAAGCAACTTCTTGGCAAGGGAGCGGATCAGCATATAATTACGGTGGACGTTTCCAAGGGCTAGCGGGTGGATCCTCTCTACCAGAAGCGTAAACGCCTTCACCTGCTGGTCATTGCTGCAAACGCCGGCCTTTTCCCCTGCCAGCGCAAGATAAGAATACACGTCTTCAATGTTCACCGGGATCCTGGCCGCCGGGTTGTTTTGGTCCTGGGGATTGAAAGCATTCACCACACTCGGGTCAATCGGCCCTAGCTCAGCCATCTTACACATTACGATTTCATCCGCCCCCAGGCACAATAACGTCCCCGCGCTATAACAGCGAAAGGGAACCAGCACGCAAAAGCGCGTCGTGTATTCCCGGATCAGGTGGACAAGCCGCCAGGGTGTCAGCACGTCACCACCACGCGTATATAGAAACAAGTCAATTTGGGGGCATTCACCAAACATTTCAAGATGCCGGAAAAATACTGGCGTTACGTCCGGTGCTATCCTAGTATTAACATTTTCCCGGTCTCCGGTAATATAGCACAAAACCGCGGAACCTCTTAACTCGGAAATTTTTCTTATCAACTCAATTCTTTGCTCGCGAGCCATGTGCGCCTCCTGTATTTTCTCGTGTCCTTTTAGTATGTCAAACGTAAAGCGATGTTAACAAAGGAAATACATGGGCGCCCTCACTTTATTTTTTAATGAGCAGCCTTGATTTGTCACATCAGGCAACGCCTGTAATATGGGCTTGTTTGATCCAGTTCAACGATGATTACCTCGGCGCCAATTTTTTTTACCGCTTCCCATGGTATTACCAGCTGATGCCTGTCCATCCAAAGGTTGATAAAATTATTCTTTTGGGGAAGTATAATTGACAAAATCTCACCTGATTCCACATCGATTGTCATATCTGAATCCCCGACAATACCTAGCTTGGCGCCATTTAATATGTTTACAATTTCTTTACCGGCAAGGTCGCGCATGCGCATAAAAAGATCACACCCCTTTTATATCCGACGCCAGGCGTCTAAAGCCCTGATCATAAAAGGCTGCACCAGCGCAATGAAAATAGAGACGGCGGCCAGCGGCTCCAGGCTGATATTACCTACCTGCACCTGTTCCGGAAGATTTAGTTCCAGGAAGGCGACTAAAACCACCAGTATCAGGTAAATACCGCCTGCAACCCCTACTAAATTAGTGAGAGCCTGGGAAATATGGCTTGATTTGGCCTCGCCGATGATGCTCCAATCCTTTTCTCTCATCAGGCGCAGGCGTACCCTTTCACGAACTGAAACTGCCACAAACAAAAACACAATAGCGCCAAAGACAATCACGTTGGGCATTATTCTCACCCCCGCCATTATAAGTATTATGGACAGGCAGAAAATATGATAAAAAAAACCCTGCTTTCATACTAAAGGCGGGGTTTGACATAAACTAGGTTATTTAAGAAATATGTAGTTTGCCGGGAATGCCGAAAAGCCCTTACTTGGTTTTGGGGATCCTAAGGGTTTGGTTTATTACCCGAGAATCCCCCACCTTTAGGTAAGGGGTCGTCAGATTTTGCCTGTGGAACCAAACCCCCCCGCCCCCCTGGCGGTATCCTGCAAGTTTTCCACCTCCACAAGAGTCGGCCTGAATACCGGAACAAAGACGAGTTGGGCTACTCTTTCCCCCGGCCCGATGGTGTATTCTTCCTTGTCTTGATTAAATACTGCGATAAATATTTCACCTTTGTAGTCGCTGTCAATGACCCCTACCGAGTTAGCCAAAGATATGCCGTGTTTTAACGCCAGGCCGCTTCTCGGAAAAACCAGGCCTACCATGTTTTTGTCCGGTATTTCAATGGCGATACCGGTTGGGATTTTAACCCTTGCGCCCGGCGGTACAGTTAAAGGGATATCCACGCATGCTCTTAAGTCGAGTCCGGCCGCCCCACCAGTGGCATACCTGGGTAGCGGCTGTTGATTTTTAGTTTTGTTTGAAATTCTCTTTACCCGGACGGTTATTTCCACGTCAATTCACCAACTTTTATTTGAGCGCTTTCACCAGGCTGCCGCAATCCTCCCACGGGCCTATAGTGGCAAGCGAGAAACGGCTAGGATCCAGCATTTCCAAAGCCAGTCCCTGTATTTCTTCCGTTGTCACCTTGTTTACCCTGCTTACAACATCCTCAGGTGAAATAACCTTACCCAAGTAAAGTTGTGATTTCCCCAAGCGGCTCATCCTGGTATTGACATTTTCCAGACTCAAATACAGGTTCCCTTTTAGCTGATCCTTTGCTCTTTGCAGTTCCTCTTTTTTTACACTGTTAAGCCGGATATCCTTGATTTGTTTAAAAATCAGGTCCAATACCTCGTCAATATTTTTCTTGCTGAGGCCGGCGTAAATGCAAAATAGTCCTGTATCGCGATAAGAGCTATGATATGAGTAAACTGAATAAACAAGGCCCCTTTGTTCCCTGATCTCCTGGAATAGCCTTGAACTTAAGCCCCCTCCTAAAATAGTGTTAATAATTTGAAAGACATATATATTTTCGTGATCCAGCATCAGGCCCGGGGTCCCTACACACAGGTGGACTTGTTCCGTTTCCTTATAACGGCAAACGTTGTCCAGGCGGGGAGAGGGAATTGTTCTAGCATTGGACTGTCCGTTCCCTTTTCTTTTTTCAAAAATAGGGCGCAGCTTGTTAATTATATTTTCATGGGCGACATTTCCCGCCACTGCTACGACCATCTTACCCGGTGTGTAATTTGTTTGATAATAATTATAAAGGGTATCCCTGGATAAACCCGTAATAACTTCCGCTGTTCCAATGATGGGTTGCCCCAAAGCGTGCCCTCCCCACATTGAGCCGGCAAATATATCATGCACCAATTCGTCAGGTGCATCCTCATACATTTTGATTTCTTCGATTATTACATTTCTTTCCCTGTCAATATCACAAGCGTCAAAATTTGATTCAAAAAGCATATCGCTCAACAGATCAACGGCGAGATCGAAATACTCATCCAGGACCCTGGCGAAATAACAAGTATACTCTTTGGTTGTATACGCATTTAACTGGCCCCCTACGGCATCCAGTTCTTCGGCAATGTCTTTGGCCGTCCGCCGGCGCGTCCCTTTGAACATCATATGCTCAATAAAATGCGAAACCCCGTTGATTTCCGGGCTTTCGTAACGGGAGCCAGTATCTACAAAAAATCCGACAGATACCGAACGGACATTGGAAATGTGCTCCGTAAGGATATGGACATTATTATCAAGGGCGACCCTTTTAACCATCGGCGTAAAAACCTCCCCAGAATGCAATCTTTAATGTATTCGTTATGCCGAACAGAATTCCCTTTCCATCAGCATAATATTGTTGGCCCTTTTTGAAAATATACCGGTAAAAGGGCAGCTTTTCGACATACCTGTCCGACACTAAATCTACACTTTCCGTTTCTATACCATTCACCGAAACGATAACCCGGCCCACTTTCTGGCCATCCCAAACGGGGGCGGTAAGTTCCCTTGTTATCTCTACCTTTTTTTCAATAAGATCCGGCCTGTTTTTGGGTATCACAACCTTAAGATCGTTAGAAACCACCGCCTGCACTTTATCGCCGGTACCTTCCCTAACCGCGATCCACCCAAACGACTCCTGTTCCTGCAGCGCCAAAACTTGATCAAAGCACTCAAAACCGTAGTCCAAAAGTGTTGTGGAATCCGACCAGCGATCTTCGCTGTGCAATACTACATTGATTAACTGCCTTCCATCCCTGGTTGCAGATGCAACCAGGCATTCGCCGGCTTCCACCGTAGTACCGGTCTTAACACCATTTGCCCCATCATAACTCCACAACAGGCGGTTGGTATTATTTAGATAACGTTCCCCCTCTGTGCTTCCGATTAATTTTCCCCGCGTGCTTACAGCCTTTTGAAATGACTGGTTTTTTAACGCGTACCTTGTAATTATAGCCAGATCCCGCGCTGTTGTAAAATGCCCCGTCGCGGGAAGGCCGTTGGTGTTGATAAAACTTGTGTTTAACGCCCCCAGGACCTTTGCCTTTTGATTCATTAAAAGCACAAAGTTTGACTCCGTTCCGGCAACATTTTCTGCTATAGCGACACAAGCATCATTCCCTGATTTGAGCATAGCGCCGTATATCAGATCATCCAAGGTTAACTTTTCACCAGCTTTTAAGTCGATGCTAGCTTCCCCTACCGAAGCTGCCTTCGGGCTGACAGTTACGACCCTGTCCAGGTTTCCCCCCTCTAGAGCTAAAAGTACAGTCATAATTTTGGTTGTGCTGGCCGGCGGCATCTTAGCTGTTCCATTTTTACTGTATAGGACCTGGCCGCTGTCGGCTTCCAACAGGACAGCCGCCCCTGCCGTTACAAGAGGCGCAGAGGGCACGGTTTCAAAAGACCATGCCGTACCGGTGCAACAAAAAAAGAAAGCCAACGCCAGGTACAAATAACCTGTTAACCTACGCCATATCAACTTGGACCCACCCCTTTTCCTTAACAAAGGTTTCCCTGTTTCCCTCCTAAATATGATTTTTATGGGCTTAACCATTAATAATTTAACTGTTTGTTTCCTTGCTTTCTTCTGTTTTGAGATCCTCTAATAAAGTTGAAACCTTCACCAGTTCATAACCCTGTCCTTTAAGCGCTTTAATTATCTGTGGTAAGGCACTGACCGTCGGAGCGGTGGGGTGCGCCAACACAATGGCACCATTGTGCGCCTTGTCAACAACCCGGCTGACAATTACAGAAGGGTCCGGACGCTGCCAGTCAATAGTGTCGATGCTCCACAAAATAGTCTTATATCCCGCTTCCCCGGCTGCTTCAAGAACGGCTTTTCCACGCTCCCCGTAAGGCGGCGCAAAAAGAACCGGCTTAGATCCCGTGACTTTCTCAAGTATTTCCTCAGCTTTTTTAATCTCTTCGAGGTTTTTAGATTTTGATATTCCGTCCGGATGCGGGTGGGAATAACCGTGGCTTCCTACCTCATGTCCAGCCCGGGCAATCTCTCCGGTTAATTCCGGAAAGTCTTGCGCCCACTGTCCACCGATAAAAAAAGTCACCGGTATATTATCTTCTTTTAGCAGTTCAATAATCTGCGGTATGTATTCCTCGCCCCAAAACACATTGAAAGTTAGCGCAATTTTTTTTCCGTGTTCACTGCCGTGATAGACCGGGGCCATGACGGTTTTAGCAGAAACACTCCATGATCTAACAAATACCCAAGCCATAAATAAAACAGCTATAAGAATCAAAAGGCCCGGGGACATTTTTTTCCTACCCCAGGTTATAAAATACAAACGCATATTTTACCCCCCTAATGCTTTTAAGAAAACCTATTCAGTAAGGGGGCTAATTATTAAAAAACAAAAAACCTCTTTTTGCGAGGTTTTTTTAATATATTATGCACGTGTGGTGTCCCTTCGCCTGCGTGGCCTTTGCGTGCGATCATCCTTATAGCCTGTGCCCTCACTGAGCGGGCTCGCTTCCTTCTTGGATAGCTTTAAGCGTCCCTGGTTATCGTACCCGATCACCTTCACCGGGATCATATCGTTTTCCTTGACAACATCTTCCACCCTATTTACCCGGTGGTGCTCAAGTTGAGAAATGTGCACCAGTCCCTCCTTGCCCGGCAACCCGAGCACGCCTGGGATAATCTCTACAAAACACCCAAAATCCATGATTCTCGTCACCTTGCCATTATAAATTTCTCCGGCTTTAACTTCTTTGGTCAGGCTCTCTATGATCTGAAGCGCCATGTTACCTTTTTCCTGATCAACCGAGGCTATAAACACACGCCCGTCATCTTCAATGTCTATATCGGCGCCGGTTTCCTCGACAATCTTCTTTATAATTTTACCGCCCGGACCGATTACATCACGAATTTTGTCTGTGTCGATGACGGTATGGATGATCCTGGGCGCATTCGGGGACAGCTCAGGTCTTGGGGATGAGATCACCTCGAGCATTTTACCTAAGATATGCGCACGCCCCTCGTGGGCCTGAGCCAGGGCTTGCTCAAACACTTCCTGTGTGATGCCCGGTATTTTGATGTCCATCTGAAGGGCGGTAACACCTTTGGCTGTTCCCGCTACTTTGAAGTCCATATCGCCCAGGTGGTCCTCATAGCCCTGAATATCCGTAAGCACAAATAATTTGCCTTCTTCCGCAATCAACCCCATTGCCACCCCGGCTACAGGCGCGCTAATGGGAACGCCTGCGTCCATCAGAGCCAGCGTACTACCGCAGACACTGCCCATTGAAGTCGAACCGTTGGATTCCAAAGCCTCTGATACAATACGGATAGTATACGGGAATTCCTCCTCAACCGGTATTACTGGCGAAAGCGCCCGCTCTGCCAGGGCCCCGTGACCTATCTCACGCCTACCCGCGGACCGTAACGGCCTTGTTTCACCTGTGCTAAATGGTGGAAAATTGTAATGATGCATGAATCGCTTGGATTCCTCCACACCCAGGCCGTCCAATATCTGTTCCTCAGAAATGGTGCCGAGCGTTACAACGGAAAGGATCTGTGTTTGACCGCGGGTAAAAAGACCGGTACCGTGCGGGCGCGGTAGAACACCCACTTCAACCGCTATCGAACGCACTTCGTCCAGGGCACGCCCGTCTATACGCAGGCCTTCTTCAGCAATCAAACGCCTTACCAGACTTTTTTCAACCTCACCGGCAATATTTTTAATGGTAGCCTCTTCTTCAGGGTAATCCTCCAGAAATTGCTGCAAAAGATCGTCTTTTATTTCATTAAGGCAGGACTCCCTAGCTTGTTTAGCCAGCCTTTCACCTGCACACCGGCGCAAACCCTCGTCAAGCCTTTCAGTGGCAGTCCTTGTGACTACTTCCGACAGCGTCTGATCAGGCGCTATTTGACCAGGGACAAATTTTTCTTTGGCTAGTCCCATCCGCAAAGCTTCTTCACGAAACTCTACAATAAATTCGACGATGTCTTTTACAACACTATGTCCGTAAGCAATGGCCTCTAGAATCACACTTTCAGGTACTTCCCTGGCCCCGGCTTCCACCATCATAACAGCATCCTTTGTACCGGCAACCACGAGGTGCATGTCGCTTTTTTCTGCCTGCGCGAGCACGGGGTTGATTACAAACTTATCTTCAATCCGGCCAACAATCACACCGCCGATGGGATGTTTTAAAGGGATCTCCGATATGTGCAAAGCAACTGAGGCGCCAATCATAGCGGCTATTTCCGGCGCGTGATCTTGATCAACCGACAAAATATAAGCGATCACCTGGACATCATTGCGCATTTCCTTCGGAAACAACGGCCGTATAGTCCTGTCAATCAATCTGCCCGAAAGAACTGCTTTTTCACTGGGGCGGCCTTCCCGTTTAATGAAGCCGCCGGGAATTTTTCCAACAGCATAAAACCTTTCTTCATAATCCACCGTTAGTGGAAAGAAATCAATGCCTGTCCTAATACCGCTTGACATGGTAGCAGTGACAAGGACGACCGTGTCCCCGTAACGGACAAAAACGGCCCCGCCGGCTTGTTTTGCAAGTCGACCTGTTTCGACGATCACGGACCGTCCACCAACGTTAAGTTCTCTTATTAAGACTGGGTTTTCTGACATCTACGGAAACTACCTCCTGTATCATTTAGCAATAATTACACAACAAATAAAGGTTTCTTCTCCGTTTTAAATATTATTTCCTTCTTTTAAAAGAAAAAAACACATATTCCTAAACATCAAAGAAGCGGGAACAACCCGCTTCAACTTCATTCCTATTTCCTCAAGCCAAGCTTTTCAATCAAAGAACGATACCGGTCAAAATGACGTTCTCGCAAATAATTGAGCAAAGCCCTTCTTTGACCAACCATTTTCAACAAGCCCCGCCGGGAATGGTGATCGCTTTTATGAATTTTTAGATGTCCGGTAAGTGTATTAATTCTTTCAGTCAGTATTGCAACCTGGACTTCCGGGGAACCGGTATCATTATCATGGAGCTTGTGTTTAGAAATAACATCTTGTTTTCGCTCTGTGGTCAAGGCCATGCCGCTCACCTCCTTTTTTTTACGCATCACTGTAGGCCAAGTTAACCGCCGGAGAACAAGTTCCCTAGCCTACAGTTCACCGGGAATTCTACTTCCCGATTATAGTAATTACCAGGCGTCCGCCCGGTATATCTTTAGCGACGATATCAAAGACCCGTCCAGACTTGGAAAAAAAACCACGAAACCGGGTAGCTGTCGGAATTCGTCCGGGTATCCCTCCGGCAGCGATAATAATGTCCGACACAACGATCTTATCTTGCCTCAAATCACGCAGTCTTTTTCGGGCGTGTTCGGTTATGATTACCTTCATCTTTGGCTAATACCTGTCATCAACAGTTTGGTATGACCGGTCATCTTCGTCTTGTGCCAGGAAGGCGTATAGGGCATCCTGAAAAGCATGTAACCGGACATCTTCTATGTCCGAGCGAACATATATCGCTTCAAGTTCCTTTTTTAGGGACTGGAATTCATCACTTAAGCATATCAGTGCAATATAATTGAGCCATTTTTTAATTTCTTCTTCGGGAAAATCAAACTTCGGAACCCCCACTGTTAACGTCTCCTTTTATGTCATGGAAACAATCGCCCGTTGATTACGTTGAGGCGCTCCCTATACGTATGTACCATCATAACTTACACTGCTCATTTGATTTTGTCCGGTAACGTTAACGCGTTAATTGTAGCATAATCCATAACTCATGTAAACGCTGCTACGTCAAATTATATTAATCTAAAAGGATGTTTATTCACCGGCATTTGAACGTTGCTCTCTAGCTTCGATAATATCCCTTTTGATTTGTTCAACCAGCTCAGAAGGTGAGGCAAACCTTTTTTCCCCCCTCAGGCGCCTGGTAAAACTTATTTTTATCCATTTACCATAAAGATCCCGGCAAAAATCCAAAACGTGCACTTCTATGTTTCTTTTTTTACCGTGAAATGTAGGTTTGATCCCGACATTTGCAACTCCTTGATAAACGTCTCCGTTAATAAATACCCTGGCTGAATAGACACCGTTGGCGGGGACCAGGGTATTCATACCTATTTCTAGGTTAGCGGTAGGAAAGCCAAGAATACCGCCCCCGCGCCTGTCCCCTTCAACAACAGGTCCTTCCGCAAAAGGATAACGCCCCAGCAACTTGGCAGCGCCTATAACATCCCCCTCCGCAATAAGGCTTCTGACAAGCGTGCTGCTAACCACTTGCCCCTCAACCATCACTGGTGGAATTACCCGTATTTGAAAGCCATACCGGGAAGACAACTTTTCAAGTAAAGCCGGGTTACCATGACCACGGTGACCAAATGTGTAGTTATAACCCACCACTACACCGCAGACTCCCAGCTCCTTGCAAAGCACGGTTTCGATAAATTGATCCGGCGCCATGCTTGCCAATTCAAGGTCGAAGGGCGCTTGCAAGAGCACTTCCACGCCTAGTTTTTCAATTAAGTTTTGTTTGGATTCTTGGGACAAAAGCTGGGGAGGGCAGTCTCCAGGGCACAATACCGCAAGCGGGTGGGGATTAAATGTGAACACGGCCGGTGTGCCGTCAATCCTTTTTGCCAGCGCCACCAGTTCGTAAATTAACTTCTGGTGGCCAAGGTGCACCCCATCAAAATTCCCCAGGCCAACCACAAGATTCATATGTTTTTCTTTCAAGCCATGCCAGCGGCTGTATATGAACAATATTTAAGCCCCCCCTAATTCTGCCTTGCCAGAGTGCAAATTGGTTTAAAAACAAATCTTCCCCTATCATCAGGCTCAAAAGTAGTCTCTGCTACCGCCAGCAGGCCCTCCGGTCCGACAAGACGCACCCGCTCTCCCTCAACCAGTCCCTCCGGTATCCGGAACACTCCCGGCGGATATAGTTTCGCCCCGGAAAGAACAGGCAAAACAGAGCTTCTTTTTACAACCACAGCAGGGAAAATAGAAAGCGCGTCATTCATGGCAATGACTTTTTCCCGTATATTTCCCGCCGATGACGCGGTTAACAATTCTTCCAGCGTGTGAGATTCGGATATATTAAAAGGACCTGCCCTGGTCCTTACCAAAAAGGACATGTATGCGCCGCAGCCTAGGGATGCGCCGATATCGTCACATAGAGAGCGCACGTAAACGCCCTTTTGGCAGGAAATATGTAACAGCGCGCTGGGGCGTGGCCCTCCCCAGCCTGTCCCCCATATAAACTTAAGATCGTAGATGTTGACAACCCGCTCTTCGCGCTCTACTACCTTACCAGCCCTGGCTAGTTCATACAGCTTTTTTCCATGTCGTTTTAAAGCCGACGTCATTGGCGGTGTCTGTCCAATTATCCCCGTAAAAAGGGGCAAGACCGCCCGGACAGTGTCCTCGGTCAGGTTTGTGGCATCCGATTCACCGGTTACATCGCCGTATGCGTCACCCGATGAGGTAGACAGGCCAAACGTGATTTCAGCACGATACTCTTTGTCATCCTCTAAAAAGAACCTTGCTAGCCGGGTGGCAACGCCCAGGCAGATTACTAGGACCCCTGCGGCGCCGGGATCTAGCGTGCCTGTGTGCCCTGCTTTTTTTAGACCACAGGTGCGGCGGATAAAATCCACCACGTCGTGAGATGTCATTCCAGGGGGTTTCAACACGTTAATAATTCCGTTCAATGATTGTTCCCCCCGGTGGCCCTGATTGCAGCCGCAACCACCTCTTTCCGGATCTTGTTTAAATCCCCCTGAATAACGCATCCGGCTGCACGCAGGTGTCCGCCGCCGCCGAATATTGCAGCCAGCTTGTTAACATCAACAAAATATTTTGACCTGAAGCTTATTTTGTAGCTACCTGCTGCTGTTTCACGAAAAAGCAGCCCCACTTCAACACCTTTAATCCGCCTGGTGTAGTTAACCAAACCCTCCGCATGCTCGTCCTCTGCCCCGGCGTTAAGAATAATGTCACGGGTTATCGTCATCCAGCATACCCTTCCACAAGGACTTTCGGATAGGGTGTTAAGCGCGGCGCCCAACAACCGGAGAAAAGCCCTCGGTTTTTCCTCATAAACCCGGATATTGGCCGGTGTTGCAGGAATACCTATCTCCAGCAATTTCGCCACCCGGCGGTGGGTGCCGGGTGTTGTATTGTCATATTGAAACGAACCTGTATCTGTAATAATAGCAATATAAAGGCAAATAGCAGCTTCCGGGGATATTTTTACCCCCATTAAACCGAACAAGTCAAAAACTATTTCCCCCACGGCTGCTGCGTGTGGATCAACATATCTGTATTCACCGAAATCAGCGGAACCGATATGGTGATCTATATTAACAGTCACCATATCCCGGTGCAACAGATCCCGGTAACCCTCGCCAAGCCTTTCCGGCGTTGAGCAATCCAGGACAATAAACGTGTCGAATTTGCCATCTGGCGGGGGGCCTGTCACAAACCGTTCAACCCCGGGCAAAAATTTATAAATCTCAGGGACAGGATCAGGACCTGCCAAGGTTACCGTTTTGCCGAGTTGCTCCAGTGTCAACCCTAAAGCAAGCGTCGAACCCAAGCTATCTCCGTCCGGTGTTACGTGACCGCAAATCAACACACGTTGGGCGCGCTCTATAACTCGGGCAACGTCCGCTAATTTACTCATCCAAAGCCCCGTCCTTTTCCCTAACCTCATTCATCAGTTCTATCAATCTTGAACCGCGGCTTATTGAATGATCCAGTTTAAAAGTAATTTCCGGGGTGTAACGCAAGCGAATTCTCTTTGCCAGCTCACCCCGGACAAATCCCTGCGCCTTCTGAAGCGCCCCGATGGTCGCCTTTTGTTCAGCCGGTTCACCAAAAACACTGGCAAATATATTAGCGTAACGTAAATCCTTTGAAACTTCAACAGATGTTATAGAAACAAAACCTATCCTGGGATCCTTTAGTTCTTCCCTTAATAGACTAGATACTTCTTTTTTAATAGCTTCTGCCAACCTTTCAGGACGGAAGGACATTTCCAGGCACCTCCATGTTGGAAGTTGGATATTGAAATTTGAAAAACTTACAAACTTATTTTGTTCCCGGGTTAGCCTGCACATTCCAGTTACCCGGCTTTTATCAGCTCAGCTGGCGTTTAATTGTCTCAGTGCTGAAGGCTTCAATGATATCCCCTTCCTGGATTTCATTGAATTTTTCCAGGGCCAGCCCGCACTCATAACCCTGCACTACTTCTTTTACATCATCCTTAAAACGTTTTAATGAATCCAGTTTCCCCTCGTGAACGACAATACCGTCGCGCACTACTCTTATGCCGGCATCTCTTTCAACCTTGCCTTCGAGGACATAACACCCGGCGATGGCGCCAACCTTAGATGATCTAAAGATCTTTCTAATTTCCACCCTACCTGTCATGACCTCACGGTATTCCGGATCAAGAAGGCCGCTCATGGCTGCCCGGACATCTTCAATAGCGTCATAGATAACCCTGTATAGTCGCACGTCCACCTTTTCATTTTCGGCGGCTTTTCTTGCATTTACATCCGGACGCACATTAAAGCCAATAATGATGGCATTTGAAGCCGAGGCCAGCATAACATCCGTTTCCCTGATAGCGCCTACGCCACTATGAATAATATTGACTTTTACCTCACCTGTATTCAACCTTTCGAGCGATTGGCGCAGGGCTTCGGTCGACCCCTGGACATCAGCTTTAATGATTATTCCCAATTCCTTAATCTGACCTTCTTGAATGTGTTTAAACAGGTCTTCCAATGATATTCGTGAAGTAGTTTTAAGACCTTCCTCACGCTTTCTAGTCTGTCTTTGGGATACAATGTTCCTGGCTAACTTTTCATCTTCGACAACAATAAATACATCGCCTGCACGCGGCACTTCGGAAAAGCCAAGCACCTCCACAGGTGTCGACGGCCCGGCTATTTTTATGCGCCGCCCTTTGTCATCCATCATGGCCCGTACCCGCCCGAATGCCGGACCGGCAATGACGGTATCCCCAATATTAAGGGCGCCGCTTTGAATCAATACAGAAGCAACAGGGCCACGCCCCTTATCGAGTTCAGCTTCTATCACCGTTCCCCTAGCCGAACGGTTTGGATTGGCCTTCAATTCACCGATTTCCGAAACCAGTAAGACCATCTCCAGAAGATCTTTTATGCCTTCCCTTTTAAGCGCGGAAACATTGACACAAATAGTGTCGCCGCCCCATTCCTCAGGCACGAGTTCATGCTCGGTAAGCTCCTGCTTGACCCGTTCAGGGTTTGCTCCCGGTTTATCTGTCTTATTAATAGCCACTATGATGGGAACGCCGGCTTCCCTAGCGTGATTAATTGCTTCTACTGTTTGGGGCATAACGCCATCATCCGCCGCCACCACCAGGACGGCGATATCGGTCACTTGCGCGCCACGTGCTCTCATTGCTGTGAATGCTTCATGGCCCGGTGTATCAATAAAAGTAATTTTCCTGCCACTGTGCTCAACCTGGTAGGCGCCGATATGTTGAGTAATACCGCCCGCCTCGGTTGCGGTTACATTTGTTTCCCGGATGGCATCCAACAAAGAAGTCTTGCCGTGGTCAACGTGTCCCATAACAGTTACAACGCTTGGTCTTACCTGTAGAAGGTCAATGTCCTCCTCAGGTTCCTGCATGAGCGTTGCTTCCATATCCACAGGCAACTTTATTTCTACCTCATAACCGAACTCCCCGGCTAAAATAGCACATGTGTCGATATCAATTTCTTGATTGATGGTAGCCAGGGTGCCCAACTGCATTAGCTTTTTAATCAGCTCAGCAGGGCTCCTGTGGATCTTTTGCGACATCTCTTGCACAGTGATAGACTCGCTCAACACAACAGGCTTCTTTTCAACCGGCTGGGCCGGCAGTTGCCGTTCCTTAGGCCTAACCTTTGTTCTTTTTCGGGAGCTACGGGAATGCAACCTTTTTTCGGCATGCGCGGCTATATCGTTGCGTTTTTCCGATCGGCCTTTGGCCGGGGTTTTTGGAAAAGTAGTTTTAGCCGGCGGCTTCTGTTTATCTACAAATTTGCCCTTATCTCCAGCCGGTCTGCCCTTTTCGTCCGGGCGTGCAGCCGGTTGTTCAACTTTTGGCGTTTTAGGGTGCCCGGCGCCGGCATACGCAGGACGTTCGGGGGGTTTTGGCCTTGTTCCCGGTTGGCTGCTTTGGCGTGGCCCGCGATCGATGGTTTGTTGGGGCCTGGCGCCTGTTGATGCGCCACCCGGCTTAGGCGCCGGTCCTTGACGCCAATCAGCCGGCTTGCCCGTTCCTTTATACTGGCGGCCCTGGCGCTGGACAGGGCCTGCGCTGGAAACCGGTTTTCCTTGAGTTGGCCGGGTCTGGCTTCGTTCCTGACGCTGGCTTTCCTGTTGTTTGTCTTGCAAGACGTTATCCCGCTGCCCCTCTGCTACTTTTGGTCTTGTTTGGCTCCAAGGCCTTTCCGGTTGCTTTGACCTTTCCTGAAAGCGCCTGTCCGGGGGGCGTGAAGGTACACGGTCTACCAATCCGGTTCCGGAGAAATGATCAGTCCTGGCGCCCCTACCCTCACTTTTGTACCCGCTTTTAGGAGCTTTCTTACCGGCCTGTCCCTTTTGGCCCACAGCAGTCTTCGATCCCCCGGCGGCTACCGGTGGAGCGCTTGCAGCTTTTTTCCCTTTGGGGCTTTCTTTCCCGAAATGTCGCATTAATTGTCCGATTTCATTTTCCTCGACTGTACTCATGTGGGACTTTACGGTAATTCCCATACTTCCCATTGCGCTAATCAGCTCTTTGCTTTCCACGTTCAGTTCTTTAGCAAGCTCATAGACCCTTTTTTTTACCATTCAACCACCTCCAAGTTTTTAGCTTTTAAATTTGACATCTCCCCTTCCTATGACCCCCAGGGCCCCGCAGGCCATGTGTTTATCCGTAAAAGCCACCGCAGAGCGGGGCGACTTTCCGGTTAGCCTGCCCATTAACTCCTTTGAACCATATGATATGGTGGGAACATTCTTCAAACTCGATATCCTGGTCAATTCCCGCTGCGTATTGGGCGCCGCATCAGCCGCAATTACCAGGAGCTTTACACTCCCCCTGGTCAGAGCGCTTTTAACTGCAATTTCACCGGATATTAATTTTCCCGCGCGTTGCCCCAAGCCAATCATCCTATCTAAAAACAACTACTTCACCAACTTCTGCCTTAAGGCGTCCACTACATCCTGGCCGACCGGACGTTGTAGGGCTCTATCCAGGCGTTTCCCTTTTATCGCCTTAGTTAGGCATTCCAAGTCGGGACAAATATATGCGCCCCGACCGGAGCGCTTTCCGGTAAGATCAACCTCGATTTTTTCATCGGGGGTACGCACAACCCGCACCAACTGCTTTTTTGGCTTCATCTCCTGGCACCCTACACACATGCGCAAAGGTATTTTTTTGACTTTGGGCACCGGCCTTCCTCCTATTCGTACCCTTTTTCAAAAAGCTCGCCATATTCTTCGGGATATATTTCCTTCATCTGAGATTCGCTTTTGATGTCGATTTTCCATCCGGTTAATTTGGCAGCTAGCCGGGCGTTCTGCCCTTCTTTGCCGATTGCCAGGGAAAGCTGGTAATCCGGAACAATAACCCGCGCAACTTTTTCTTCTTCCCATATTTCAACTGCCATAACCTTTGCGGGACTCAATGAATTAGCCACGTACTTTGACGGATCAGGGTTCCATTTGATAACGTCAATTTTTTCGCCGTTTAGTTCATTTACTATATTTTGAACCCTCATCCCTTTTGGCCCCACACAGGCGCCGACCGGATCGACATTGTCTTCCCTTGAGCAAACCGCTATCTTGGAGCGGGCGCCCGCTTCCCGGGTGATGCCCTTAAGCTCCACCACGCCTTCATGAAGTTCCGGCACTTCCAGCTCAAAAAGGCGCTTCAAAAGGCCGGGGTGTGTGCGGGAAACAAGAATTTGCGGCCCTTTTGTTGTTTTTCTAACTTCTATAATATAGGCTCTAATTCTTTCCCCCTGCCGGTATTCCTCACCGGGCATCTGCTCAGAAGGGGCTAGAATAGCCTCGGTTTTCCCTAGTTCAATATATACATTTTTTTGCTCGACACGCTGGATGACACCATTTATAATATCCCCCTCACGGTTGGCAAACTCTTCAAATATAATGTTTCTCTCAGCTTCCCTAATTCTTTGTACTACAACTTGCTTTGCTGTTTGGGCAGCAATCCGGCCGAAATTCCTGGGTGTTACTTCAATTTCAACAATATCGCCCTCTACATAATTAAGGTTTATTTTACGCGCCGCTTCGACTGTTATTTCCTGGCGCTGGTCTTCCACCTTTTCGCTTACTGTAAGCTGGGTAAAAACTTTAAAATCCCCGGTTTCGCGATCTATATGAACACGGGCGTTCTGGAGGGATCCAAAATTTCGTTTATAAGCAGAAAGTAGCGCCGCTTCGATAGCTTCCAGCAGTACATCAACTGAAATCCCTTTTTCGCTTTCCAGGTCTTTCAGGGCTTCCAAAAATTCGGTGTTCATGTTCCTTCCTCCCCGAACAATTAAAATTCCACCTTAAGACGGGCCGACGCTATTTGCTCGTAAGGTAATATTAATTCTACACCCTCCACGTCGACGGTCACGCGGTTCCCGTTTATACCTATGATCCGTCCGGTAAATTTTCTTTTGTTGCCAAACGGAATAAAAGTTTTAATAGTTACCAGACTTCCGGCGAAACGGTCATAATCATCCGGCTTTTTTAAAGGCCTCTCGATCCCTGGCGATGATACTTCTAAAACATAAGACTGGGGTATCGGGTCCTTTTTATCTAGCAGCCCGTTTAGCTCTTCTGACAAGCGTTGGCAATCTTCAATGCCGACACCGGCCGGCTTATCGATAAAAATCCGAAGGCGCCATTGGCCGCCTTCTTTAGCAAACTCTACATCTACCAGTTCTAAACCTAATTCCTGAACTAAAGGCAAAACCATTTCTTTGACGATATCTGCAGTTTTTAGTTTAGACACGGGGAATCCTCCTCGCAGGTACTCTTTACACTCTAAATAAGACGAAAGAGTGGGCGATACCCACTCCTACAGGCGAAAAATCAACCTTGCCGCAAACCAAAGTTAGTATATCATAGAAGGTTTTTGTTGGCAAGTGGATTTTAAGGCTGTTTATGTCCCGCCGGTAGTAATTAACAGCTTCAACCATAATCCTGATCGCGTCTTTGGCTGCTTCCGGTTTACCGATCTTCGAGGCTGCGCAAGCCATTCCCGCTAGTTTATCCGGTTCTGCCAGGTACTCCTGCACTGCCTGCGGTAGATCTTTTTCACCAATCCTTACACCTGCCCCCGAAGCCGCCATAAATTCCGTATTTCTTTCCTCCTGACCTGGAAGGGGATCGATTATCAACACCGGCAAACTCATGGCCGCCGCTTCGGCACAAGTCAGACCCCCTGCTTTTCCTACCATAAAGTCTGAGGCTGCCATTAAGTGATGAATATTGTCGACAAAACCAAACACTTTTACCTTGCATGTCAGGTGGCGGACCATTTTATTTAATTTTTCCTGCAAGGCCTTATTAGCACCTGTCACAACTATCAACTGGTATTGCTTCCGGGTATTGTCCAGTATTTTTAGCGCCTGCTCCAAAGGACCCATCCCAAGCCCCCCGCCCATAAGCAAGATGGCCGGTGTGTCCGCATCAAGCCCCATTTGCTTTTTTATCCGGTGTTTATCATACTGTTTTTCAAAAGCCGTGTCTATAGGTATTCCGGTTGCCCGTACACGCTCCGGCCCAATCCCGTATTCCTGACACTGGGGAATTAACACTTCCGATCCAACCAGGTAATAGTCTACTTCCGGAAACACCCAAAAAGAATGGATCGTGAAATCTGTTATTGAAGCAAACAGCTGTCCCCGGAAAATCCCCTTATTCTTTAAACGTGAAGCTATGCCGAGCGGAAAGGGGTGAGTGCATACTATCACATCGGGCCGGTAATCCTTTACATATTCCACCAGCCTGGGCGCAGCCAATGCGTTTAAGATTCTATTAAACTCAAGTTTGCCGCGACCGGATAAAGGCCGGCCGCATTCCGACTGGCGATATAGATAGCCATATATCGTAGGTGTTTTTTTTAGCATTTCCATGTAAGCGCCGATAACAACCTTTTCCAATAACGGGCTTGCATACCGGAAAGTATCTAAAATTACGACATCTACTTCCGGATAAAGGACCCCGGCCGCCTTTTTCAAAGCCTCAGCCGTGCGCATATGTCCGGCGCCCACTGTAACCGATAATATAAGAACTTTATTAAGCCTGCGTATGTTCCATACCTTCCTTGCAAGATCTTTTCAAACACATTGTTTTTAAATGGTTTCTATTTCCCTTATCAGCTCTTCTACCAGCCTATCCTCCGGCGCCTTCCTGATCACCTCTCCTGCCCGAAAGATAAGGCCGGCGCCCTTTCCCCCGGCAATTCCCACATCGGCTTCCCTGGCTTCACCTGGCCCGTTTACGATGCAACCCATGACAGCTACCTTAAGTGGCTTGTCAAAGTGTTGCAGCCTTTCCTCAACTTCTTCGGCTATTTTAATCAAATCAATTTGGGTACGCCCACAAGTTGGGCAGGATATTATCTCCACCCCTCTACGACGCAATCCCAGGGCCCTTAATATATCAAAACCTGTCCGCACCTCGTGGCTAGGGTGTCCGGTAAGTGAAACCCGGATGGTATCACCTATCCCTTCATGTAAAAGAATGCCTATTCCCACAGCTGATTTAACTGCGCCGGTGCGCGGTGTACCGGCTTCCGTCACACCGACATGGAAGGGGTAGTCCACCTCACCCGCCAGCAAACGGTACGCCTTGAGCATCAGCGGCACATCCGACGCTTTTAAGGACACTTTAATATCGGTAAAATTTAAGCTCTCAAGGATACTTATGTGGCGTATAGCGCTTTCAACCATAGCTTGGGGAGTAATACCACCGTGTTTTTTTAATAGCTCCTTTTCCAGCGAACCGGCGTTTACTCCGATGCGAATAGGGACGCCCCGTTCTTTAGCGCTTTTCACCACTTCTTCCACCCGTTCCCGGCCACCAATATTTCCCGGGTTAATTCTAAGCCCGTTTACACCGGCGGCAAGCGCCTCTAAAGCCAGCCGGTAGTCAAAATGAATGTCGGCAACTAGCGGAATGGTAATACCACGCATGATCTCCGGAAGCGCCCCGGCAGCCTCCCGGTCCGGCACAGCCACACGGATGATCTCGCAACCCTCTTCCGCGAGTTGATTGATCTGCGCCACGGTGGCCGCTACATCCCGAGTGTCGGTTTTAGTCATGGACTGAACACTTACCGGGGCGCCCCCGCCCACCTGTACTCCCCCGATCAAAACCGGCCTTGTCTTGCGTCTTTGCACACCTACACACCTCTATATAAAACTAAATAACGTTATTCTTTTACTATTGCCCGGGTAACAGTTTACCGGGCATAAATATCTGCAGGATATCGTTATAAGTAATAATCAACATCAAAAGCAGCAGCAAGCCAAAACCAATGAAATGGATGAAGTTCTCTTTTACCGGATCAACCGGGCGACCCCTGACCTTTTCCCATCCCAAAAAGAGGATGCGGCTGCCGTCTAGCGCCGGTATGGGCAGCAAGTTGAACAAGCCCAGATTGATGCTAAGAAACGCAGATAGCCTGAGCAAAAAGGGGAATCCTACTTGCGCCGCTTTCCCAATCTCACTGACAACCCGTACCGGGCCGCCTACATCCGCCGGCGCCTGTCCGAAAATCATTTTCGATAAAAAATCCAAGATCATTACAGTAACATTGACAGTCCATTTCACGCCCAGGACAATCGACTGGTAAACACCTATTTTGGCATAATCCTCCTCCGGGTATATGCCTATCATCCCCATACCACTTTCATTGCTAACGGTTTTAACCTCAAACTCTTTTTGGGTCCCGTCCCTTATCACAGCAACAGATATTGTTTCCCCAGGTCTGTCGTTGATAACCTTTACCATGTTTACCCACCCGTCAACAGGCTGGTTATCAATGGCCACAATTTTATCCCCGGCCACAATACCGACTTCTTGCGCGGGATAACCGGGTAAAACTTCGCCGACTCCCGTCCCGCTTGAGGGGACAGGTTGCCCCTGCAGGGCAAATGTAGCCGCCAGGATCAGCACGGCTAGTATAAAGTTCATCAGCGGACCGGCAAATATAACTCCTGCCCTCTGCCCAACAGTCTTCCTATTGAAGCCGCGCTCGATGTCTTTTTCATCTAGCTCTTCTTTAGGGTCCATTCCGGCCATGCGGACAAAACCACCCAGGGGAACAGCACGCAAGTTGAACGCCGTCTCACCCTTGCCGATGCTGGCAAGTTTCGGACCAAAGCCCAGGCTAAATTCGTAAACCTTTATTCCCACCAGCTTAGCCACCATGAAGTGGCCAAGCTCATGTATAACTATCAGCAGACCGAATACAAATATGGAAGCGAAAAATGTTGTCATTGGACGCACCTCAAAATTATATAAGATTCCTGATTATATTATACCCGGTTTCCCTGGCCCAGCAGTCCGCTTCCATAATTTCGTCCAGTTCCGGGCAACTGACGGAATGATGTTTTTGCAATACGCTTTCTATAACTGCCGGAATGCAAGTGAACTTCAGAGCGCCTTGCAAAAACGACGCCACGGCCACCTCATTGGCGGCGCTTAAAACTGCGGGCGCTGTACCGCCGGCTAAACCCGCCTCATAGGCAAGCCGCAAGCAGGGAAATTTTTGGGTGTTGGGCGCTTCAAAGGTCAATCCCTGCAAATCTATAAGCTTCAGCCTCGGGGCCGGGCCGGCGACACGGTTTGGGTAAGTGAGGGCATATTGTATCGGTAGCCGCATATCAGGCAGCCCCATTTGGGCGATAACCGAGCCGTCTAAAAACTCGACGGCCGAATGAATAATGCTCTGGGGATGGACTATTACCTCTATTTTCGAGTAACTTACATCAAATAACCATTTTGCTTCAATCACTTCCAAACCCTTATTCATAAGAGTCGCGGAATCGACTGTAATTTTGCCCCCCATTTTCCAGTTGGGGTGATTTAAAGCCATATCTACAGTTACATTGTCCATTTCCTTTAAGCTGAATTCACGGAAAGGGCCACCGGAAGCGGTAAGGATTATCTTTTCTATTTCGCCTGGTTGACGCCCGTCCAGACATTGCCAGATAGCTGAGTGCTCGCTGTCAACCGGTAAAATGGACGCTTTCTTGCGGGCGGACAATTCCATGACAAGACGCCCGGCGGCAACCAAAGTTTCCTTATTAGCCAGGGCCACATCTTTGCCTGCGCTTAAAGCGTCAATAGTTGGGCGGATGCCGGCGGCGCCTGTTACAGCCATAACCGCCAGGTCAAAGTCAGGCATTAGGGCCAGTCTTTCCATACCGGCCCTGCCGGATAATAGTTCAATGCCCCCGCCTGACGCGATTTCCCTCTTTAAACATTTTAGTTCCTGCTCGCCGGCAAGCGCAACAGCAACCGGCTTAAATTCCTTGATTTGATCGGACAATAACCGCCAATTTTTACCCGCCGCGAGGCCCACTTATAAAATTACTATTTGGCTATTGGGGTTAAAACCCCTGCTTTTATAAGCGCCTGGATGGCAATAAGAAGGATCGGCCCTAAAACTAAGCCGGCTAGCCCTAGAGTTTTTAAACCTGCATACATCGCCACTAATGTGGCCAGTGGGTGTAAACCAAGGTTAGATGATATAATTCTAGTTTCGAGAAGTTGCCTGGTAACAATAACCAATATGTATAAAACCGTTAACTTGATCCCAAAGCTACTCGCTCCTGTGGCAAAAGACCAAACTAGCCAGGGAATATAAATGGTAGCCGGGCCTAAAACCGGGATCAGGTCGAAAAATCCGATTAACAGACCCATGCTCAAGGCATACTCCGCTCCAATCAAACTTAGGCCAATAACACTTATGATAGTCGTTATAAAAATTAAAATGGACTGGGCCTTTAGATAAGCTATAAAGGCACCCGTCACATCGCGTGCGACTAATACTGTCTTTTCACCCCACGGAGCCGGCATGAAACGGATCATCAGGTTTGCGATCAGATGACGATCCTTGGCCAAAAAATAAGTGGCCAACAAAGTAACAACAAATATAGTAATGGCGCCCGGAACCACCGACACAAAATACATAAGTGAATTTGCCGTTTTGCTGATCATACCCTGGAGGTTTGAGGTAAGACCGGTAATATTTTTTTCTAGGGAAGTAATCGCCCATTGGGGAAGTGTGACGTAAAAAGCAGTTGCCCTTTCAACCAGGTTACTATAATAAAACGCGATTTCGTTTTCTAGACCAGGCAGTGAAGCGGAAAGCCGGATCAACTCCTCGATCAGGCGAAGGATAATCGCTGAAAACAGAACGGCAATGCCCCCAAAAAAAACAACCATTGCCGTCATAGCTGCAAACCCACGCGGCATCTTTACCCGGCGTTGCAGGACTTTTATTAACGGTTCCATCAGTATGGTGAAAATAAAGGCGATAATAAACGGGACCAGGATGGGAAGTATGTATTTAAAAGCTACCATAACAGCTAGTATAGCAACGGCAGTATAAATGATCAACAATAGCGGTCTAGGCACTTAAGCACTCACCTCAATTCAATTATTAACAAACAAAAGTACATAATAATATACAAGCGGGGCGCTAAACAAGGCGCTGTCAATACGGTCCAAAATACCGCCGTGACCGGGGATCAACTTACTGGAATCCTTGACGCCGGCCTGTCTTTTAAACGCCGACTCCAGCAAATCTCCCACTTCTGCCGCCGCGCCTACTAACAAACCCAATAGCAACATTTTGGACAAAGGTAGAAAAGGATATATAAGCGCAAATAAATATCCGGCCAAAACACTACCCATTATCCCCCCGATAGCCCCTTCCAATGTTTTTTTGGGGCTTAATTCCGGGGCTAATCTTCTCCTGCCGAAGGCCTTCCCTACAAAATAAGCTGTTGTATCGCAGGCCCACGTACCCGCTAGCGTAAAAATAAGCCAAATCCAGCCGTCGGGTAGACTTCTCACCAGGAAGAAATAGTTTAGCAAGCCGACGTATAATGTCCCCATCATGGTGCCGGCGCTGTCCAGCAGGGAATATCGCGGGTAATAAGCAACCGTAGTAATTAGGTGCAGAAATAGAATTACAGTTATGGTAGGACCCGGGTAGCCATCGCTATATAAATATGCGCCGCCGGTCATGATTAAACCACCGGCTATGGCCAGCCCTAGCGACGGTTTCAAACCCAACCTGGTTAGCATTCCTGTTATTTCTTTCGATCCCAGGACAATAACCAACCCTATTAGCAACAATAAAGGGATACCCCCGAACCAAACTGCCAGTACAATCAGGGGGACTCCCAATAAAGCGCTTAGGAATCTTTGCTGGAGCACATCCTCACCAGCCCGTCAGGTCGAATTGACATTTTTCAAACCTCCGAAACGGCGCTCCCGTCTTTGATAATCAACCAGAGCTTGTAACAGGTGAACGCGGCGAAAGTCCGGCCACAAAATGTCTGTGTGCCAAAACTCCGTATACGCTAGTTGCCATAGCAAAAAGTTGCTAATCCTCAAATCACCTGACGGTCTAATAAGCAGATCGGGATCTGGTTGGCCGGTCGTATACAAGCAGCTAGACACTAGTTTTTCATCAATCTGTTCAATGCTTATGTAGCCTTTTTTAACATCCTCAGCGATAGACCGGACCATATCAACAATTTCCACACGCCCGCCGTAGTTTAAAGCAATATTTAAAGAAAGGCCTTCATTTGCTCTTGTCCGTTCCACCGCCGCCTGTAAGGCGTTTTGAGCTCTAAGCGGCAACTCACCCAGCCTGCCGATAGGATTTAGCCGCACACCGGTTTGACAAAGCTCATTAATTTCCCGTCCAAGATATTCTACCAGTAAATCCATCAAAACATTTACCTCTTGCATGGGCCTTTTCCAATTTTCCGTTGAAAAAGCGTACACAGTTAAATAACTTATCTTTAGCTCCCCGCAAATCCTGACTATGTCTTTTAAGGAATCCATTCCGGCCCGGTGACCGAATGCCCTGGGCAAACCACGTTCTGTAGCCCACCGGCCGTTTCCGTCCATAATAATGGCTATGTGGGCAGGTAGCCGCCCCCAGTCAATTGTATCCAAAAGTCTTTGCAAAATATCTCCAGACATAACAATTTTGCCTCCTGTAGAAAACACCGCGCGGCAAATACAGCCCTTTGGCTATTATGGCCGTTTAATATCTACATATAAACAACCCCCTCATGTGAGGGGGTTAAATCCATTACTCTTCGATAATGGCTCCCGTCGGGCAAGCATCGACACAGGCGCCACAGTTCTCACATTTATCTTGATCAATGGAATAGATGTCACCTTCTATAATCGCGTCATTAGGGCATGCATCCAAGCAAGATCCACATGCTAAGCACTCATCCGTTATTTTATATGCCAAAGTATCCACCTCCTCCCTTTTATGGTTTCTCAAAGACCACAGTTACCACCCCTCTATCTTTAGAGACCCTGTTAAAGCGAACAGCTCTCGGCTTACCTTTCTCTATAGACGCCTTAACAGGTCCGGTGATCAACACGTCAACCTCAAACCCTAAAGATTTACATACATCGAGTGCTTTTTCAAGGGGAAAACCAGCTACGTCAGGGTGCTCGTCCATTTATATTTTCATGATCTCCTGTTCTTTGGCGGACAAGATATCATCTATCTCCTTGATCAGCCGATCGGTCAGTTTCTGGACTTCATCCTGCCGGCGCTTATGCTCATCTTCAGATATATCCCCGTCTTTTTGCATAGCTTTTAGTAGGTCATTGGTTTCCCGGCGAATGTTGCGAACTGCTACTTTTCCTTCTTCAGCCTTTTTCTTAATTACTTTCATTAACTCGGCGCGTCTTTCCTGAGTGAGTTGCGGTATGACCAACCGGATCACGGCGCCGTCGTTGGAAGGATTAATACCAAGGTCCGACTTCAGAATAGCTTTCTCAATTTCAGGTAAAGAGCTCTTGTCCCACGGCTGAATAACGAGAAGCCTTGCCTCCGGAACAGAGATATTGGCAAGTTGGTTAACCGGTGTCGGGGTACCGTAATAATTTACCATTATCTTATCCAACAGGGCGGGCGTAGCGCGTCCGGCACGCATCGAGGCCAGTTCCTTTTTTACAACCTCGATGGTTTTTTTCATGTTACTTTCAGCTTCTTTGAATATCTCTTTCATCATTTGAATCGCCTCCGATATAAGTTCCAATTTTTTCGCCGTAAATAGCTTTTTTGATATTGCCTTCTACGTTTAAATTGAAAACAATCAGCGGTATTTTGTTGTCCATGCATAGGGAGGCGGCGGTTGCGTCCATGACCCCTAACCCCCGGTTAATCATCTCAATATATGAAAGTTTGTCAAACTTTATGGCCTTGTTATTTTTAAGCGGGTCGGAATCATATACACCGTCCACCCGCTTTGCCATCAGTATAACTTGGGCTTCTATTTCGGCTGCTCTGAGGGCAGCGGTAGTGTCCGTGGAAAAGTATGGATTTCCTGTGCCGGCGGCTAGGATTACCACCCTTCCTTTCTCCATGTGCCTGATGGCGCGGCGCATGATGTAAGGCTCCGCTACCTCCCTCATTTCTATAGCAGTCATGGTCCGCGGATCCATGCCGTGCTTTTGCAACGCGTCATGCAACGCCAGCGAGTTCATTACCGTCGCCAGCATACCCATATAATCCGCCGTTGCCCGGTCCATTCCTTTGGCGCTTCCCGCTACACCACGCCAGATGTTCCCCCCCCCGGTTACAACGGCTAACTCCACTCCATCGTCCGCAACATCTTTAATTTGTCTGGCAATGGTATTTACCACATCGGGATCTATTCCGTAGCCTTGGGCGCCGGCTAATGCCTCCCCGCTCAACTTCAAAACTACACGCCTATATTTTGGAATGTTATCCATCCAGGCATTTACCTCCAGTCCACCCAGAGATATTCTACAATCCTTTCCAAAATCCTTTTGGAAAAATATTATTTACTTTTATTTTGGGTAATTGCCTCAACCTCCATAGCTAGATCACACTGCTTTTTCTGAAGTCCCTCACCCAGTTCAAAGCGGGCAAAACGCCTAACTGTAATGTTTTCGCCAATCCTCGCGATATTTTCCGTTAAAAGCTGGCGAACTGTTATGTCCGTATTTTTAATAAAGGGTTGCTCTAAAAGGCATACTTCCTTATAATACTTTTCAATCCGGCCCTCCACCATTTTGTCCACGATTTTCGCCGGTTTGCCTTCGTTTAGCGCTTGCGCGCGCAAGATATCCTTTTCTTTTTCAATTACTTCACCGGATATTTCTTCCCGTGATACATATTCGGGCTTTGAAGCCGCAATCTGCATGGCAATGTCTCTGACCAGGCCTTTAAAATCTTCTGTTTTTGCTACAAAGTCTGTCTCACAGTTTACTTCTACCAAAACTCCGATTTTCCCGGCGCCGTGTATGTACGATTCAACTAAACCCTCGGCAGCTATTCTCCCCGCCCTTTTAGCTGCGGCGGCCAAGCCTTTCTCTCTTAAAAATACAACGGCTTTTTCAATATTACCACCGGTTTCAGAAAGCGCTTTTTTACAATCCATCATCCCGGCGCCCGTGCGCTCACGAAGTTCCTTTACTAAACTAGCCGATATAGACATGTTACAACACTCCTCCTTTTTAGCAGGTAATTCCTGTATATATTATTATATCCAATTTGCAGGATATTAAGGCAGAAAAAAGGCAGGGGTATTACTTAAAGGCTAGCCCCCGCCCGGCATTTACATTTATTCTGCGAGTTGCTCTCCCTGCTTGCCTTCAAGGACAGCCTCGGCCATTTTGGCGGTTAATAGGCGCACAGCTCTTATAGCATCGTCGTTACCAGGTATGACATAATCAATTTCATCGGGATCGCAATTGGTATCTACAATAGCAACGATAGGAATTCCCAGCTTACGCGCCTCAGCAACAGCAATACGCTCTTTCCGGGGATCGATGACAAACAACGCCGCCGGCAAACGCCGCATATCTTTTATACCGCCCAGAAACTTCTGCAACTTTTCTTTTTCATGCATCAGCTCTGCCACTTCTTTTTTAGGTAGAACCTCCAGCGAGCCGTTCACTTCCATTTTTTCAAGCTCGTGAAGCCTGTCAACACGGCGCCTGATTGTCTGGAAATTGGTAAGCATACCGCCAAGCCAACGCTTGTTTACATAAAACATACCACAACGTTCTGCTTCTTCCCTTACTGCTTCCTGGGCTTGTTTCTTGGTACCGACAAATAAAACGCTTTCTCCTTCTAAAGATAGTTGCTTAACAAAATTATATGCTTCATCGACTTTTCTGACCGTTTTCTGTAAATCTATTATATAAATACCATTGCGGTCTGTAAATATATAAGGCGCCATTTTGGGATTCCAGCGACGGGTCTGGTGTCCAAAGTGGACCCCGGCTTCTAGAAGTTGTTTCATTGAAATAACAGCCACATGTTACACCTCCTCTCCCTTTGGTTTTGTCCCTCCGCTACCCTCATCCCCTGTAAGGCCCGCCAAACCGGGCACCCTTACACAAATCCGGCAGCGTGTGTAATTCACACCAAAAAGAATTTTATCATAAACAAAACCCTGGCGCAAGCCGGGGTTACTGCTATCTACTATTATTTTTAAGCTTCAACATGTCTTCTTTACTGCATCAGTGTTGTTTATTCTTTTCCAGCTCCTCCATCAAGCGATCGTTTAAGACGCGGATGTATGTGCCTTTCATACCTAAAGATTTCGACTCAACGACACCGGCGCTCTCAAATTTACGTAAGGCATTGACAATAACTGACCGTGTGATCCCGACCCGGTCGGCAATCTTGCTGGCCACCAAAAGCCCTTCGTCACCCTCTAGTTGATCAAATATATGTTGGACCGCGTCCAGTTCGGAATAGGAAAGAGTGCCGATAGCAACCTGCACGGCGGCTAGTTTGCGCGCCTCCTCTTCAATCCTTTCGGCCCTTTCCCTTAATATTTCCATACCGACAACGGTAGCGCCATACTCGCCTAAAATAAGGTCCTCGTCATTAAAGCAATTTTCAAATTTAGCTAGGATCAAAGTGCCAAGACGCACACCGGCACCGACAATAGGCACAACCGTAGTGATTTTATTGTTGTACCGGCAGCGGGTTTCCACAAAGACACATGAGTTTGCAGTCTGACAGAAATTAGCATGAGTCTTATCAAACGATAGTAAATTTTTATTGTAATCCTCAGGAAAACCCCCGCGACCTTCAACAATATTTTTCATAATATCACATTTCCAGCCTTTTAAATAGGCATAGCCGAGGACTTTTCCCGACCTGTCTAAGATATAAATGCTGGCGCCAATATTTTCACTTAAAACAGCAGCTATTTCATTAAAATCAACAGCGCTACCTGCCGACTTTTGTAGTATTTTATTTATTTCACGGGTCTTTCCCAGTAATTCTTTCATCCTAACCCTTCTTTCCACAGTTACAATATATAGCGACTTAAATCCTCATTTTTAACCAATTCCCCCAATTTTTCAACAACAGCTTCGCGGTCTATTTCGATCTTTTTTCCGGACATTTCCGGCGCGTTAAAAGAAATTTCTTCTAAAAGGTTTTCCAAGATGGTATGCAGGCGCCTAGCGCCTATATTCTCCGTTTGTTCATTAACAGTATAAGCTATCTCAGCAATTTCTACAAGAGAATCTTGCGAAAATTTAACCCTAAGACCTTCTGTGGCCAATAATTCAACGTATTGCTTAATCAAGGCGTTTCTCGGTTCTGTCAATATTTGTTGAAAATTTTCACGGGTAAGGCTTTCCAGTTCAACACGAATTGGAAAACGTCCCTGCAATTCCGGAATCAGATCGGACGGCTTGGAAGTGTGAAAAGCGCCTGCGGCAATAAACAGGACATGGTCGGTTTTGACCGGTCCATATTTCGTTATAACGGTTGAACCTTCGACAATCGGGAGGATATCGCGCTGCACCCCTCCCCTGGAAACATCGGGACCATAACCCTCCCGTCCGGCGATCTTGTCAATCTCATCAAGAAAAACAATCCCGTCCTCCTCAACCCGCTTGACCGCAGTTGTCGTTACCTCATCCATGTCTATTAGTTTTTGAGCTTCCTGCTGAGTTAAAATTTTGCGGGCTTCTCTTACCGTCGCCCTGCGCTTGTGTTTTTTCTTGGGGAAAAACCCCCCGAGCATATCTTGCAGGTTAACCCCCATTTCTTCCATACCGGAACCGGTAAACACTTCCAGCATCGGCGGCTTGTTGTCTTCTACCTCGATTTGTATAATTTCTTCCTCCAACTCCCCTTTGGCTAGCTTCTCACCTAGGATTTCCCTTTCAAAAACAACCCTCTTTGCTTTCTGCTCTTGGCTTTTATCCACCTGCTCCACCGGTTTGGCAGATCCAAAAAGCATCTCTAAGGGGTTGCGCGGGGATGTCTCCTGCATAGGGTAGGGAGCTAAAAGTTCTACAATCTTTTCCCGGGCTATTTTTTCGGCCCGTTCCTGTACTATAGCTAGCTTTTCCTGTTTAACCATCCGTATGGATGTTTCAACCAGGTCACGGATCATGCTTTCCACGTCCCTACCTACATAGCCCACCTCTGTGAATTTTGTTGCTTCCACTTTTACAAACGGGGCTTTAACCAGCCTAGCTAGACGCCTGGCAATTTCGGTCTTACCGACTCCGGTCGGCCCGATCATCAGGATATTTTTCGGGATTACCTCGTCCCTGAAGTCCTCCGAAAGCATTTTGCGGCGGTAGCGATTGCGCAGGGCTACCGCTACTGCCTTCTTAGCCTTATTCTGGCCAACAATGTATTTGTCAAGCTCCTCGACGATACGCCTTGGTGTCAGCTCTTTCATTATCATTGCCCTCCATGATTATATATTAAGTGAGCCGGGCGGTCGCCGGCACAATAGTCATTACGCTCCTTCACTAGAAGACCCTATTTCTTCAACAGTAATGTTGTCGTTTGTATAAACACATATGTCGGCGGCAATAGATAGCGCTTCGCGGGCAATGTCTTTGGCCTCCATTGTTGTGTGCCCGGCCAGGGCACGGGCTGCGGCAAGGGCGTACGGCCCGCCCGAACCGACGGCCGCGATCCCGTCGTCTGGCTCGATGACCTCACCGCTACCGGATATTATCAATAGATCGTCTTTGCCGGCAACAATTAAAAGGGCTTGCAACTCCCTCAAAATTTTGTTTGTCCGCCATTCCTTGGCCAGTTCCACGGCAGCCCTTTGTAAATTGCCGCGGAATTCTTCCAGTTTGCCCTCAAATTTACCGAATAGTGTGAACGCATCGGCCACTGACCCGGCAAACCCGGCAATTACTTTGTCTTTATACAAGCGCCTTATTTTTTTGGCCCCTTTTTTAACGATGGTATTTTGGGCTAAGGTCACCTGACCGTCACCGGCAACCGCTACTTTTCCATCTTTTTTAACCGCTACTATTGTTGTGGCGTGAAACATTTTTATCCCCTTTCGATTATTTTTACTCCAGTGCCCGCGGGTGGGCCTTTCGGTACACCTGTTTTAGCCTTTCACTGGTTACATGGGTGTAAATCTGGGTACTTGTAAGACGGATATGGCCTAAAAGCTCCTGTACCGTACGCATGTCCGCACCTGCGTTTAAAAGGTGGGTGGCAAACGAATGGCGCAGTGTATGCGGGCTAATATTTCTTTCTAGACTAATCTTTTCTACGTATTTGTTCAATATTTTGCGGATTCCCCGGGCCGAAAGCCTTTCGCCCCAGCGGTTAAGAAAAACAGCATTGTTCATCCTTTTCACCGTGGCGTTTGCGAGCAACCTTGGTCGCGCTTCAGCCAGATACTTCCGCAGTGCCGTAACGGCTTGCGAACCGAGAGGAACCAGCCTTTCCCGGGCCATCTTACCCATTACCCGCATATAGCCACCGCCCAGATCAAGGTTCCCGGTATCTAGCGATACAAGCTCATTTATCCTTAAGCCGGCGGCATATAAGGTCTCAAGAAGCGCCCGGTCACGCACCCCTAAAGGGTGAGTCAAATCCGGCGCCTCCACTAGCATTGCCGCCTCACCTTCACACAAGAAAAGCGGGAGCCTTTTTTCCAGCTTCGGGCTATAAACCTTGACCATGGGATTATCGCAAACAATCTTTTCCCGCACCAAATAACGGAAAAAAGAACGCCATGCTGCCAGGCGCCTGGCTATAGTGCTGCGGGCCAGTCCCTGTTTTTGCATCCAGGCCAAGTAATCACGAAACACCCTATGGTCTACATCCACGGGTACAACATCATAATCCGCCTTTCCCAATTGGGGCGCAAAAAAATCAAGTCCGTGGAAAAGATCCTTTTGGTAGCTCTCCACCGTCCTGGGGGAGGCGTTTTTCTCAACACGAAGATAAATTAAAAAATTATCTATGTAGTCATACATTATATTTAAACCTTTCGATTGATTCCAGGGCCCTGCCGGCCAGCATCCTGTAGCGTTCTTTCTTACCCCTGATTTTAGCGGCCGGCGGGGGGAATAATCCGAAATTTACATTCATCGGCTGAAAATGAGCCGGATCAGCCGTAGTTATATAATACGCCAGGGAACCATGAGCAGTGTCTCTGGGAAAAACCAGCGTTTCTTTCCCTGCTGCGAGGCGGGCGGCGTTAATACCTGCCATCAGCCCTGCAGCCGCCGATTCAACATAACCTTCCACACCGGTGATCTGGCCGGCAAAGAAAAGGACCGGGCGCTTCTTTGACTGAAAAGAAGGTTCCAACAACACAGGGGAATTTATATAAGAATTTCTATGCATAACCCCGAAGCGGACAAATTCAGCATCTTCCAAGCCAGGGATTAGCCTAAAAACACGGCGCTGTTCACCCCATTTCAGGCCGGTCTGAAACCCTACCAGGTTGTACATGGTACATTCGTTGTTTTCCTGCCTTAACTGCGCTACCGCATAAGGCCGCCTGCCCGTCCGCGGGTCGATAAGTCCCACCGGTTTTAACGGACCGTAGCGCAGTGTGTCTTTTCCCCGTGCCGCCAAAGCTTCAACCGGCATACAGCCCTCAAAATGTTTTTCCTGGTCAAACTCTTTGCGCGGCGCTTTTTCAGCCTTAACCAAGGCCCCCCAAAAAGTCTCATATTCATCCTTGTCCATCGGACAGTTCAAATAAGCGTTTTCACCCTTGCCATAGCGTGAAGAAAGAAATACCCTGCTCATATTGATGGAATCTAATGTGACGACAGGCGCAACGGCATCGTAAAAATAAAAATAACTCTGATGTCAGCGGACCCGTGGCCAGGATCACCACCTCGCCGTCCGGTATCACAGTCACCTCTTTTCGGTAGGTTTCCACCAGAGGATGTTGCGACAGCGCTCCGGTTACACATTGCGCAAATAGATTTCTATCAACAGCCAGGGCGCCGCCCGCGGGCACTCTTGTCTTGTCCGCGCAACTCATGACCAGTGAGTCGAAGCGCCGCATTTCTTCTTTTAAGAGTCCAACCGCATTTTCTAAAGAACCGGCCCGAAAGGAATTGCTGCAGACCAATTCGGCAAAATCACTGCTTTTGTGCGCAGGAGTTTGTTTCCCGGGTCGCATTTCATAAACTTTGACATTTATTCCCCTCTTTACCGCCTGCCAGGTCGCCTCGGCTCCTGCTAACCCCGCTCCAACAACAATAACATTACTCCCTGTAGTTTTATTTCCCTGCCTT
>JALHFC010000299.1 GCA_022839445.1 Pelotomaculum sp.
ATGCTTGCCAGTATATTACTGTTTGCAACCTTTCTAACAAAATTCAATAGGACTCACTCCTTTCACTATAAATGGACGCGCCAGCCACTTCATTAAATCCTGGAGCGGAGCGCATGTAATAATTTCTCTTCTCTCTTTCTCATGTCCGCTATGACATCTTTTGAGTTTATATTTAAAGGTTTTATATTCTGGACACCCTTTTCTAGCCTGTCAACGGTCTCCTTTTTTGTTATGGTAAAGTCCTTAGAAAACGAAATTGCGGTCATCATACTACCTCTCTCAACCTGGTACTCTTATTTCTATTATATCTGGTAACTAAACATTATACCATAAAAACACACCCGTGGGATAAATATTTTTACTGGTTTCTCAGGAGTGTTTCCACTTCCCGCTTAAACCCATACTTCATCAGGTATTCCACCAACGCCCCTTCCATGACCTCCCTTAAGGCAACCTTCTTTTCCTTGCCGGTTGATTGGGCAGTCGGCGATAACGCCGATTGAACAGTTGATTCCGGCACCGGCAGGTAGATTGGTTCAAGTTGCTTTAGCTAGTTTACATAACGAGGGACTGACCCCTTTTGGGGATTCCTGGAATGGCGAACAACCCTTCCGGGTATCCCCGAGCATTGCCAGAAGCTATTTTTGGGAGCGGCCCTGGCCTTAAACAGGTTTGATAGAATAGGTATTTTCAGAATCTCACCTCCTTAAAATTGGGCATGAAAAAAGCACCTCAATTGAGATGCCATTATGGATTTTAATATTTAATCAACAATTTTTGTGTTTGACAATTGCAATTCTATATTACGTCCACCATACATTATTCTTACTATTGCAACCGTCTTTTCTTCTTCAATTACTATATAAAATACAAGATAGCTATCCACTGGAAGAACTCTCAAACCCTTACTGTGCCATGGTTCGTCTTGGTAGAGTTTATGCCGCAAGGGCAATTCATCCAGGCCTTTAATTGCATTCATGATTCTATCAATTTGCTTTTTCGCAGTTTCTGGCACTAATAAATTCATTGCAATATACCTGTAAACATTTACAAGATCCTGCTCTGATTCTTCGGTATAAATAATTTTATAACTCATGCCCATATTCCCTATTGA
>JALHFC010000300.1 GCA_022839445.1 Pelotomaculum sp.
CCGTAAGACCGGCCGGACCGGCGCCCACCACCGCCACTTTTTTCCCAGTATCCGCAGCGCGAAACAACCCGGGGACGGGCCGGTCGACCATCTCCACGACAAAACGCTTCAGGTCCCGGATTGATAGCGGCGCATCGATACCGGCGCGCCGGCAGGCGTCCTCGCAAGGATGGTGGCACACCCAGGCGCATACCGACGGGAATGGGTTTTCGGCTCGGATTAGGCGGTACGCTTCCTGGTAGTCCCTTCTGGTAATGGCGGCCAGGTAGCCCCGGACATCCGTGTGGACAGGGCAGGCGGCCGTACAGGGTGGTAAGATTTGGCCCATAAAATGCTACCTCCGGGATTATAAAATTCCTTAGTTTTTTCGACACCGGTCCCCGTTAAACCTTTAAGTTTATTAGTTCAAATTATTCTAATGTTTTTCCGCAACCATAAAGGAATACAGCTGTTTTGCTAGAATAGTTGTATTGAAATGAAAAATGTCACCGCGGGTGTGCGCTATGTGTGTGGAATAAAAGGGAATACTAAGGCCGATAGATGGTAATAGTTTTACCATGGAGCAAATTTAAGAAAGGAATACTCCTGCTTTTAACGCAGATGAGTTTTAGATAAGGGAGAATGTTTATGAAATTTCCATCGCTAAAAATTGGCGATATGGTACCACGGTACCCAATTGTCCAGGGGGGGATGGCCCTGGGAGTATCAACCGCTTCGCTGGCCTCGGCCGTCGCAAACGCCGGCGGGATAGGGGTAATCGCCGCCACCGGGCTCACCGTCGAACAGCTGGTAAAAGAAATCAGGGATGCCAGGAGCTTTACCAAGGGGATTATCGGCATCAACATCATGTTCGCCGTTCGCCAGTTTGCCTCTTTGGTCCAGGCGGCCATCGAAGAAAAAATAGATATGATCTTTACCGGAGCCGGCTTTTCACGTGATATTTTTAAGTGGGGCAGGCAATCCGGAATTCCGATCATTTCTATCGTATCTTCCTCCAAGCTGGCGGGAATAGCCGAAAAACAAGGCGCCGCCGCAGTAGTAGCGGAAGGTTGCGAAGCCGGTGGTCACCTGGGTACAAACCGCTCGATCGAAGAAATTTTGCCGGAAATCGTTGGAAATCGTTGCCGCAGTCAAAATCCCGGTTATTGCCGCCGGGGGCATCGTTGACGGCAAAGGCATCGCCAGTATGCTAAAACTTGGTGCAAGCGGAGTGCAGATGGCGACCCGCTTTGTCTTAAGTGTTGAATGCGCCGTATCCGAGGCATTTAAACAGATGTATTTAAAGGCAACGGCTGATGACATAGTTATTATCTCCAGCCCCGTCGGCATGCCCGGGCGGGCGCTACGCAACGCTTTTGCCGCCAAGATCCAAAAAGGTCTGGCCCCAAAACCTGAGAAGT
>JALHFC010000301.1 GCA_022839445.1 Pelotomaculum sp.
TGGATAAGTTTTCACCCGCTTGACTTGCGGGCAGCTGTATCAAAGGATTCAACTGTTTAGCCGCAACCGCAGATAATGGTAAACCCATACTTAAACAGTTGTTTTCCGTTGCACCGCCTTAAAACCCGGCTTTTCACCTCTTTCCCGGTACGTTTTTAAGTGAAGCCATGGCTACCTGGTTTATGACGTTCTACCTTGATATTTTAATTATCGTAAGGGCCAAAAGTAATCCAAGGCTAATAAATTAACCTCTAGCCCCGGTCCGCGCCAGATAACCGTCTATTCCCAACTCCGCCAACAAGGCGTTCTTTTCACTCACCTGCCCGGCTAACTTTTCTTTATAAGCATCTATACGGGCTCTGACATCCGGTCTGGCGGCGCCGATAATTTGGGCGGCCAGGATGCCGGCGTTCTTGGCCCCGTTAATGGCCACGGCGGCCACGGGCACACCGGACGGCATCTGAACAATAGCGTACAGGGCGTCTACCCCGTTTATAGCGCCCGACTGGATCGGAACACCGATTACCGGCAAAGAAGTGTAGGCGGCAATAACACCGGGCAGGTGGGCGGCCCCGCCGGCTCCCGCGATAATCGCTACCAACCCTCGCTCCGCGGCGCGCCGGGCATATTCAGCCGTCTGATCCGGCGCCCGGTGGGCGGAAGATATAACCATCTCGCTCGCTATCCCCAGTTCCTCCAGGACGCGCGCGGACTCTCTCATGACGGGCAGGTCGGAGTCGCTGCCCATGACGATACCGACTAACGGCCGGGTCATATGTTGGCTCCTTTTATTAGTATTTACCGCTTAAAATATTATTGGCGCCCACCGGAAAAACATACACCTTCAAAATTTTAAGCCCGGACAGACAGGGTTCGTTTTAGAGCGAAACCTACCCGCCTGGGCTTTTATCCCTGACCGGTGTAGCACCCCGAATCCGTAAACCTAATATTTACATTCGAGATTGCCTGCGCCGCTTGGACCAAACCACCCGTGGCCTGTCCACCAGGCTGTCCATCAGGCGTGGAACCCTAGGCACACTTTCTCTCCCTTTTTAATTGTAAGCCAAGCTTATATTAACAAATGTTTTTTAAAACTGTCAATAGGTATCAGGG
>JALHFC010000004.1:0-33856 GCA_022839445.1 Pelotomaculum sp.
CAGTCGGAAAGTGATCGTTTATGGTCGGATACCCGGCAGACGCCAAAATAAAATAATTTATCTGGAAAGACAAACTGTTGTTATGCCGGGAAGTTTATTATTTAACTATAAATTTAGGGGAGGGAACTGCCGCCCCGCTGCTTCCTCCTGTTTCACGCATTAAATAGTGCTGATAACTCAATAAAGATACTGTTTGCGTTAATTTGCCAACTTTGTTATAATGAACATTGGTTAAGCGCGGACAAATATAGGGGTTATTTAACATATATGGCAGATATAAATCGCAAACGGGGGTGTCAAGAGTGGACCCGAAGGAAATAATACGTGAAGAGCGGACAGGGTTGGGTTCAATCAGGATCTCTGATGAAGTGGTAAAGGTCATTGCCGGGTTGGCCGCCATTGAAATCAAAGGGGTAGCCGGAATGAGCGGCGGCCTTGTAGGCGGCATTGTCGAGATGCTGGGCAGGAAGAACTTGGCCAAGGGGATCAAGGTAGAAGTAGGCGAGAAAGAAGCAGCAGTTGATCTTTTTGTTATAATGGAATATGGGGTCCGGATTCCCGATGTGGCGGCGCAGATTCAGGAAAGTGTAAAAAACGCCGTAGAGAAAATGACGGGACTGGTAGTTGTCGAAGTAAACATTAACGTACAAGGTGTGTCTTTTGCTGAATCTAGGGATGATGAGCACAGGGTCAGATAACAGCCCGTCAACCCCCTTTGTATAGGGGGTTAGCTTTTCAGGGAGGTGGGCCGTATGGTTCCTTTCGACCGTGCTTTGCTGGCTGTTTATACATTATTTATAACAGTGCTGTCTGCGCTATTTGCAGCGGTGATGCTGGGGTGGCCGGCGCCTTTGTATGTGCTCAGGGACATATTTTATCCCGGCCGGCCGGAGGTATTCTGGACTCTGATAGTTGCGCTGATCCTGGCCGGGGTCAGGCTGTTCTGGTTGAGCCTGGTTAAGCCAAGGGGACGGCACGTGGTTTTGGTAGAAGGCGCCCTGGGCGAGATCAGGGTATCGCTCCGTGCTGTTGAGGATATGGTAGACAAAGAAGTGTCCCTTATGGACGGGGTTAAGGAAGTGAAGTCGCGCATGGTGGCGGTTTCCCAGGGTGTGGGCATCCGACTGCGGGCTTCGGTTACACCTGACGTAAACGTCCCCAGTATTTCTACCGATATTCAGAACCGGGTCAAGAAAAAGGTGTTTGAGGTAACTGGTTTGACCGTTAATAACATAAAAGTTTCTATTGATAATATATCGGCGAAAAAACCGAGAGTTGAATGAGACCCGTTTAAAAGGGGTGGGGTTAAATGGGGTTGATCCGGGATATCCTGGACAAGCATCCTGGTAAAGTGTTGGGTGTTTTGCTGGGACTGGTCTTTGGTTGGCTTGCCATCAAATACGGTCTATTAAAGGCGCTTTTTGTAGCGGCCTGTGCTGTAGCCGGCTATTATATCGGCAAACGGCTGGACGAAAAGGTTGATTTTAAGGAGATATTCACTAGGATTTTTGGTGAACTGTAATGTAACGGCAAACGGCCGACCACTATTCGAGGAGGCTTCCGGGTGAGCAGGAGACAGGCCAGGGAAAGAGCGCTACAAGTTTTATATCAGACAGATGTCGGTGGCGCTGATCTAGCCGGGGCATTTAGGTATATGGACGAAGAATTTGGGGCTATTAGAGACGAAGATAAATTTGTGCAAAGGCTGGTTTGCGGGACTATTGAGAACATGGCGCCGATTGACAAGGTAATAGCGGTTGTAAGCAAGGAATGGCATATAAACAGGATGGCAAGGGTTGACAGGAACATTATGCGCCTGGCCCTGTATGAAATCCTTTATTGCATGGATATTCCCAACAATGTATCTGTAAATGAAGCGGTAGAGTTAGGTAAAATATACGGGGGCGAGGATTCCGGGCGGTTCATTAACGGTATCTTAGGAAAGGTTATCGAAAACCCCGGCGCGTATTTGCAGGAGCAGGATAACACCTTTCGAGTCGTAGACACCACCTAAAGGTGGTTTTTTAATTAAATAGCGCTCCAAATAATCATAATAGTATCAGCAGGTTTTATATAACCTGCGCCTCTAAAACTAATTGACCTATCCCATGTATTAATAAGTAGTTGCCTAAAGGCGATTAAGAACATTCACAAATAGCCGTTGGTGGTGCTATAATTGTATAAAGCTAGTGATAATGCAGGGCACACAGTCCGGGAATTGCCGGCAAAAAAAATAGTTACTTATATAAAGTGGGAGGGTAGGCCTTATGTATAAAATTTTTAAGAAAGAAGTCCTGGCGCCGACAATAATACTTTTTGAAATTCAGGCGCCGCTGGTAGCAAAGAAAGCTAAGGCAGGACAGTTTGTGATCCTCCGCATTCACGATGAGGGCGAGCGGGTTCCTTTAACTATTGCTGATTTCGATAGGAATAAAGGTTCCATTACTTGCGTTTTCCAGGAGGTGGGCAAAACCACCAGGGAACTCGGCTGTCTCAGGGAAGGCGACTCTATTAAGGATTTCGTGGGGCCCCTGGGTTTGCCCTCACACATTGAAAAATACGGTCGTGTTGTGTGCGTCGGTGGTGGTGTCGGTGTAGCGCCGGTCCATCCTATAGCCAGAGCCTTAAAGGAAGCCGGAAACGAGGTTACCGGTATTGTCGGCGCCAGGACCAAAGAGCTCCTTTTTTGGGAAGACCAAATGCGGGCCGCCTGCACTGAATTGAGAGTCACGACCGATGACGGATCTTACGTGCGCAAGGGTTTTGTTACCGACTTGCTAAAGGAGGCTATAGAGGAAAAGGGTGATATATCCCTTTGTATCGCTATTGGCCCGCTGCCCATGATGCGGGCGGTTTGTGATCTAACCAGGGTGTACAACCTAAAGACTATTGTCAGCTTAAACTCAATCATGGTGGATGGGACCGGCATGTGCGGCAGTTGCCGCGTTACCGTAGGCGGCGAGGTCAAGTTTGCTTGTGTGGACGGTCCTGAATTCGACGGTCACCAGGTGGACTTTGCCGAAATGGCCCGCCGGGCAGTGATCTACAAAGCCCAAGAACAGCTTGCCTTAGAGAAATATACAGGTAAAATCGCACATGGATGCAGCTGCGGCAACGGAGGTGGCAGATAGTGGTTGACGCAAAAAAAGAAAAGAAGGCAATTATCTCAAATAAAAATCCAATGCCTGCCCAAGATCCAGTTGAACGGGCAAAAAATTTTAATGAGGTAGCGCTTGGCTACAGCGAAGAAACTGTCGTTGCAGAGGCCAACCGTTGCCTGCAATGTAAAAACGCGCCTTGCCGCCAGGGTTGCCCGGTAGAGATCGACATCCCGGCTTTTATCGAAATGGCTACCAAACGAGATTTTGCCGGCGCAATTAAGAAGATTAAAGAAAAGAACGCCCTGCCGGCAGTTTGCGGGAGAGTATGTCCCCAGGAAAGCCAGTGTGAAAAATACTGCACCCTGGGCAAAAAGCATGATCCTGTAGGTATTGGACGTATCGAGCGTTATTGCGCCGACTGGGAGATGGCCAACGGCGCGCAGCCCCAGGAAGTCGCGCCTCCTACCGGTAAGAAAGTAGCCATTGTGGGCTCCGGCCCGGCCGGCCTGACCTGTGCCGCAGCCCTGGCCAAGTCTGGCCACAAGGTGACTATATTTGAAGCTTTGCACGTGGCAGGTGGCGTGCTGATGTATGGCATACCTGAGTTCCGCCTTCCCAAGGCCGTAGTCCAGACCGAAATTGAAGGTTTAAAAAAGCTTGGTGTCGAAATCCAGGTAAACGCCGTGGTCGGTAAGTTTGCTACTGTTGACGAGCTAATGGAAGAAGAAGGGTTTTTGCGGCGTTTATTCGGCTAATGAGTTTCTCACCCGCACCAATTTGATGAAGGCATACCGCTTCCCCGATTGTGATACCCCGATCCTGGTCGGGCGGAAAGTAGCGGTGCTGGGCGGCGGGAACGTGGCCATGGACTCGGCTCGCACGGCGTTGCGCCTTGGTGCCGGGGAATCTTGGATTGTATACAGGCGCTCCAAGGTCGAACTGCCGGCGCGCCACGAAGAAGTCGAAAACGCCGAAGAAGAGGGTGTCAAGTTTGCTTTTCTTACTTACCCGCTAAGGATTATCTATGATGATAATTATTGGGTTACCGGGATGGAGTGTATCAGATGCGAACTGGGCGCCCCGGATGCTTCCGGCCGGCGCAGGCCGGTACCAATTAAAGGCTCGGAGTACATTATGAATGTTGATACCGTAGTTGTAGCCATCGGTCAGGGCCCCAACCCGCTGGTGCCCAGGACAACCAAAGGCTTGGAATGCAATAAAAGAGGAAACATTGTAGCCGATCTGGATACGGGTGTTACCTCCAAGGCAGGCGTATATGCCGGGGGTGACATTGTAACAGGCGCGGCCACGGTGATCCTGGCCATGGGCGCCGGGCGGGCGGCGGCAAAATCCATACACGAATACTTAACGGCAAAATAAGTACAAGCATTGGCCGTATGTCGCAATCAGCGATCAAGAAATGCTTCGTGCGTCACACGGCCATCCACTTTTTAAATACATTAGAAAGGCGGGTGCCGCCTTGAAACTAAGGGTCCTGACCGTACTGGAACTAAACCGCTACATTAAAGCCATGGTAGAAAAAGATCACCTGCTGGCAAACGTGTGGGTGAAAGGGGAGATATCCAATTTTAAGGCAGCTGCCTCCGGGCATTATTACTTTACCTTAAAAGATGACCGCAGTTGCCTGAAAGTGGTTATGTTCCGCTCCAGGAGCCGGTCGGTCCCTTTCCGGCCCGAAAACGGCATGGCAGTTATAGTGCGGGGCTATGTTTCCGTCTATGAGCGGGACGGAGCATACCAGCTTTATGCCGAAGGTATGGACCCGGACGGTACCGGCGCATTATATCTGGCCTTTGAACAGCTTAAAAAAAGGTTGCAGAGTGAAGGACTGTTCGATCAAAAGCATAAAAAGCCCCTGCCGCTTTTACCGCGGCGGATTGGGATAGTAACTTCGCCGACCGGCGCGGTAATCAGGGATATGATTAAGATTATCGGGCGGCGCTGGCCCGGGCGCGAAATTATCCTGGTTCCCGTGCTGGTCCAGGGTGAGGGCGCCCCGCCGGATGTGGCCAGAGGTATTGGGCTTTTGAACAGGTTTGGCCAAGTTGATTTGATTATTGTCGGCCGGGGAGGGGGCTCCCTGGAAGAATTGTGGGCTTTTAACACTGAAATTGTCGCGCGCAGTATATTTAACTCTAAAGGTCGGCGGCGGCGGAAATGGCCGTTCCGGATCAAAAAGAGATGGGCAGGTATATCTTATCCCTAAGAACTCGCCTTGTCCGCGCCTTAGTTGGGAAAATAGAAAAATGTAGGCAGCGCCTCTCATCATGCCTTGCTAGCCAGGCATTTGCCAGGCCGGTGGACACAATATGCGGCGCCAGGCAGCAGGCCCTTGACTTTTTGTCCCACCGCCTGCTACAGGGGGTACGCAGCACAGTTGAGTGTGAAAAGGGCCGTTTAGCCGTGCTGGCCGGCCGGCTCCAGACATTGAGCCCGCTGGCTACGCTGGCAAGGGGTTACAGCATCTGCGCCTCTGTAGACGGAAAACATGTGGTTAGCGATGTAGATTCTATAAATATTGGTGAGAGGATGTCCGTCCGCCTGCATAGGGGAATATTGCAGTGTCTTGTAGAGGATAAAAATAACCGGTGCTAAAAAAGGAGCGCAAGATATGGCAATCATCATTGAAGGCAGGAAAATAGCGGCTTCGATGCGAATGGAGATAAAAGAAGAAGTCACCCGCCTAAAAGAGCAGGGTGTTGTACCGAAACTGGCCGTGGTCCTGGTGGGGGACGATCCGGCATCTTTGGTATACGCCCGCTCCAAAGAAGGATCCTGCAAAAAACTTGGCATTGACTACGAGCTATATGTTAGGCCCGGTACCGTTTCCGGGGATGAAGTTATTGCTTTAATTGACAGGCTAAACAAAGAAGACAGCACTCACGGAATCATGATCGAATTGCCGTTGCCCAAGGGTATTGATAAACAAAAAGTGCTTGAGTCTGTTTTGCCGGTCAAAGACGTTGATGGTGTCCATCCCATCAACCGGGGTTTTATCCTGAGCGGTGTTGACGGTCTTTTTCCTGCTACACCGCTTAGCTGCATAGAGATCATGTTGCAGAACGGGATTGAAATCACAGGCAAGCACGCTGTCCTGGTTGGCCGCGGTGAGACCGTAGGCAAGCCTCTTATTTTTATGATGCTAAACCAAAACGCTACCGTTACAGTATGCCACACGCGGACAAAAGACCTGTCCTACCACACTCGCCAGGCCGATATCTTGATTGCAGCCGTGGGTAAGGCCAGGATGATTACCGCCGGTATGATCAAGCCGGGCGCCGTAGTAATTGACGCGGGTATAAATGAGGCGGAAGGCGGGGGGCTGTGCGGGGACGTTGACTTTGAAAACGCCGTAAAAGTAGCCGGCGCCATTACACCGGTGCCCGGCGGAGTCGGTAGCCTGACCACTGTGATGATCCAAAAAAACCTTCTTAAAGCAATTAAGCTCCAGGGTCGAAGACCTTAATCAATGAGGTGATCTAAAAGTGGGTGACTTTTTTAATAAGAGCTTGCGGGATGTAATAAATGCTTGCGCTTCCGGCGCCCCAACCCCGGGCGGCGGCAGTGTTTCAGCGATAGTGGCTTGTTTTGGGGTAGCCATGACTGCAATGGTCTGTAACTTGACAGTAGGGAAAGAAAAGTATATGGATGTAGCGCCCCAGGTAAAAGGGATCCTGGAAAAATCGCAAACTTTGCTGGAAGGTCTGGAGAAACTTGTAGACGCCGATATGATGGTTTTTAACAACTTTATGGATACATATCGCTTACCCAGAAGTACTGGTGAGGAAAAAAAAGCGCGTGAGGCGGCCATGCAAAAAGCGCTAAAAAACGCCACAGATACACCGGTGGAGATTGCCCGGGTCTGCCTGGAGGCGCTGCAAATTAATGAAGAGATAGCTAGTTTAGGCAACAAAATGGCTATAAGCGACGCCGGTGTGGCCGCTGTTGTTATAGAAGCCGCTTTAAAAAGTGTCCTCCTGAATGTAGACATAAATATCCCGATGATTAAAGATCAGGGATATATGCAAAAAATTCTTGCCGAAAAAGAAAAAATAATGCTGGAAGCCGGCAAGCTCAAAGAGAGGTCTGTTGCCGTGGTGCGGGAAAGAATGTAATCTCAAACGCCTGTTATTAATTATTTATTGCGCGGAGGGAATTATGTCTGAAATAATGCCTGTGAAAGAGAGCAGCTTTAGTTTTGAGGAAGCTGTCACGCGGCTCGAGGCTATTGTGAAGGAGTTGGAGGATGGCCGTTTGCCCCTGGAGAGGGCGCTTGACCTTTTTGCCGAGGGAATCAAGCTATCCAAGGTGTGCAACCGCAACCTGGAGGAAGCGGAGCAGCGTATATCAATCCTCACTAAAGACGAAAAAGGTGGGATCGTGCTCAAGGAAATTGACTCATTTGATCCAGGGGAGGCATAAAAGGCATGTATTTTAAGGAAGAACTCGAACAAAAAGCGGCAATGGTAGAAGATGCCCTCAACCGTTACTTGCCTCCACCGGACACCTACCCACCACTGATCCACCAGGCCATGCGCTATAGTGTTATGGGCGGGGGTAAAAGGTTGCGCCCGGCCCTGGTCATGGCCGGGGCGGAGACTGTAGGGGGCAGCGCCGTGGATGTACTGCCTGCCGCCTGCGCTATTGAATTAATTCACGCCTACTCCCTGGTGCATGATGACCTGCCGGCTATGGACAACGACGACTACCGTAGGGGCAAGCCGACAAACCATAAAGTGTACGGGGAAGCGATGGCGCTATTAGCCGGTGATGCCCTCTTAACACTGGCCTTTAAATTGCTGGCCGAATGTCCTAGTTCCCATCCCAAGGATGTCGTGAGAGTTATCCATGAAATAGCCCTAGGCGCCGGGACCCTGGGACTAATTGGGGGCCAGGTGGTGGATACATTTTCCGCCGGGGAAGAAATTGACGAAAAATTACTAAATTACATCCACCGTAACAAAACCGGCGCCATGTACCGGTTGTCGGTCCGCTCCGGGGCCATCTTAGCCGGGGCTAAAGAAAAAGAGCTGGCAAATTTAACTGAATATGCGGAACACCTGGGGCTTGCTTTTCAAATTAAAGACGATATCCTCGATTGTGAAGGTGACGAAAAAAAACTAGGAAAGCCTGTAGGAAGCGATATAAGAAACAAGAAAGCAACATACCCGTCTTTGTTCGGCATGGAAAATTCACGGGAAAAAGCACGTGTTGCCATTAATAATGCAATAGCGGCCCTGCGGACATTTGGCAGCAAGGCGGATTTTATGAGGGCGCTGGCTAAATTTGTGATCGAGCGGGATTTCTAGAGATATATTAAACCTTTGGTGACTAGTTTAAGAATATTTAAAATAATGGACGGATAATCGGGATAAAACTATTGAATATATAAACCCACATATGTTATAATGCAAAGTTGAAATAAGCTTTTTATGATAAGTGACACAGTATCCTAGTCAGGCGAACCTTTTTGAAGGCGGGGCTAAAAATCCGTCAAGGGCATATCGATGAAGTTCCTGGTGCTGGCTGCCGACGCCCAGTCGGGGGCTGGTACTGGGAGTTAAGGGGGTGGGGCGACCCGCAATGGCATGCGGGCGTTGACCCCGCCCCCGTGGAGACCCAAGTGCGTGGGTAGCCATTCCAGATTTACCGGGTGGTCAACTATGGCTTGGGATTGAACCTGCATGTGGTTAGCTGCTGCGTGCAGTGTAGCCTGCCTTGAGTGGTGATGGCGGATGCCGGTCTTTCCTGGCCGGATGTTAAGGGGCCCTGAAGCGTCCGGGCTGTCGGCTGAAACCATTGTTGCAAAAGAGGCTAGAAAAGTGGAGTCTGTTGAGGAAAACTCCTAGGCTGTCCGGAATACCAGGGCAGGTTGGGGATTGCAGTGTGGACTGAGTGGTAATCTAGCCCCGGAATCGGTAACGATCGGAAACGGCTTTAAAGGGAAACCGCCGGTATGGCGACAGCCGGTAGTTGTTTGGGAAAACCTGCTAGACCTAAGCCGCAATATTTACCTAACCTGCTGTCATTTATCCTTAAATAATTTGTGCGCGCTTCATTAAAAACTTGCTTGTTTGCTGGTTTTTATAATTATGAGGTGACTTATTTGGGCAATAATAAGTCTACCGTTTCCGGTAGATACATCGTTATGGTGGGCATCGGTTCATTTTTCCTGGCCGTTGTCTTTACCTTTTTTTCGGAGACTTTTGCTTCCAGGTTAAACAGTATATTTTTGTCACTAACGTTTTTAGCAATAATTATCTTTATTAACACAATGGCGGATGTCGTTGGCACTGCGGTTACGGCGGCTTCTCATATACCCTTTAACGCGAAAGCAGCTAAGAAGATAAGGGGCGCGCCGCATAGTTTACAGCTAGTCAGGAACGCGGATAAAGTTGCTAATCTGGCCAACGATGTGGTTGGTGATATCGCCACAACGGTCGGGGGCGCTTTGGGGATATCCATAGTAGTGCAGATTGTAACACTGGGACCGCCGGTAAGCCAGTTTTGGTTAAATGTTTTAATCACCGCCCTGATTGCCGCGGTGATTGTTTCTACGAAGGCGCTTGCTAAAAAAGTTGCGCTGAGCCATCCAGAAGATGTTATTTTCCTGGTAGGAAAAGCGCTGGCCAGACTAGAAGACATTACTGGCTACAGCCCGTTTCAAAAGCGGCGCAGCACTAGGGTTAAGAAGGGTGAGTAGGCTTTTGAGCAGATTATTGGAAAAGATCAATTCTCCGCGCGATATCCGTTCCATGACTTACAAGCAGCTTGGCGCCCTGGCTAAAGAGATCCGCCGCTATATTATCGAAACGGTGTCGAAAAACGGCGGACATCTAGCGCCTAGTCTGGGAGTTGTGGAACTGACCCTGTCTTTACACCGGGTTTTCAATTCGCCGGTGGATAAGATTATTTGGGATGTAGGCCACCAGAGCTATGCGCACAAGATAATCACGGGGCGTCGTGACGAATTTAGCACGCTCAGGCGATTTGGCGGTATCAGCGGGTTTGCCCGCCCGTCGGAGAGCGAACATGACGCTTTCGGGACAGGACATAGCAGTACCTCCATATCTGTTGCCCTGGGTCTTGCCGCCGCTCGTGATTTAAAGGGTGAAAACCATTCGGTGGTGGCGGTTATTGGTGACGGGGCAATGACCGGTGGGATGGCTTTTGAAGCGTTGAACCAAGCTGGTCACTTAAAAAAGGACCTGATCGTTATTTTAAACGATAACGAGATGTCTATTGCCCACAATGTAGGGGCAATGTCCGGGTATTTGACACGCCTGAGGACCGATCCCATGTACTCCAGGGGCAAGGAAGATCTCGAACAGCTTATGAAGAAGATCCCTATTGGATCAGCCTTGTTGCGCTTCGGCGAAAGGTTGAAAGACAGCTTAAAGTATCTGGTCGTACCGGGGATGCTTTTTGAAGAATTTGGTTTTATTTATCTTGGCCCGGTTGACGGGCATGACATCAAGGCCCTGTCAAGTGTTTTGCAACGGGCTAAAACTACCAAAGGACCGGTCCTTGTCCATGTGCTGACAAATAAAGGCAAGGGTTACCGGCCGGCTGAAAACAACCCCGGGCGGTTTCATGGTGTGGGCTCTTTTGACGTTAACACCGGGGAAATATTTAAAAACAGCGACAACCCTACCTTTACCGATGTTTTTGGGCGCACTATAGTAAGGTTGGCGCATAAAAATAAAAGAATAGTAGCAATCACGGCGGCAATGCCCGGCGGCACCGGGTTAATTAATTTCGCCCGCTTGTTTCCCAAGCGCTTTTTTGATGTAGGCATTGCCGAGCAGCATGCGGTGACGATGGCGGCGGGCATGGCATGCGCAGGTTACCGGCCCGTGGTGGCTGTTTATGCGACATTTCTACAACGGGCCTATGACCAGATCATGCATGACGTTTGCCTCCAGGACCTGCCGGTGACATTCGCCGTGGACCGCGCCGGTATTGTGGGGGAAGACGGCCCGACCCACCACGGTCTTTTTGATTTTGCCTACCTGCGCCCGTTTCCCCATATGGTTGTAATGGCCCCAAAAGACGAGAATGAGCTGCAGCATATGCTGGCCACGGCGGTTAGTTATCCCGGACCGGTAGCCATCCGCTACCCGAGGGGCGCCGGGTTTGGCTGCAAGATAGATGATGATTTTAAGCTTCTGCCGCTTGGGCAGGCTGAGGTTTTGCGCAAAGGCAGCGATGTTACGCTGCTGGCCATTGGTAGTATGGTCCGCCCGGCGCTCGAAGCCGCCGGCTTGCTTGCCGGCAGGGGCATCAGGGCGACCGTGATAAACGCCAGGTTTGTCAAGCCGCTGGACGAGGAATGTATTCTTCATTATGCTGGACACACCGGTAGGATCTTCACTATTGAGGAGCATGTGCTGCATGGCGGATTTGGCAGCGCGGTGCTGGAAATGATTTCAGCTAAAGGGTTAAAGGATATCAGGGTTTATTGCCTGGGGATTCCTGATACCTTTGTAGAACATGGAAGCCCGGCCTTGCTAAAGGCCAGGTATGGGTTGACGGCGGATCAGATCGCCAGGGCTGTAACCGATAAAGTTGTACCAAAGAGCCGTATCAGGAGGCTCAGGGTTGTTTCGGATAACTTATGAGCCACACTAATTTCCCGAAAGGTAAACCATTGTCCCGTAAAAAGCAACGGCTAGATGTCCGGGTGACCGGTGAGGGTCATTGTCCGAGCAGGGAAAAAGCCCAGGCGGCTATTATGGCAGGCCTGGTATTTGTAAATGGCGAGAGGGCCGACAAGCCTGGTTTGATGATTAGTTCCGAAGCCATTGTTGAGGTGAGGGGCAATCCTATACCGTATGTAAGCCGGGGCGGGTTAAAACTAGAAAAAGCGCTAAATGTTTTTAGTCTCGACCTGAACGGGCGTGTGGTCCTAGATGTTGGCGCTTCGACCGGGGGTTTTACCGATTGCGCTCTTAGGCACGGGGCCAGGTTGGTTTATGCGGTGGATGTAGGGTATGGCCAGCTTGCCTGGCAGTTGAGGCAAGACCCGCAGGTAGTGGTGATGGAACGTACCAATATCCGCTACCTTACTGGTGAAACCTTCAAAGAAATTCCCAATTTCGTAACAGTAGATGTTTCATTTATTTCTTTAGGTAAGGTTTTGCCTGTTATAGGCACGCTGACAACAACGGACGCTGTGGGAGTGGCGCTACTCAAACCACAGTTTGAAGCCGGCCGCGCTCAAGTAGGCAAGAAAGGGGTTGTCCGGGACCCGGCAGCGCATATGGAAGTGCTCTCAAACGTAACGGCTTTTATCGCCGGGCTTGGCTGGGCGGTGGCCGGCCTGGATTATTCACCGGTCACAGGTCCGCAGGGAAACATCGAATATCTGATTTATTTTAAGAAATTAGGGGAGCAAAAAGATATTAATATCGCGGATGTAGTCAAACGCGCCCATGAAAAATTAGCTCATAAATCACAACGGGAAAAAGAATGATTTGGTATATTTATAACTAAACTTACATATTTTACGCTTTTCATTTTACAGGGGGAATTCGGGTATTGAAAACTTTCGGGCTGGTAGTGAACTTAAACAAAAAAGGAGTACGTGAGCTGGTCGAAAAAATCGCCTGCTGGCTCGAAGACAGGGGACGAACGGTTTTAATTAACGAAAACACCGCCCGCGCCCTAGGCCTTTCAAGGTTTAGCGGATCACAGGAGCAGGTTGTGGAGCGCTCCCAATGTATTCTGGTGTTTGGCGGGGATGGGACTATGCTTAGGGCAGCACGTATGGTAGCAAAATCAGGGACACCTATTATCGGCATCAACCTCGGCCACATGGGCTTCCTGACGGAAATAGACGTCCCGGAAGCGTTACCCGCCCTGGAAAACATTCTCGAGGGGCATTATCATATTGAGGAGCGGATGATGCTTGAAGCGCAGGTTTACAGGCAAGGCCGGGCGATCGAAAACATGCTGGGTTTAAATGACTCCGTTATAGCGAAGGGGGCCATTTCAAGGCCCATTCACCTAAAGACTTACATAAACGACGAGTATGTCAATGGCTATCACGCCGACGGTTTGATTATAGCCAGTCCAACCGGATCAACCGCCTATTCTCTTTCAGCCGGCGGCCCTCTAACGCCGCCCGGCTATGACCTGATGCTAGTGACCCCCATTTGTCCCCATTCACTATGGGTAAGGCCCGTGGTTGTCCCTCCAGACAGCGTCGTAAGGGTAGAGCTGATTTCCAACCATGGCGAGGCCATGTTGACCGTGGACGGGCAGTTTGGCTTTAGCCTGCGGCCTAACGATAAGATTGTCGTCGGGCGCTCGCAACGCAAAGCCAGGTTTTTAAGGTTAATGGACAGGAGCTTTTTCGAGGTGTTACGAAAAAAACTTGGATTTGATGACGGTGGGCAAAACGGTGCATAAGGGACTGGGCAGCGCTGTTAATCTTGTGCAACTCCTCCTTGCGGAATCTGTAAGGTACGGCGGGACGGTTGTGGACGCAACTGCCGGTAACGGCGCCGATACTCTGTATCTAGCTAGGTTGGTAGGGCCAAAAGGGAAAGTATATTCTTTTGATATTCAGGAAAAGGCATTGTTGGCGACACGTGAGCTTTTGGAGAAGGCCGGGTTTGCCGGCCGGGTTACGCTCATTCAGGCCGGCCATGAGGAAATAGAAAGTTTTGTGACGGGACCGATTGACGCAGTTATTTTCAACCTTGGATACCTGCCGGGCAGTGACCACAGTATAGTGACTCGCGCCGGCACTACTGTGGTAGCCGTTAATTCGGCCCTGAACCTGCTCCGGCCGGGTGGAAGGATTGGGTTGGTTATCTATACAGGGCACCCCGGCGGCGGGGAGGAGTATGCCGCAGTAGAAAATCTAGCGGTATCTCTTGATCGAACCCGCTTTAATGTAATAAGGATTAACTTTTTGAACCGCGCCGCACATGCGCCGGTTGTGATCGTTGTCGAAAAGGCAGGTGCTTAAGTGAAAACCGGGCGGCAGCATAAGATCTTGGAAATAATCAGGCAGGAACCGGTTAAAACCCAGCAGGACCTTGCCCTTGCCTTAAAAAATTGTGGTTTCGAGGTTACCCAGGCGACAATCTCCAGGGATATAAAGGAATTGGGCTTGGTTAAAACTCAGCGCGGGAACAACCTTTTTTGCTATACCCTGCCCGGTGAATATACCTTGGTCCATAGTGTGGAACGCTTTAAGCGTATTTTTCAGGATTCGGTGATCGGCCTGGATAGGAGCGAAAACCTGATTGTGATCAAGACCCACCCCGGCGGGGCGCAGGGTGTGGCCTCCGCCATTGACCAGGCGGGATGGAACGAGATTATCGGGACAGTGGGCGGGGATGACACTATTTTGGTGGTAGTCAAGCCAAAAACAGCAGCCAATATTGTTCTGAAAAGGTTTATGGACCTAAACGGGGGTTAAAAAATGCTCCTCAGTATATTTATATCGAATTTCGGGATCATTGACCAGTTGAAGATGGACTTTCAAACCGGCTTTAACATCCTTACAGGCGAAACAGGGGCGGGCAAGTCCATTATTATTGATGCCTTGCAGTTGGCCCTCGGAGGCCGGGCGTATGGCGACCAGATCCGTTCCGGGGCCGAAAAAGCGCAGATTCAGGCTGCTTTTGATATCAGCGAAGTTGCCGGACCTGCTTTGCTGATGGAAGAGCATGGTGTGGCTGCGCCCGAGGACGCGATCTTGATTATGGCAAGGGAAATTACCCGCACCGGTAAAAATATTTGCCGGATTAACGGGCAGGTGGTCACACTGGGTCTTTACAGGAAAATAGGCGGCAGTTTGGCGGATCTACACGCGCAGTTTGAGCATGCTTCCCTGCTCGATCATGAAAAGCAGCGCAGCCTGCTTGACCGCTTTGGCGGGCAAAAAGTCCTGGATGCTCTCTGTGAGGTCGATTCATTATTTTTACAATGGCGGGAAGCCCGTCATAACTATGATAGGCTAAGCGGTGACGCGGGGGAAAGGGCTAGAAGACTGGATATGCTGCACTACCAGGTTGATGAGATCCTCCGGGCGGAATTAAAGCCAGGAGAAGATACAGATCTGGAAGCCGAAAAAAAGCTGCTGGCCAATGCGGAAAGAATAAGCCTTCTATCTGCCCAGACCTATTCCGCACTTTATGAAAGGGGCGGCGGGCAACCGTCTGCCGTCGATCTACTGGCCCAGGCAGTGGAATCTTTGAAGATCCTGACTGGTCTTGATCAACGTCTAGAAACGGTTTTGACCTCGTTGGAGAGTGTTCTTTACCAGGCAGAAGACGCTGCGCGGGAATTGGCCGGCTACCGGGACGGGATTGAATACAATCCTGTCCGGCTGGAAGTTGTTGAGGAAAGGTTGGAGTTAATAAGAAGGCTAAAGAAAAAGTACGGCGCTACCCTACCTGAAGTGTTGGAGTACCTGGAATCGGCGCAAAGCGAATTGAATACCCTGGAGAACACGGATGAATTGCTGGAGTCGTCGGCAAAAGAGTTGGCGGTGCTGGAGGACGCATACAGCCGGTCTGCCGGGGTTTTAAGCGTCACCCGTGGCGAAGCTGCAAAGTTACTCGAAAGGGCGGTGGCCGGTGAGTTACTCTCTTTGGAAATGGGGCGAGTGGAGTTTAGAGTAGCTTTTTCGAAGGTTGACGGACCGGTTCCGGGAGGGCCGGAGCGCATTGATTTTTTGATTTCGCCCAATCCCGGTGAACCCTTAAAGCCGTTGTCTAAAATTGCTTCCGGGGGGGAGTTGACCCGGATTATGCTGGCGCTGAAGGCCTTGTTGGCCGGCGCCGACGAGATACCTGTCCTGGTGTTTGACGAGGCGGACACCGGTATCGGTGGGCGGGCGCTGCAGGCGGTAGCGGAAAAGATGGCGCAGTTGGGGGAAAGCCGCCAGGTGATTGGCGTAACTCACTCCGCCCAGGTAGCCAGTTATGCCAATACCCACCACCGCATCTTTAAAGAGTTTGATGGTGGGCGAACGGTTACAAAAGTGGAAACACTTGATTTGCAGGATCGGACGGAAGAACTGGCAAGGATGCTGGGTGGCAAAGAGGTAACTGATATTACACGCCGCCACGCCGGTCAAATGCTACATATGGCCTCAAAAAAATCTTAATGGTTATTAGCGCAACTTTTATCTTTTTTTTCATTAATAAGACCACGCTTTTTAATAAAGTGAGGTTTTTTTGTTTTTATGCAAGGAAACAAAGCAAAAACTTTCAAAAAGCTTTAAGGGCAAGCAAAATGTCAAATTGGCAAGTTGAGGCACAATTATGCGTAATAATAAAGATTTAACAAGGTTATATTAGATATGCGCAGTCTCACGGGGTATTATTTGAAATATCTTTAATTATTATTAATAAAAAAAATTTGGTGGTGGGTGACAATAAAATTGGAGGGGTGATGCTTGAAGGGGAAAGCCCGCGGTTTTTTATGCGGTATCCTGATCCTTTTATCCGGTTTGTTTTCGTACCATACACAAGGTATCGCGTTACTGCCGGAAAAGCAATTTGTCACTGTAGGAGAACCGCTAAAACTAGATTTCCCCGTTACCTTAGAAAAAACTATAAGGGCGCAAATATCCGGAAATGAAGCAAATTTAAACTTAAAAGGCGGCAGTAAACCCAATAGTGTTGACCGGCTTTCCAGCCTTGTCTCATCCGAACCGGGGCAGTTCAAGGTAAGGCTAAGTTTGTTTGGTGTTATACCGGTGCGGGACATGCTTATAAACGTTGTGCCGCAGGTAAAAGTTATTCCCGGCGGTCAGTCCATTGGGGTCCTAACTCAATCCCAGGGAGTTGAAGTAGCAGGCCTTTGCGCAGTTTTGGATCATTTTGGCTCATTTGTCAACCCGGCTGCGGACTCGGGTATAAAAGAAGGGGACATTATCTTAACAATTGAAGGAAAAGAGGTGCGGAGCGAAAGCCAGATCAGGGATTACGCGGCCCGGGCCGGAGCTTCGGGGAAACCGCTGGCAGTAGAAGTAAAACGCGGCAGCGAAACATTTGCTGTAAAGGTAAATCCGGTATACTCTGCGGAAAATATGTGCTTCCAGTTGGGACTGTTGATTAAAGACAGCGCCGCCGGTATCGGCACATTAACATTTTACGAACCGGTAAGCATGGTTTACGGCGCTCTGGGACACTTAATTACTGAGACGGATACGGTTCGTCCTGTAGAAATGTCTAACGGTAAGATAGTAAGCGCAAATGTGCAGGGCATTCACAAAGGTAAGCGCGGCACGCCGGGCGAAAAAATTGGAATTTTTCTCGGAGACCAGCAATTAAACGGGACGGTTGCAAGAAACACAAAGTTGGGTATTTTTGGGCGCCTGCAAATGCCGGTTGAAGGTTATGGTAATAGTGCTCCTTTACCGGTAGCCTCAATTGGTCAGATCCATGAAGGATATGCGGAGATGTTAACCGTTTTAAAGGATGATCAGGTAGAAAGATTTGAAATCGAGATTGTCAAAATTAATCTTCAGGCAAAAAATGACGGTAAAGGGTTAATAATTAAGGTAACTGATCAGCGGCTTTTAGATCAGGCCGGGGGTATTATCCAGGGCATGAGCGGGAGTCCGATTATTCAGGACAACATGCTGGCCGGCGCCGTTACCCATGTTTTTGTAAACGATCCAACGAGAGGCTACGGAGTACCGGCCGAATGGATGATATGGGAAGCCGAAATAATCCCAAGCGCAGTGAATGCATTGGCTTGTTAACACTTTTACTTTTTGCATGAGGTCGATCGCTAGTTATAGGGTCGGCCTTTTTGCTATAGACATATATATTATGGCATAAATTTATATTATATTTAGCTTTTTGTGCGTCCATTTATTAATTGCAATGTTCATATAAAAATAATTAATAAAAACCGACATTATTATACATAATTCTACACGTTCTCTGAAGGTAAATAGTATTTAGCTGTCAAAATAAAAACATATGATGAATATTTATTAATCTCCAGTTTGTACCAAAATTTTAAATAAATGATTAAAATTAGGAAGGATTATTTTTATGGCTGTCGAATCTGTTAAAAAGATAAATTAGAAAAAAATAGAAACCACAGGAGGCGGGATCAAAGTTGGTGAAAAAATCAATAGGGGTTTTAATTGCGGATGACAACAGGGATTTTTGTGAGCTTCTAAAGGAATTTATCGCGCAACAGGAGGATTTCAATCTTACCGGTATCGCCTATAACGGTATTGACGCTCTCCAAATGATTCGGGAAACCAAACCCGATGTAGTGGTCCTGGACATTATCATGCCACATCTTGACGGTATAGGGGTTTTGGAGAAACTTGTTTCCAGCAACAGCAATAAACCGAGAATTATCATGCTTACTGCTTTTGGCCAGGAAAGCGTAACCCAAAGGGCTGTTGAATTAGGAGCGGATTATTATATATTAAAGCCCTTTGATTTTAATGTCCTTGCCACCAGGGTCCGCCAACTGGCAGAAGGGGTCAACGTGTCACAGTACATTGCGCCGGCAAAGCCTAAAAATATGGACGTCGCTGTTACAAATATCATTCACGAAATGGGTGTGCCGGCGCACATTAAAGGGTATCATTATTTAAGAGATGCCATTTTAATGGTTATTGGCGAGATTAGTTTGCTTGGGGCAGTTACAAAGGAGTTGTACCCGACGATTGCTTTGAAGTACCAAACAACGCCGAGTAGGGTGGAGCGGGCTATCAGGCACGCCATTGAGCTGGCTTGGGACCGCGGGAATGTGGAGATGATGACCAGTTATTTTGGATACACAATCAATCTAGATAGGGGCAAGCCTACAAACAGTGAATTCATTGCCATGGTATCCGACAAGTTGCGGATAGAGGCCAGGGTAAGCTGAGCCAAGCCAAGATCATTTTAGTTATCCGGCAATATTTAACAGAGCATTTGGAATTATTAATAATTATAAAAACCTGGTTTATTTAAAATCTTTAGCAAGTTATAAGCTTGCTTTTTTTCTACCAAAATATTTGCGAGTTTAGTTGGATTGTGTTAGATTTAACCGGAGGCAAAAGGAATTCCATGATAATATGTCGAATAAAATCAAAGTTTTGGCATTTTGATGAGATGCTCTTTGCCGTTGTATCAAAGTAACAACCTGGTTATACCGGGTTAACGAAAGTTTTTATGGGTAAGTTGGAGGGATTTGTTTTGGTCAAGCTAACGTTTCGGGAGCACCGTTGCAAGGGTTGCCGACTCTGCGCCACTGTTTGTCCCAAGGGTATTATCTTTATGGCGGAGCACATTAACGATATGGGGTATCACCCGGCAACGGTGGCGGAAAAAGAAAAATGTACCGGATGCACTTTGTGCGCGATTATTTGCCCTGATCTGGTTATTGAAGTGGAGAGAGAGGAGAAGGCGGTTTGAGCAGGATTTTAATGAAAGGGAACGACGCCATCGGCGAAGGCGCCGTGCGGGCCGGTTGCCGTTATTTTTTCGGCTATCCGATCACTCCCCAGAGTGAACTCACTCATTATTTGGCCAAGCGGTTGCCGGAAGTGGGGGGACTGTTCCTGCAGGCTGAAAGTGAAGTGGCTTCCATCAATATGGTTTACGGGGCATCCGCAGCAGGCGCCAGGGTAATGACCTCCTCCTCGGGGCCGGGAATAAGCCTGATGCAAGAGGGACTCTCTTACCTAGCGGGAGCCGAGTTGCCCTGTGTTGTTGTAAACATGATGCGCGGTGGCCCGGGTCTGGGGAATATTGCCCCGTCCCAAGCCGACTATTTCCAGGCCACCAAGGGCGGCGGCCATGGTGATTACCGGCTGATTGTCCTGGCGCCAAACTCGGTGCAGGAGCTTTTTGATATGATGCTAAAGGCTTTTGACCTGGCCGATAAGTACCGGAACCCGGTGATGGTAATGGCGGACGGGATCATGGGACAGATGATGGAGCCGGTTATAATTAGAGATGAGTATGAGGTCCAGATCCCGCCAAAGCCTTGGGCCGCAACCGGCATGGCCTACCATGAGGGCAAAAATTTGATCAATTCCTGTTACGTGATACCGGATGAAATGGAGATCCACAACCTGGAGCTGCAAAAAAAATATAATGAGATCCGCCCTAGGGAGCAGGTCTGTGAAGATTTTATGCTGGAAGGGGCTGAAGTTGTCCTGGTTGCCTTTGGTACCGCTTCGCGTATTTGCATGAAGGTAGTAGAAAAGGCACGCGATAAGGGTATACCGGTCGGCTTGATCAGGCCCATCACTCTTTGGCCGTTCCCGGAAAAATATATTGGAGAGGCGGCCGGTGGAGATAAAATATTCCTGACGGTGGAGATGAATATGGGCCAGATGATAGAAGATGTGAAGCTGGCTGTTAACGGTAAAGCGCCTGTATACCATTACGGGCGTTTGGGCGGTATATTGCCGGATGCTCGGGATGTGCTGACGGAAGTAGAAAGATTATATCGCGGGGGTGGGGCAAGGTGAAAAAAATGTTTTCCAGGCCCAAATCTTTAAAAGATATACCTTTTCATTATTGTCCCGGGTGTACCCACGGTATCGCCCATCGCCTGGTGGCGGAAGTGATCGATGAGCTTGATATTAGGGGAACTACTATTGGAGTCGGATCGGTTGGTTGCTCTTTCTCAACCATCAGTTATTTCGATATAGATATGCTGCAGGGATCTCATGGCAGGGGGCCGGCTGTGGCCACAGGGCTTAAAAGAGTGCTGCCGGACAGGGTTGTATTTACTTACCAGGGAGACGGTGACCTGGCCGCTATAGGAACAGGGGAATTCATCCACGCGGCTACACGGGGGGAAAATATAACCTGTATTTACATTAATAACGCTGTGTACGGAATGACCGGCGGCCAGATGGCGCCCACTACCCTGCTGGGGCAGAAAACTAAGACGACTCCTTTTGGCCGGGATAAGGATGTCAGCGGCTTTCCCATCAAGGTCTGTGAAATATTAACTCCCCTTGAAGGCGCGGCTTATGTGGCCAGGGTAGCGCTGCACAACCCGAAGTCGATTATAAAGGCTAAAAAATCAATAAAGAAAGCTTTCGAAATACAGATCAAGGGGCTGGGGTTTTCCCTCGTTGAGTTGCTTTCCACATGTCCTACCAACTGGGGTATGTCACCGCTGGAGGCGGTAAAGTGGCTGGAAGAAAAAATGATCCCGTATTATCCCCTTGGTGAATATAAGACTTGCGGCGGGGGTGACTTATAATGCTGGAGGAAATTTATATCGCCGGTTTTGGCGGGCAGGGTACCCTTTCTACCGGCCAACTGCTGGCCCACGCCGCTCTAAAAGAAGGAAAGCATGTTTCCTATGCCCCTTTTTACGGGGTGGAAAAACGTGGCGGGGTGGCCAACTGCGCGGTGACTATATCGGACAGGCGGATCAGCTCCCCTATAGTTACTGAGCCGACCATCCTGGTTGTGATGAATAACACGTCCCTGGAAAGGTTTGAAAAGTCGGTGGTTTCCGGGGGCTTGATTATTGTCAACAGTTCTTTGGTAGATATACCGGTCCAAAGGGATGACGTTAATGTTTTCTCTATACGCGCCAATGAGGAGGCCGAGGCTCTGGGAGACCCCATGGTGGCCGTCAACATTATTCTTGGCGCTCTGGTAGAGTTTGCCGGGGCTGTATCCATAGAGTCGGTAGCGGAGTCGCTAAAAGAGGTTTTGCCGGAGCGGCGCCACGGGATGATTCCAATTAATGTCAAAGCTTTAGAGAGAGGGTCGAAACTAGCTAGGGAGTATAATATTTCAAAGAAGGCAAATATTACGGGTTAAAAGCTATACCTTTTTTGATACAAACCTGGGCAAGGTGGTGCAAGGATGGTCGATACTAGCCGTATCGTTGAGGAATTTTTGGAGTTGGTCCAGGTAGACAGCGTATCCGGTAAGGAGCGGCAAATAGCCGACTTGCTTAAAAGTAAGCTAAACGCGCTCGGTTTGGAGGTAAAAGAAGACAACGCCGGCAATATAACCGGCGCCACATCCGGCAATATTGTCGGAAAGCTGCCTGCAAACGGCAAGGGTCCTGTTTTGTTTTTATGCGCCCACATGGATACCGTTGAGCCGGGGTGCGGGGTTAAACCCTTAGTGGAAAACGGGATCATCCGCTCTTCCGGTAATACCGTGCTGGGGGCGGACGACAAGGCGGGAATTGTCGCTATCCTGGAAGTATTGAGACTAGTGAAGGAACATACAATCCGGCACGGCGGCCTGGAAGTAATTTTTACTATTTGGGAAGAAGGGGGCCTTTTTGGGGCCAAGAACCTGGATTACAGCCTGATTAACGCTAGGTTTGGATTTGTGCTCGATAGTGAAGGCCCACCGGGAACTATTGTAACCAGGGCGCCCTCGCATGACCGGATAGGCGCTACAATAAGGGGTAGGGCGGCTCACGCCGGGATTAACCCGGAAAGCGGGATTAATGCCATCCATATCGCTTCGCATGCCATTGCGCAAATGAAATTGGGCCGGATTGACCATGAGACTACCAGTAACATCGGGGTCATTTCAGGCGGTATTGCGACAAATATTATCCCCGAATCCGTTAACATCCAAGGAGAGGCCCGGAGTCTAGACAGAGCAAAGCTTAAAGCACAAACCGGGCATATGTGCAAAGCCATCAAAGAAGTTGCTGTAAAATTCGGCGCAAGCGCAGATATAGCAACGGAAACGGTTTATCACAGCTTTAACCTGGGGAAGGATGCTTTTCCAGTAAGGGTTGCAGTAGAAGCCGCGGTAAATATTGGGCTAAAACCTGTGCTGATAGCGACGGGCGGTGGCAGTGACGCTAATATTTTTAACCACAGGGGTATTGTTGCTGCAGTTTTGGGCATAGGTATGAAAAATGTCCATACCACGGATGAATTCATATCGGTGGCTGATCTTACTGAAAACGCCCGCTATTTGCTGGAGATTGTCAAAGTAGCGCAGCGGGCGTCCGGCTTAATTTAGTTGTTTCTTGATTAGCTCTTTGACGGTCCGGTGTGTGCAGGTATAAGCCGATAGCATTCGCCGGACCTCGCTGATTTTACCGCATATAAAAATTCCTTCCCCTTGTATGTATATCTTCACCTGATTGACCCCTTCCTTTTAGTAATATGATTAATATATGATCCGGCAAGGTGAATTATGCCGTTTAGTAATTATCATAAAAGCGCCGGCTAGTCCATAAAAATATACATGGAAAGGTGCGTGGGGAAGGGGAGAAAACGGTTGGTTTACCGTTTTAGGAAGTTTTGGGCCAACTCCATACGGCAAAGCTGGCCCGCATATTTAATGGTGCTGCTCATATTTATCGCCGGGCTTACTGCCGGCGCGATAGGAGTCCATAAACTTGAGGTTAGCCAGGCGCAGGAACTCGGCGCATACCTGGATCGTTTCATGCGGCAAGCCGGTATGATCGAAGTCGATCAGGTGAAGGCTCTTAAAACTGCGCTCTACAACGATATCGCCGTTATCTTGGCGATTTATCTCCTTGGCCTTACTATCGTTGGTATTCCTTTAATACTAGGGATTGTGTTTGCCCGCGGGTTTGCGTTGGGTTTTACCGTTGCTTTCCTTACCGGCGAGAAAATCGCTGGTGGGCCGGCCCTGGCCTTTGCCGCTGTTTTGCCGCCGAATATTTTGCTTATCCCGGCCCTTTTGATGGGGGGTGTAGCCTCCCTGTCTTTTGCCCTGCTGCTTGTAAAAAGGTTTAACAATTCAAAAGTTCTAGTCTGGCCTAGTTTTATCGCTTACAGCAGCCTGATGCTTATAGTTGCGGTTTGTTCAGCTGCCGCCAGTCTGATCGAGGTTTATTTTACGCCTTTTTTGATAAAGGTGGCGGCGAATTTTATTTTTTGATATTTGAAATATAAAGGAAAGTAAAGGTTGGTGTGGAATAAAAGTCAAAGAGGACTTTTTTATTTACCGCAAGTGGGGGCCCTGATTTGGAAAAACTTTTGGATGAGTTTATCTATCACCTTGCCGTTGAGCGGGGGTTGGCTAAAAATACGATCGCGTCTTATCGTGCGGATTTAACCGGTTACATTTTATACTGCCGCAATCATGGTATCAATGAGCTTCATGAGGCCGGCAGGGATACCGTTATGTCGTACCTTTTCCAGCTTCAACTGGACGGTCGCTCTCCTGCGACTATTTCTCGGCGCTTGGCAGCCGTGCGGACTTTTTACAGGTATGTAATAAGGGAGGGTTTTCTCCAGGAGGACCCGTCGGCCGAACTGGAATCACCAAAACTTGCCCAGAAGCTGCCCAGGGTGCTTTCCATTGAGGAAGTGGACCATTTGCTCGGACAACCCCTGATCAGTAAACCGTCGGGACTGCGGGACAAAGCCATGCTCGAGGTGTTATATGCCACCGGGATCAGGGTATCCGAACTGGTTTCGCTGGACCTCATGAATATTCACCTCGATAGCGGCTTCATCCGCTGTTTCGGGAAGGGTAGCAAGGAGCGGATTGTGCCTTTGGGTGATGTAGCCGCCCGTTTTATAAAAGAATACCTTGAAAGGGGCAGGAGTATACTAAAAAAATCAGGCGATACACCCGCTCTTTTTTTAAACCAGCATGGGCGCAGGCTTACCAGGCAAGGTTTTTGGAAAATAATTAAAAAATATGCCTTAAAGGCGAATATAAAAACAGCAATAACACCACACACTTTAAGGCATTCTTTTGCCACGCATTTGTTGGAGAATGGCGCGGACATCCGCTCGGTTCAGGAAATGCTCGGACACGCCGACATCAGCACAACTCAGATTTACACCCACCTGACCAAAAGCAAGATCAGGGAGATATATGACCGCAGCCACCCAAGAGCATAAAGGAAGCAGGGGGACGAAGCAGGGGGACGGTTCTTTTGCTTCCCCGGAAGCAAAAGAACCGTCCCCCTGCTTCTCTCAGGGAAGGAGTTTTTGCAATGAAGGTAAAACGAGTGTTACTGCTTGTGTTGGACAGTGTTGGAGTGGGGGAACTGCCGGATGCCGGGGATTACGGCGATACCGGGAGCAACACCTTGGGTAATACGGCTAGGGCTGTCGGGGGGCTAAAATTGCCTCATCTGGAGCGGTTGGGCCTGGGAAATATTATTGATGTGGAGGGTCTACCGCCTGCGGTGAGGCCGGAGGCTTCATACGGCCGCATGGCGGAGCAGTCTATGGGAAAGGATACCACTATCGGTCACTGGGAAATGGCCGGGCTGATCCTCAAACACCCCTTTCCTGTTTACCCCAAAGGTTTTCCGCCTGCTTTAATAAAATCTTTTGAGCAAAAAATAAGCCGCCTTACGCTTGGCAACAAGGTAGCTTCGGGTACTGCTATTATAGATGAACTTGGAGCTAAACACATGGAAACGGGCGACCCCATCGTGTACACTTCCGCTGACAGTGTTTTCCAGGTGGCTGCGCATGAAGATGTAATTCCAATTGAAGAACTATACAGGATTTGCAGGATTGCGCGGGAAATGCTTGCCGGTGAACACGCCGTAGGGAGGGTTATCGCCAGGCCTTTTGTGGGAAATCCGGGTAGCTTTCGCAGGACAGCAAACAGGCACGACTTTTCTTTGAAACCGCCCGGTAAAACGGTGTTGGATTTATTAAAGGAAAACAACATCCCGGTAACGGCGGTAGGTAAAATAACGGACATTTTTGATGGGGAGGGCATCACAATGACCGTTACGTGCAGGGGGAATACGGACTGTACGGACCAAACACTACAGTTGGTTCACTCAGGCATTGAAGGTCTTATTTTTATAAACCTTGTTGACTTTGATATGCTGTATGGCCATCGAAACGATCCCCGAGGCTACGCAGACGCTTTGGAAGAACTGGACCGGCGGCTTCCAGAATTGTTAGAATTGCTAGGCGAAAGTGACGTATTGATCATCACCGCCGATCATGGTTGCGATCCTACCACTGTTTCCACGGATCACTCGAGGGAGTATGTGCCCCTTTTGGTTTATGGAGACCCTGTGTTGGGCGGGGTAAACCTGGGCGTGCGTGAGACCTTTGCCGACGTGGCCGCTACGGTGGCGGATATATTCGGGTTTGGTTTCAATGTGGGAAAAAGTTTTTGGCGCAAAATACGCAAATCTGTGTAATCATTTATATAATTATTTTAAAATGTTGGCAAAATAAATGTTTTAAATAATAGTTAAAATATCATAATAATCCGCGAAAATCAGCGTCAATAATGACTTTCGCCATGCTTCTATTATAAGTGAGGTTTTTAATGATGAGAATGTACGATATTATTTTGAAAAAACGAGAGGGGCAAGAGTTATCCACAGAGGAGATCAATTTTTTCATTAATGGATACAATTCCGGCGCCATACCCGACTACCAGGCGGCGGCGTTTTTAATGGCCGTTTTCTTCCGAGGGCTTAACGACCGGGAAACCGCCGATTTGACGATGGCTATGTGCGATTCGGGGGACAGGGCCGAACTGTCGGCCATACCGGGAATTAAGGTTGACAAGCACAGCACGGGGGGAGTCGGGGATAAAACCACGCTGATCCTGGTTCCACTAGTGGCCGCAGCGGGAGCGCCGGTAGCGAAAATGTCCGGAAGGGGCCTGGGCCATACCGGCGGGACGATAGATAAGTTGGAATCCATCCCAGGTTTTAATGTTGCGCTGGAACCAAAGGAGTTTATAGAACAAGTCCGCCGGGTCGGCGCCGCCGTGGTAGCGCAAACAGGCCGCTTGGCCCCGGCGGATAAAAAATTGTATGCCCTGCGGGATGTAACGGCTACTGTAGACAGTGTGCCGCTCATTGCCGGCAGCGTGATGAGTAAAAAGATAGCGTCTGGCGCCGATGCTATTGTCCTAGATGTCAAGGTAGGCAGCGGCGCTTTCATGCGGGACAATAATAGCGCCTTCAAGCTGGCCAGGGCTATGGTGGATATCGGCAACAAGGTAGGACGGCGCACCGTGGCCTTGATCACCGGCATGGACCAGCCCTTGGGCTACGCTGTAGGTAACGCCCTGGAAGTGATCGAAGCCATTGAGACTTTAAAAGGCCAGGGACCGGACGACCTTATGGAAATATGCCTTGCGCTGGGCGCCACAATGCTATTGCTTGCAGGCAAAGCGGGAAGCACGGACGAGGGGCGTAAAAAGCTATTGTATCTGCTAGAGAGCGGCAAGGCCCTGGAAAAGTTGGAGGAGTTCATTGCCGCCCAGGGAGGAGACCCATCGGTTGTACGCGAATACTGGCGCTTGCCGGCAGCAAAAATGACTATGGATATTCCCGCGCCGGCTTCTGGTTTCGTCCAGGCCATTCACGCTGAAAAAATAGGACGGGCAGCCATGATGCTGGGGGCAGGGAGGGAAAAGAAGGATTCACCGGTAGACCTATCTGCCGGCCTGATATTAAATAAAAAGACCGGTGATGTGGTTACAGCAGGGGAAACCATAGCTGTATTGCACACGAATAACCTTAGTAGCCTGGATAAGGTTGGTAAGATTGTACAAAGCGCCTATGCATTTAGCGAAAAAAGACCGGAACTGCTACCACTTGTAATCGGGTCCGTTCAGTAAAGTACAGGAAGATGGGTAAGAGCCGTCTATGGCTTAACCAAAAACTTGATAAAAGATTCCATTTACGCGGAATTATTTACATTCCCAGAGACAGGAAAATTTGACACGCGGCAGCAGTAAGGCCGGACTTCTTACGGGTCTAGCTGGATTTGTGCCGGGAGTGAGTTTTCTTTTTCCCGGCATTGTCATTAATCTGAGTAAGAGTACAATGTATATCGTTATTACTTCCCTGCGACCGAAATGTAGTGGCGGAGTTTTTTACTCAAATTGTCGGCAACTATATCTAAATAATCAAAGTAAAAATAAAATAATACAACTAACAAAAGTGATAACAGGGATAGCGCAATGCCCAGTTTCCCCACCCAGGTCATTCCATAATGAAAAGTGACCTGGTGTTTTCCCTCAGGGAGTTCGATATTAATCAGGTTGTCCATATTTTGAACCTGGATGGGTTTTCCGTCCACCCAGGCTTTCCAGCGGGGAGTATAGGTGACTGAAATCAAAACCGGCGCCGGTTCTTTTGTGTCATAACTAAAACTAAAACCATCATGCCGCCACTCGTCTTCTAGCACCGGAAAGGGATGAGGTACTATACTTTTATTGGGTTGAGCAAGGTCCATCAGTTGTTCCAACATCGCACGGATTTGTTCCCCATTGGCTGAGTATAACTGCTGCCCGAGAGCCAGGCCCACAAAATATACCCTGTGGCCATTGATTTCCTTATAGCCAATAGCCGGTACTTCTCTATCAGTACCCTCCATTACCGCCCAAATTCCATCCATGCCCCCCGGCGCCGGAACCTGTCCGGCAGGATCGGCTTTTAGCCAAGCTTCCCCTGTTATCATTGCATCTTCACATGTTTTTAACCTGGAATCGCGTTCAACCTTTTCCCAATAAGGGATTACATCCAGCAAAGGCCAGGTTTCCTCCCGTCCCATAGAAACAATAACTACCTTACCGGCCTTGGCCAGATCTTCCACTATCTTTTGGTATTTGGTAAAATTCTTTATTCTCGGTTCTATTAAGTAAATCAACTTGAATCCAGCCAGATACTCCCGTGAATAATCTTCCAGACAACTGGAATAACCCCGGAGCATCCAGGGAAAATACATCTCAAAATTTATGGCCGCTTTACCGATTACCAATGCATCCCGCTCCTGCCGCAGGAAATAGGAGGATGGCGCAGGGTTGAAAAGGATGCTTTTCTTGTCATCCGCTTTGATAAAGCGAAAGCCATTCTCTTGCAAACCCTCAATTAGCTTTTTCCGGCGATTATCTATAAAGGCTGAACGGGTATTCCAAAAGAGCAGGTTCCTAATAACATAATCATTACAATTTGCAGCTACAGCAATATTGTGTTGCCAGATAGCTCTATTATGCGGAGTACCTTCTATACTCCAACCATCGGTCATATTAAGCTCTTTAATCATTGGAAAATATGCAATATGTGAGGCATCAACGTATAACCATGAAAAACGTCCCTGTTCAAAAGCATTTCTGCTGTTCGAAAGAGACTTTAAATCCTGACGATATTCTGTAAATTGATCGCTATAGGTCACCATAGACCTGGGGTTGATATCAATAGCTAAAAGCACAATTATTGCCCCACTTAATATAATATAAATTATTTTATGGATATAACCTAACCCAGCCCTTAGTAGGAGTTCGTTCAATATATAAACATCCAGTATGGTTGACGCCAGGACAGAAAAACTTAAAAACCTGCGCGGGATAAAGGACTGGTGCATGGGAATATATTTATAAAGAGGAAACGCTTCACCAAATGATAGACATATTCCTAGTAACATGGCCATCAGTAAAGGCAATACCAGCTTACTCTTTCTATAAAATATTAGAGAAGAGCATGCCAATAACAGCATACTGATGCCAATATAAAACCCGCTTCCGTTTCTTTCTGCCATAGAAAAAAATGAAGTCTTAGCAGCATATAATAAACTCGCTTCCGGTAAAAGATAAGGTATACCGGCATTCTCTAGATGAGTAGTACCAGGCACAATCCAAAACGATAACAATCCAGCCCCCAAACCTACTGCTAAAATCCAGCCAATACATTCACGTAGGTTAATATATCGCATAAGTAACATCACTAGCATAATAATTCCCACTAATATACTGATAAGAAAAGCATGCATAGATTGGGAAACAATAAGCAAGGCGCCACAAATACAGACCAATAAACATCTTAACCGGGTTTTTTCTTCGAATAACAAAAAAGTAAAATACAAAAACCATGGTGTGAGTGCAAATATGGGGATTTGCGCAATTTCACCCGCATTTATATCCGATCTTAGCAAGAACGGTTGTACGGCATATAAAACCCCCCCGAGCACTCCTGTTCTTGGCCCAATAAAACGGTAACAAAAATACCAAACCCCCAGCGCGCCAATTAATTGGGATAAAAATATCATTATTTTAAAGGTAAGCATAATATTATGCGTAAGCACTTGTACTGAGGCAAACAGGATAAATGATAATGGAGGATAATACTGAGTTACGGTGCTACCGTTATACCAGTAAGGGAACCAACTGACCCAATTTCCTTCCATTATGTTGTCCGCCATGTAAACTATTCTAGTTAAGTGCCCTAGTCCGTCGGTAGTATATGGATATGTATTATTGGCTGCTCCAAGTAAAGGCCAGATGCCCCATATGATAGAAGAAGCAATAAGAAGCACCGCAATCCCCAGTTCCCATTTAAACGAACGTGGAACTCCTGCTTTTCGGTCCTTTTGGGGCTTTTGTTGTTTTTCACTGTTCTTATCTAGGATCGAAGCAATATGCAATTAAAGCTCCCCCATTGGTGGATATATAAGAGTCTAAATTAGCTGTCAGAATTATTTATAACACTCCATAAACATCAGGGAATAAGGCATACGTAGCAATCCCCGGCGAATGGCGGTTTTACTGGCGCTAAAGCTTTGGGGAATCAGACGCCGGTACTCCTGGTCGGTGCGTACAAATTCCCCCCGGTCTTTGGATATAAAATAATGTTCACAGCGGGACTGCCCGGCATAAAAAACGGGGTCAATAGTAATCAGACGCCCTCCTGGCTTTAAGGCTTTTTGGGCAAGAATGAAGAGGTTTTTAGCATCGGTAATATCCATGTGATGTAATACCCCAATAGCTATAACCAAATCAAATGGTTCCATTTGTTCAATTATTTTAAGACTTAATAATTGACAAATAAACCGGCCGCGATGTCCAAATCGTTTCCTGGCCGCCTCGATATATTCCGCGCTCATGTCAAAACCTATAAATTCAATATTCTCCGGTAGATACTCCAGAATATCGGCAGGGCCGCAGCCAATATCCAGAATCCTGTTTCCGGCTTCGGGTTTGATATATTCATTTACATAAACTCGTCGAGCAGAACCCTGCCCGACTATAGTAGAGAACAAACGGTATACAAAAGGATTGGCTAAAATAAAACGTATATCACCCAAACCCACAAAAAGAACCTCCTCATCACCCCAAGTGGAGTTATTCCTTCCCCATATTAAAACACACATTTCTTACTTTTCCTTATTAAAACCCCAACTTTCACGGATGAAATAAAGGGGGCGTTGCTTGGATTCGGTATAAATCCGGCCTATATACTCTCCGATAATCCCTATCGTAAATAACTGCACACCTCCTAGAAACAACACCATAACCATAAGAGAGGGATAACCGGGAACCGGGTTGCCATATATAAGGGTTCGAATTGTCATATAAACACCATATAAAAAGGCCGTAAAGGCTACAATAAAACCAAAATACATAGACCACTGCAAAGGCATATAACTAAAAGATGTAATTCCCTCGAGCGCTAGATTCCACAGTTTACCATAGTTCCATTTGGTCTTACCCGCAAAGCGGGCATCCCGGTTATATATAATCGCCGCCTGGCGAAAACCTACCCAGCCAAAAAGCCCCTTCATAAAGCGGTGAGTTTCCCGCAGCTCCTTTATTGCATCTACCGACTGCCGGGACATAAGACGAAAATCCCCCGTGTTGCCAGGTATATCAATGGGGCTCATTTTGCCTATAACCTTATAAAAAAGCGACGCAGTCGATTTTTTAAACCAGCTTTCCCCGTCTCGCTGGGCCCGGACAGCGTAGACAACATCGTAACCTTCATTCCACTTTTCTATCATTTCACATATTAGTTCGGGGGGATCCTGTAGATCCGCATCAATAGGCACTACTACTTCACCACTGGAATAGTCCAATCCTGCCGATAGTGCAACTTCCTTCCCAAAATTTCTTGATAAATCAACAATTTTAAACCGGGGGTTTTTTTGATTTATTTCAATTAGCTTTTGTAAAGTATCATCTCTGCTGCCATCATTTACGCAAATAACTTCATAAGGACGTTTAAGATTTTCAAGTACCATAGTAAGCCGCTTATAAAGCATTCCTATGTTTTCTGATTCGTTAAACATAGGAACTACTATACTTATAAATACTTCCTTGTTGCTTTTCACCGTCCGATCACCACCTTAGATATTATACTGCTGCAAATGATCTACAGTTTTATGAAATAGCTAATCCCCGGCCCAGAGAACACTTTTGCTTGGGAAGTAAAAATAGTTTCAAATAATCCCTTATCGTCAGCCATAATTTAAGTTTACTAGGGCTTACTTTATGATCATACCGCAATACCAACGGCACTTCCACAATTTTGTTCGCCATAGTAGCTACTTTTAGCAATATTTCTACACTAGTGGCGAAGCTGCGGAATTTTAAGAATGATTTTTCGCTTTGGGATAAAGCCCGGGAGAGTACGGAGGTTTTATAAGCCCGGAAACCAACTGTATAGTCTCTTACTCCCTGGAGTGGGAAAAATATGGAGAGTAAAATCCTGGCGCCCAAGCTATAGAGCTGCCGCAAGGGGGGGACTCCCACCTGTTTGCCTCCGGAGGCAAAACGCGAAGCTATTACGATATCTGCTTCTGCATCGCTTTTTTCCACCATCTGGCGGATAACACTGCCCGGGTGCGAGGCGTCGGCATCAAGGGTAACCACACAGTACGGGCTCAACCGTATGGCCTCGTAGAACCCGGTCAAAATAGCCTGTCCTACCCCCATGTTTTGCGTGTGCGACAAGACCACAAGGCGCTTATTCTCATGCGCCCAATTATTTACCAGGCGCAAGGTGCCGTCCCGGCTGCCGTCGTTAACCACTACGATACGGTAATCATATCCTGGAGGCAGGGGAACCCCCCCGTCGAACATCTTGCGCAAGAGGGGAATTGACAGTTCCTCGTTATACATGGGCAAAACAATAACCACTAGTTTTTCAAGCATTTACCCGCTCCTCCTTGAATCAGATATGCAAGAAAAAAACCCCTGCTAATACCAAGATTAAACCGATAATTTTCCCCGGACTAATCGCCTCATTAAATAAGTAAATGGAAAGAATAAAGACGATAACGTAAGACAGGCTTATACTGGGGTAAGCTTTGCTCAATTCCATACTTGAAATAACTTTGATCCACAAAACCATACTGCTTACAAAACATAATATACCGGTCATTATCCACGGGTTGGTAAAAATGTGGATAATGGTATTTATGGTGTTAGGCCAGGCTAGGTTAATCTGATCCATACGGTTTACCGCGAACTTCAATAAAATTTGTCCGCTGGCGCCCAAAACAATTGAAGCAAATAAAAATAAGAGGTTGCTATTCATTAATTCACCTGCCTTCTTTTTGCAAATTCCTCTTTTAATTTATTTTCGTAACCCTGGAGTATTGATCGCAGCTGAAGTACCGGGTTCTGGGATTTCCAGCTTCTTTCTTCGGTTAAGACAGCTATGATCCCGCCCAGGCGAAACCAGTAAGTCATGTAACGGTATATGGGCATAAACGGAATGATCCACCATACTTTTTGCAAATCCTTCTGTTCTTCCTTGGCTGAACCCTTATAGGCAATATAGAAGGTACAGCCTTCCAGGATCATGTAGCAGAAGTACATCCCTATCATCGCCAACATAATTGTAGGCAAGGGGTAACCCAGTAAATATAAAAAGGGAAATAAAAAAGTCCAGGCCAGGCGTAAAAAGGCCAGGGTATGGTCGGAAATTAGGATCCGCCCGACAAAATCAAATAAGGCTTTCGAAATGCCTGGAATTTTCTTATAATACACTCCGGTTACTTCCAGCTCCCCCCGCTGCCAGCGCAGGCGCTGGGAAAAAAG
>JALHFC010000004.1:33881-63481 GCA_022839445.1 Pelotomaculum sp.
TATAAAAAAGACTGGAGGATTGTATCCCGCCGGAATATGGAAAAAGCGCCGGATAAAGTGAAAATAGTATTCTTTTGATCCTGGTAGCGACGGCCGATATCAAACGCTACTATATACTCAACAACTTCGCAGTAGTTGATCATGTCCATAAAGCTGCTGCCATCCCCTAGCTTTTTATCCACCCGTATGGAACCGGTAGCTGCCACCAGGTCGGGGTCATTTTCAAAGTCCCTGACTACATTTAGTATAGCACTAGGTTCCAGCCAGGTATCTGCATCCACATTCATCACGTAAATGCCATGGCTGGAATACATGCCGGCATTTAGGGCAATGGATTTACCCGCCCATTCCAGGGAACTCCACGTTGTGGAGATTTCCGGGCGCTGGTATTGAAAACGCTGGAAGATTTCAAAACTTTCGTCTTCGCTAGCGTTATTTATACAGATAACTTGGATGGATTCCAGGGGGTAAGTCTGCCTGGCAATGGAATCCAGACAGCGGTCCAGGGTATCCGCAGAGTTATGCACCGGGATTATTACAGTTACGTATGGAAAGAATGACAGCTCTTCCTTTTTCTCTACCGTCCTATTCTTGTTAAATAAAAAATTAATGAAGTAAACCATGGATGTAGAAACGTCCACCAGGAGCGGTACCATTAACCATATACCCCAGAACAGCCCGAACGCCAGAATTCTTTCCAGCCATATTTCAATCATATTTTACATCCCTCCGGATTCTTTCCAAAGACGGTTGTGTGATCAGTTTCCAGTAAAGGGCTACCGCCAGTATAAAGAATAAAAGGCGGCCAAAAAGGGTATGGGCAATATAGCTCATATTCCTGCCCCCGCTATGAATTATGGCAATAACCAGAAGAAGGCGGCAAAGGTTTATCAGGTAAATTCCCACAACACCTGCCAGGGCAACCGGAAGCCTGTTGCGTAGCCGGAATGCCGGGTAAAAGATAATCAAGGAAAAAATAATGCAGATCTCAATTAAACCCGAATGCTCAATATCTATGGTTATGGTGGTCCAACTGGAATCTATTTTAATAAGGACCAGCAGGGCGCCCGGGGAACGATCAAATAATTGGGTGACAATACCCATATAATTTAAGGTATGGTGCAGGATGAGGCTGGTATACTGTTCCAGGCGGTACTCCACCAGCGAAGCATGTAAAAGTAAGACCAATAAACAGCAAAGACCCACGACCGCCCAAATGTAATAAAACACCCACAATCGGTGGTGATAAAGAAAAATGGTAATGGGCAACCATAGCAGGCAACCCACTGCTATGGCAGTGCGGCTTTTCGATACCACGGGAAAAGGCGCCCACTGTATATCACCCTGATCGGGAAGGCGGTCATTTTGACCGCTGATATCGGCCAGGTAAAAACGCAGGAATTGAGCTGGGTAAGCCTTTAAATCCTCCATAGAAATAGCGAATTCCACGCGGGAAGCGCCCGCGCCGGTTCCTTCACCCCATTGCCCCCCATATTTTCCTTCAAGTTTACCGTCCATTGAATACAGGTAGACGGTCACATCACCCCTCTGTAAACCCTGTGGTTGGTAAAAAACCTGCGCATATTTGTCTACCTTGTCGGAATATTTTCCATTATTATTAAGATCAAAAAAAAGGCAGCATTCCATTTTATGGTCTAGCGGTTCGGGCAGCTCGCGCTCAATCATAAAGTAAAGCCGCCCCTCGTTTTCATTAGTAACCCAGGAGATGCTCTTGAAGTCGTTGCCGCTTCGCCCGTCGCCGGCAGGATCGGTGAGAGAGGTCCGCCCGCGCCAATCTCTAAACTGCCCGTCTAATTGCAAATCAGGTACCAACCAGCTTCCCGGGGGGAATAGCCATATAACTAAAATTGCCAGGAATAGACCTAAAGCTACCAGTACCAGGAGCGCCGTAAACAGGCTAAGGTATTTTCCCCAGGTAAAAACCGCCGTTTTTTCAATCATTATTTCCAGCCGGTGTGTTCCGGCCGGCAAATAGAGTTTTAGCAGGTTTTCGTAGTTGCCCGCTTCTATTTCATTCCCGTCTAGTTTTACAACTAAACCATCAATAAGTGAAATAGGTACAATCATTTCCGCATCCTTTTCCAGGTGGTATGACATGCGGTATCCCTCCTCGCTGGCCTCGTAGTCTAGCAAGGGAAGGATGGTGTCGCCCGCGTACCCTGTGTTAAGGCCAAAGATGTTGTGCAATAGCTGGATGCTCTCTGGATATTCGCTTTGAAAGGCATGATAGCTTAAGTTAGCCCCTAAAAACCAGATCTTATTTCCGTTAATCATTTTATAGCCTAGCACCGGCGCCTGGTTGCCATAATAGGAAAACTCCAATTCCACCTCGTCCAGTCCTATCGGGACATAAGCCATCCACTCTCCTTCTTTCTGCCACGGCGGAGGCAAAATTACCCGGACATCCTTTCCCCGGACTTCGATTTCCTCCCTAATGCTGACCGGTTCACCGTAAATTCCTAGAAATTCCGGTTCTTTGGCCAGTACATTGGGGGGCATCCCTGCCATTTCGATAAAAACACGGCCGCCGGACAGCGCATAATTGATAATTAGCTCTTCGGCTTGTTTCTTGGAATTCCAGCTTGCGCCGCTAAGGATCAGCGTGGGATACCGTTCCAGCTGATCCAGGGTGTAGTCGTCTATACGGGGAGACAAAGCCATCTCTACCTCAGGGAATTGGAGGGCAATAGTCCCTGCATATTTGCCTATTACCAGGCAGCGGGGGTTTTTCCCCACCAGGTAGGGCCGGTCAATACCCCTCCAGACGCTTACACCGCCAAATGCATTTCTTTTTTGGTAACCGGCAATGGCCGCAGCCTTGTAAAAGGCTTTGGTGTCTATAATCACATCTTCTTTGACCACCAGGTCAGTAGCTCCTAAATCCACACAGGAGCGAAACAAAAACGGGTAGTACTGCTTTTCTATACCGGTATTGAGCAGCATTATATTGCGCGAAGTAACCGCTCCCTGCCAAGCCCAGCCAAATACCTGCTCTAAACCCGCCATCTCGGAAAAAGTAAAGGAAGGGGCGGATCCGAGCCGGCTCAAATCGATAGTCGCTACCCTCCATCCAGGATCATCATTAAGGAATTTTCCCGCCTGGATGATCGTAAAAGGCATGGTTCCGGTGTGGGCAAGCAGGCGGAAGGAAATCAAGCAATCAACCAGTAAGAATGCCGACATAAATACCAACAGCAAGCCTGTAATGCTGGATGACTGCAGCCAGCGCTGCCGTTTTCCCTCCGGCTCAAAAGTAAAGCCGGAGGCTATAATGGCTAAGGCGGCAAAGCTACTAAAGCGCAAAGGCCAGAGCAAGTGAGTCAGCGGAAAGACCAGGTATATTGCCCGGAACAAAGGGAAGGTTATAACAAGCAAGATTAGACCACAGGCGGCAAGGCTTTTGGCCCAGGCAGGCTTTGATTTCCAGGTAATTAAGCAGATTAAAAGAAACGTTATAAGGCTTATGCCCCAATAAAAGGTTTCTATATTCTTAAAGCGGTAAAGGGGAGAAAGGGAAATATGGGCGGGGACAAACTGCACAATTTCTTTGACCGCTTGGGCGTCGATGCCGGTAATACCCCCGGTTAGGCTTGGCAGTAGCCACCATGATGAGCTGAAGATTCCAAGCACAAGCGCCAAGATGCCCCGGGCTATGCTGTTAACGCAACATCCTTGAAAAACCCAAAGAAAAACAGCAAAAAGGGCCAAAGATATACAATAAACGGCTGCAATCATAGCATGGCAAAGCAGCGTTAATTGCAGGCCTAAAATAACAGCTATGATGGCCCCGTATGATTTTGGCCGGGTCACGATATGTAAAAATAGCGCGAAAAGCAGGGGCAACAAGGCGGTGGCCAGTACTCTTGGCAGGTTGCCTTCGGAAAAGGCCACCCTTACATTGTCCTGCCAAAGTAGCCAGGCCACGGCGGCCATAACCGCCGGCCAGAGGCCCATCCTCCGTGACAGTAAAAGCCAGGAAAGGCCTCCCAGGAGCGCGCATAGATATATATATAGGTTGCCGGCCGTAAAGATATCCCCGCAGAGGCCCCTCAACGCGGCCAGGGCATAATAAGGCAAAGGCGCCCAGTAGCGGAAAGGCTGCACCCCGTTGTACCAGTATTCGGTAAATTGGGGATAGTAGTTTCCCTGCTGGATCTGCTCATAGAGCATTTCAGCTTTAAAAAGATGTCCCCAGCTATCGGAGCCCCAGGGAAACCGCTTTTCCACCGGGGGCCAGAGTATTTGCTGGTAGACCAGGAGAGAAAGGGATAAAACCAAAGCTGCAGCCAGCAGGTACTGACGGGCGGAATAAGGACCCCTTAGGGAGCCGGGTGAAACAGCAGCAGCTTTAAACCACTGTCTTTGTTTTTTGATTATTTTCTTTTCACTTTGGTCCAGTTTAGCAAAGTCAGGATCTAGAACGGCTGCAGCTTCCCGGGCGGCATCGCTCTCCTCCCGTACCTTCAGTCTGGACGCAATTTGTTCATCTAGGGCCAGGTTGTATTTATTAACTTGAATACCACGGGTAGGGGTCTCCCAAAGGTTCATCTGGTTTAAACGCAAACCTAGTTCAGCCAAAGACCTGTTAAGGTGATTGAAAAAATACATGGCTATGTTTTCAGTGGTTGGTTGGATTAGATCAAAAGGGTGGACCTGGTTTAATATAGTATTTTCATAAGGTCCTAAAATGGTGGAAACGATCTTGGAAAGACGGCCAAATTCTATCGACTCTTCAATGTCCTGGGGGATGTCTACATCTATCGCTACCTGCCAGGAGTGGGCATGTACAGGGCCGGTCGTATTGCCGAAAACTACAAAATGGCGGGCATTTACAAACCCCACCAGTTTCATGCCATAGGTATTGTCATCCCTGGGTGCAGTACTTGCCGGTAGTTGGACGGGGCTTTTAGAGTTATTGTATTGTGGACTGGAAATGCAGCTTTTAGTGTCTTCATCTGTGGATGGAAGCAAGGTAAATTCCCCGGCGGTTTCCGGTTCTAGTTCAGCTTGCAAGAGGCCGATTTCCTTTTCAACTGCCTGCAACTTTTGTTTCTTAACTGCTACAACAGCTTCCGCTTCCGCCAGGATTTTTGCCGCAGATAAATTAGCCTTATTTTCAATACCCTCGGCAATTTTTTTGCTTTCCAGCAGGGAATGCTCCAGGGATTTTAGGCGCAACTCTTTACGGGCGATCTCCCGTTCCAAATCTCTTATACTTAGATATACCGCCTGTTTTTTTTGCAGCAAGCTGTCCAACTGCAACTCTAAGCTATCAAGAAGTGTCGATTCTTGATTCGACTTATCCATGAATTTAATATCCTTCGGCCTAGGAAGATATTTCTTTCTTCTTGCTTCCCTTATTGATGAGAGTTGGAGTAAAGCTTAAATCTTCAGGCAGTTCTCTGACTTTTTCCAGCGAAACCCGGTAATTGTCCAAGACTTCGCGAAACTCCTCTTTAAAACGAGTTACTTTAATACGAAGAAAGTCAAGCTCTTGTAGTTTTTGCTTTAGTTCCTCCTCCGCATTCGCCATCATATGGCTTGCACGCTCCCGCGCTTGTTCTTCAATTCTTTGGGCGTTAACCTGGGCGGTTACTAATACATCTGCTAAAACATTTTCCCTTTCTACATAAGAATTCAACTGCTTTTGCAGTTCATTTTTCTTTTCTTCAGCATATTGCAGTTCCTTCTGAACTTTTTCTATTTCTGCATTTAGCGCGTCAACTTTCTGCTGCTGCTCGTTTTTCAGGCTTTCTATCTGACTTATTACTTCGCCCGGTTTAAAGCCGAATAAGGTTTTAGAAAACTTCATTATGTCTCCTCCCCCTATTTATTGCCTTTTAATTAGCTCGATGAATAACTGGCTTATTAATAACCGGCTTATTCGCTGCTCTTTAACCGTCGCCGGTTCGGTCCGAAGTAAACCATGATGCTTATGTGTGAATCTCCGCAGGGGCATGGCGTACCGTGGCCCTACGGGCATGATCGCGCTTGGTTATTTATTGTAGCAACGGGCCAGTCTTTTTAGTGAACGATCAAATGTTTTTTCCACTTCCGGCGGAAACAAACATCCCGGCGCTTCGTTTTTTCTCCGGTGGTAACTGATACATTCGCAACACAGGCCCTTTCTAGGACAGGGCTCATACGTGCATGTGCATTTCTTGGTATTCTTCTCTTTGTTACATTCCACGGGGCAACCCCCTTATCTAGCGCATAGGCATATTTTCTATTATACACTATTAAATTCCTGAATTAAATCAACATTTAAAAATTATTGCTACTAAAAGCTCATTGCCGAGCCCTTAAGTGTAAATTCTTCCTTTTAATTTTTTTATGGACCTGTTTTATTGGTGTTTGTTTTCATTGTACTTACGTATAACTTCGGACCTCTTAAAACATAATAAAATACTGACAAGAAGACGCGAGGGGGTTGTTTTTGTGTTAGGCAAGAAAAAGATATCGTGTATTCTGGCTGTGTTATTTATTCTAGGGGTCTTGATGGGAGAGCCGGCAGGGGCTGTACAAGAAGCCGCCGGTGAAATAAAAACGGCCAAGGGCGCTGTTATGAACACTACTGCCGAATCGGCTGTACTTCTGGAACCTTCCAACAATATCATTATATTCGAAAAAGAGCCGCATAAGCAACTTCCCATGGCCAGCGTGACAAAGTTGATGACCCTTTTGCTGGCTACGGAGGCTGTGGAGCAGGATAAATTTAAACTAAATGATGTTGTTATTACCAGCGAAAACGCGTGGGAAATGGGCGGGTCGCAAATCTACCTGGAACCGGGCGAGGAGATGAGCCTGCGGGAAATGCTGTTGGCTATCGGCCTGCAGTCCGCCAATGACGCCAGCGTGGCTGTCGCCGAGCATATTGCCGGTAGCGAGGAAGATTTCGTCCAGGCCATGAACGACAAAGCCAAGTCTCTTGGTTTGACCGACACTAATTTTGTCAACTGTCACGGGTTAACCGCGGAAAACCATTACACAAGCGCATACGACATGGCGATAATAATGAGGGAAGGTTTAAAGAGCCCGCTCTTTAGAGAAATTTCCGCTATGAAGGAATTTGATTTACGTGGTGGCGCTTTTAAACTATGGAATACCAACAAGCTTCTCTGGTGGTATAATGGCGCCGACGCAGGCAAGACCGGCTGGACCGAGGCGGCCAAATACTGCCTCGCATCCACTGCGGAAAGAAACGGACTGCGTTTGATCAGCGTTGTACTGGGTACAAGTGAGCCGAAAAGCCACTTTGAGGAGGCCACAAAGCTATTTGATTACGGGTTTGCCAGGTACAAGGCCGTCAAATTTGCCGAGCGGGATGCTGCCGTGGGCGAAGTCCAGGTCAACAAGGGGCAGTCCGGCAGTTTGGAGGCGTTGACTGCGGACAGCGTAAGCGTGGTTGTTCCCAAGGGAGAAGACAAGGGGTTTGAAACCAGGGTAGAGCTACCTTGTTGCCTAAACGCGCCGGTGCAAAAAGAGCAGGAGATTGGGGCTTACATTGTAACAAAGGATGGACAGGAAGTGTTGCGGGTTAAGCTTGTGGCTAAGAACGACATTTCCAAGTCGTCAGTGTTGCAACAAATCAATAAGATTATTGATAGCGTATACTAAAAAAATGGGCCTTAATAAATTAGGGCCCATTTTTTTATATGTGAAATATGCAGGTTGCGGTTTTTTAAAAGTTAGGGTAGGTAACCCTATTGGCGGTGCTCCGTAAGGACCCGGCATACCGCCTCCCCGGTGGGTGCGTGGGGTGTTATGGCTTTATCGCCGGTCGTTTTGATATTACTTGCCTTTTTAAAAAAAATTTGGTAAGATTTAGCAGTAAGCTTATCATACAATTAACTAAACTAGGAAGGGGGGCGCCTGTGCTCTTAGATGTTGAGCTAAAGGAAAATACCCTGCTTGTTAGGCCGAGCGGGGAACTTGACCTCGGAGTTGCCGATTATCTTCGCAACACACTAGAAGAAACCCTGGACAGGGGACAAGCTAGAAATTTAGTTGTTAACCTGGCCAAGGTATCATTTATTGATAGTTCAGGGCTTGGTGTGTTGCTTGGGCGTTATAAGCGGTTATCAAAAAGCGGGGGAAAAGTTTTTATCGTTTCCCCACAGCCTCATGTGCGCAAAGTGCTGGAACTGTCGGGGATTTTCCGGATCATGAATGAATGCCCGAGTGAAAAAGAGGCGCTACGAAAAATTGGGTAGGGGGGATATTATGCGGCTTATTAATCAAATGAAATTGGAATTCTTGAGTATCACGGCCAATGTGGCTTTTGCCAGGGTAACGGTGGCAGCCTTTGCCTCCCAACTCGATTTTACGCTGGCGGATCTTGAAGAAATTAAAGTAGCAGTATCCGAGGCCGTTGGTAACTCAATTATTCACGGTTATGAAAATGCGCCGGATAAGTTTATAAGAATTATTGCGGCGCTAATGCCGGAGGAGTTGGAAATAATAATTGAGGACGACGGGAAGGGAATAGAAGATCTCAATAAGGCTTTGTTGCCGGCTTATTCTACCGATGCCGAACGTTTGGGTCTGGGGTTTGTTTTTATGAAGTCATTTATGGACGGCTTTCATGTGGAATCTGTTCCCGGTAACGGTACTAAAGTTTCGCTTTGCAAAAGGGTAGGAACCAGGTTGGCGCAGGTTAGCCCGGAACAATAATGGGAGTTGGAAAAATGAGCCGCAGGTTGGTAGAAATGAATCTGCCCCGCTTTCCGCTATTAAAAGATCAAGAAATGATGGAACTGCTTCAAAAAGCCGGGGCAGGTGACGTTTACGCCAGGGACAGGTTGGTTAATTGCAACTTAAAGCTGGTGTTTAACTTAGTCAAACGCTTTCAAAACCGTGGGTACGAGCTGGAAGATTTGTTTCAGATCGGTTGCATCGGTTTGATGAAAGCGATAGATAAGTTTGATCCCAGCTACAAAGTTAAGTTTTCAACCTATGCTGTTCCAATGATTGTGGGTGAAATCAGAAGGTTTTTAAGAGACGACAATCCGGTTAAGGTCAGCCGGTCATTAAAAGAAACCGCCTATAAAATTCAGCAGGTGAGGGATATGCTTACCGCGAGGCTGGGAAGGGAGCCATCTGTGGGAGAGGTGGCCACCGAACTGGGGTTGTCCAGGGAGGAAGTTGTCAGCGCCATGGAAGCCGCGCAGGCGCCCACATCCATTTATGAGACACTGCACCAGGAAGACGGTGACCCGATTTATCTCCTGGACCAGCTAAAAAGTGAAGAAGATGGAGATGCGCCGTGGTTGGAACGGATATCCGTCAACGAACTTTTAAGCAGACTACCGGAAAGGGAAAGGCTGATTATAATGTGGCGTTTTTTCGAGGATAAAACTCAATCGGAAATTGCCGGTAAACTGGGTCTTTCCCAGGTCCAGGTCTCCCGCCTGGAAAGGCAGGCGCTGAAGAAGTTAAAAGAATTAATGGGCAATAGCAGCGCCTAAAGTACAATATATTGCATAATAAACAGCGCTACCATACATAATACAACTGTTAGTAAATATAAAAAGGGGGTGCTGTTTAATGCACGTTAAAGTTTCAGAACTGGTGGGGGAATCACCGGATGGTTGGAAGGGCGCTGTGCAGTCGGCTATTTCAGAGGCTTCGCAGACGATGAAAAATATAGTGGCTTTAGAAGTTATGAACTTCACTGCAAATGTTGAAAATGGCCGGGTGGTGGAATATAAGGCTAACGTAAAAATTGCGCATACAGAATAGTAACGGCTATAAGTGTTTTTAAATGCTTGTTAGAATCCCAGGACACCTGTGGGTGTCCTTTTTGTATAAGTCAACATTTTCGGGGAAAATTAAAGTTGGGGTGACGGGAATGTCAAATATTGCGGTTTCCGAAAGGCAAAAGAAAGAATACGCGCAAACCGTAAAACAGGTAAAACCGAAACCAAGGTTATGGCGCAATGTGTTTTGGGCTTTTGTGACAGGCGGTCTAATATGCTTGGCAGGCCAGGTTATACTTGGTTTTTTTAGGACGCAAGGATTAGAAGTTAACGCGGCCGGGGCGGCTACATCCGCTACTTTGGTGTTTTTAGCCGCTTTTTTAACGGGCATTGGGATCTACGACGAGATCAGCCGCTTTGGGGGCGCCGGAGGTATTGTGCCCATTACGGGTTTTGCCAACTCAATGGTATCACCTGCAATGGAGTACCGCAGCGAAGGAATGGTTTTTGGTGTTGGGGCGAAGTTGTTTACCATTGCCGGTCCTGTATTGGTGTGGGGCATTGTGACAGCTTGGGTTGCGGGTGTCTTATACTATTTTTTTAGATAGGGGGTAAAAAGTTGGCGGCGCCCAAAAAAAACGGCATGCAGACAGTCTGGTTTCAAAACCCGCCGGTGATTATTTCTACAGCCTCAGTAGTGGGTCCCAGGGAAGGTGAAGGACCGCTGGCAAAAACCTTTGATCATGTTATAAACGATCCATATTACGGTGAAAATACGTGGGAGAAGGCCGAGCAGCGGATGATGAACGACGCTGTAAAAAAGGCCTTGCAAAAAGCTTCCCTTCAAGAAAAGGATATAGATTTCATGCTGGCAGGAGATCTGTTAGACCAGATTATGGTTTCAAATATTGCTGCAAGGACTGCGGCTATGCCTTACCTGGGACTGTACGGCGCCTGCTCCACCATGTACGAGGGATTGGCGCTGGGCGCGATGCTGGTTGACGGGGGTTTTGCCGACAAAGTCTTGGTAGGGGCGTCTAGCCATTACAATACTGCCGAGAGGCAATTTAGGTTTCCGACAGAAATGGGGACACAGCGCCCCATGACAGCGCAATGGACAGTGACCGGCGCCGGGGTAGCGATACTGGCCAGGGAAGGAACGGGGCCGGTAATTACTCATGCCACCATAGGAAAGGCCATTGATATGGGACAAAGTGACGCGCAGGATATGGGCGCCACTATGGCGCCGGCCGCGGCGGATACTATCACGCGACACTTCCTTGACACCGCGCGAAGCCCGGACTACTACGATATGGTTGTTACCGGGGATCTGGGTGTATACGGCAAGAGGCTGGCGGAGCTGCTTATTAAGAAAAGTGGTTATGATCTATCGGGCCGTTTTACCGACTGTGGTATTTTAATTTACAACAAGGCACATGATGTCCATGCCGGTGGAAGCGGATGCGGCTGTTCGGCGGTGGTTACCTGCGGCTACTTGATGGGTCAGTTAAAATCCGGAAGTTGCAAGCGGTTTATTGGTGTCGGGACCGGCGCTTTATTAAGCCCGTGTAGTGTACAGCAGGGTGAGACGATACCGGGAATCGGGCACGCAGTTGTAATAGAAGCGAGGGGGTAAGGGAAATGGAGTTTATCCGGGCGTTTGTAGTGGGCGGGACCCTTTGCGTAATCGGCCAGCTGTTGATGGACCTGACCAGTCATAAATTTACGCCGGCTCACGTCCTGGTAACATTTGTGAGCGTTGGCGCAATTATAAGCGCTTTCGGCTTGTACCAACCTTTAGTCGATTTTGCCGGCGCCGGGGCGACGGTGCCTTTGAGCGGGTTCGGACACATTCTGGCCCAGGGCGCCATCAATGGGGTTAAGCAAAACGGACTACTGGGGGCGTTTAGCGGGGGGGTGGCCGCGGCTGCGGCGGGTATTACGGCGGCTGTGGTATTCGGTTACATGGCGGCTTTGACATTCAAACCGAGGAGCTAATATTGAATGTTTTACCGGCGCTAGCGCCTGCCGGCGGCGGGCATATTTTATTTTTATGGAGGTAGTAAATTGCCATTGAAAATAGGCATCCCGAGAGCCCTTCTATATTACTACTATTACCCCATGTGGAAGGTATATTTTAGGGAACTCGGCGCTGAAGTGGTCCTTTCTTCCTTTTCGACAAAGGGGTTGTTGGACAAGGGACTAAAATGTGCGGTGGATGAAGTTTGCCTGCCTGTAAAGATAGCTTACGGGCATGTCCTTGACCTGTTGGATAAAGTGGATATGATTTTTATGCCAAGGCTGGTAAGCGTGGAAAAACACGAATATATATGCCCGAAGTTTTTGGGGTTTCCCGACATGGTCCGCTGTCTGGATAAGCTTCCGCCTCTTATTGATGTCAACATTAATCTTTATAGAAAAAAGTGGGATGCGCATAATGCCGTTACAAAAGTGGGCAGGCTTATTTCCGGTAATTATATCAATATCTATACGGCTTACCTGCGTGCGCGAAAAATTCAAAAAATATATTTTAGGCTGTTGCATTTGGGATTGACGCCTGATGATGCCCTGGCCATCCTGGAAGACAGGGTAAAAAAGCGGCCTGCACAGGAAGCTAAAGAGTTTACCGTTGCGCTGATCGGGCACCCGTATAACATCTATGACCGGCATATCAGCATGAATATGATTGGTCGCCTTAGCAGGATGGGGGCGGCAGTTGTGACGGCGGAGCGACTGCCGGAAAAGACTGTGCGAAGCTATGCCGCCCGGTTGCCAAAAAAGCTGTTCTGGACGCTTGGGCAGCGGATGATTGGCGCGGCCTTTCACTACCTGGAACGGCCGGATATATGTGGTATTGTGCATGTAGCCGCCTTTGGCTGCGGGCCCGACTCCATGACCGGTGAGTTGATTGAACGGTACGCCCGGGCCGCCGGCATGCCCTTTCTAAATTTAACCCTGGACGAACACACCGGGGAAGCTGGAATTATGACCAGACTTGAAGCATTTCTGGATATGGTGCGGTGGAGAAATATGGCGGCGGTAGGTATGTGAAAAAAGTAAAGGCGAAACAAAAAAGGCTAATTAATAGTGATTTGGGGTAACAGATTATGCGCGCAACCTTTCCACATATGGGCAATTTACATATTTCACTGAAGGCGATGCTTCAACATCTTGGGGTCGAAGTGGTGACGCCGCCGTCTTGCAGCAAGAAAACACTCAACCTGGGTGTAAAATACGGACCGGAATTTGCCTGCCTGCCGATGAAACTTAACCTGGGCAACTTCTTAGAGGCTTACGAAATGGGCGCCGACACCGTTATTATGGCCGGCGGGTGCGGCCCGTGCCGCTTTGGTTACTATGCCCAGATCGAACATGCTATTTTAAAAGATATAGGCTGCAATATGGAGCTAATTGTTTTAGAGCCCCCCAGTCGCTATATTTTTGAGCTTACCGGTAAAATCAAGCAAATCACCGGGAATAAGCCTTTATGGCAGGTGATCCAGGCCATCTGCTACGGCTACCAAAAAGCCAGGGCATTGGATGAAGTGGAAATTGCCGCGTTTAAATCCCGCCCCAGGGAAATGGCGGCGGGATTGACCGATGCCGCCTGCCGTAAGGCCCTAAAGCTAATTGATCGCGCTATTTCTTGGAGAGAGATAGTGGAGGCAAGAAAAATAGCCGGTAAGACCATGGCCGGAATTCCCGTGGATAAAGACCGGGCAGTGCTCAAGGTGGGTATTGTTGGGGAGATATATACCTTACTAGAACCTTTTACCAACCTAAACCTGGAAACGCGCTTGGGATACCTGGGAGTTGAGGTCGACCGTTCTATTTATTTAAGCGAGTGGGTGAATGACCACCTCTTTATGGGACTGATAAAGGGCTTGCGTTCCAGGAAGGAAGCTTCTATTGCAGCGCACCCGTACTTGCGGCATTTTGTAGGCGGACATGGCCAGGAAACTATCGGCAACGCTATAAACTACGCCAGGGCCGGGTACGACGGCATAATCCAGGTGTTTCCATTCACCTGTATGCCGGAAATTGTGGCAGAAACTATCTTGCCGGTGGTAAGCGCAGATTTTGGAATACCGGTCATGACGCTGATTGTCGATGAGCACACCGGTGAGGCGGGTGTGATGACGCGCCTGGAGGCGTTTGTAGATCTGCTTGCCCGCAAAAAGGAAATGAAGGAGGCTTTGTAAATGAAAGGGTATTTAGGTATTGACGTCGGCTCCGTAAGCACTAACATTGTATTTCTTGACGAAGGCGGTATCATCCGTGAATCAATCTACTTGAGGACGCAGGGCCGGCCTATCGCTACAGTGCAAAAGGGGCTGGGAAAGTTGAAAGACAGGCTTCCTTCAAATATAAAGGTGAGAGGGGCAGGCGCCACCGGTAGCGGCAGAAACTTGGCCGGAATAGTTGTAGGCGCCGATGCGGTTAAAAATGAGATTACCGCCCATGCAGTCGCAGCCTCCATTTTGGTTCCGGGAGTGCAGACCATACTGGAGATAGGCGGGCAGGATTCAAAAATAATTGTATTGCGCAACGGGGTTGTATCCGACTTTGCCATGAATACGGTATGCGCTGCCGGTACCGGATCGTTTCTGGATCAGCAGGCAGCCCGCTTAAACATTGCCATCGAAAAGTTTGGTGAAATCGCTTTGCAGTCGGAGGCGGTGGTAAGGATTGCCGGAAGATGCGCAGTATTTGCCGAATCCGATATGGTTCATAAACAGCAGATGGGCTGTAGCCTGCCGGATATACTAGCCGGCCTATGCGAGGCGTTAGTGAGAAACTACTTGAACAATGTAGGTAAAGGCAAGGATATTTTAGCTCCCGTGGTATTCCAGGGTGGTGTGGCGGCAAACGCCGGAATGGTCAGGGCTTTTGAAAAAGCGCTGGGACTATCCGTTCTGGTCCCTCCTTACTTTGATGTGATGGGGGCGGTGGGGGCGGCCCTGTTGGCGAGGGAAGCGGTAGCAAGAAAGGGACCAAGCAGCTTCAAGGGCTTTGGAGTGTCGGAAGCTTGTTTCAAAACAGGAAGTTTTGAGTGTGCCGGGTGCGCTAATTTGTGTGAGGTAGTGGAAATAGCTGAGGATGGAAAAGTAATCGCACGCTGGGGAGACCGCTGCGGGAAGTGGTTAAATTCCGTGCACAGGGAAGAAAAAATCAGTTAGCGCCTGGTTGGCTGTGTAATTTCCTTAAATATTTATTTTTTGTGTTGCGCCGGAAAGACATTTTGAGTTAAAATGTCTTTAATTGTTTTCCATATTTCAAGAGAAGAGGGGAGAAAGAGAAGAGATGAGTGAAACAAAAATTATCCTGACCGAGCAGGAGATGCCGAAGGCTTGGTACAATATCCAGGCCGACATGCCGAACCTGCCCAAGCCACCCTTGCACCCGGGCACCGGGCGCCCTATCGAACCGCCCGATCTTTCACCTATTTTCCCAATGGGATTGATCGAACAAGAGGCGACAAGAGAGCGCTGGGTGGAAATCCCGGAAGAAGTCCAGGAAATTTACCGGCTTTGGAGACCGTCGCCGCTTTACCGGGCCAGGCGGTTGGAAAAAGCGCTGGATACGCCGGCAAAGATTTATTACAAGAATGAAGGCACTAGTCCGGCGGGGAGTCACAAGTTAAACACAGCCGTCCCGCAGGCGTACTACAACAAAGTTGAAGGAATCAAACGCCTTGCTACTGAAACGGGGGCTGGCCAGTGGGGCATTGCCCTGTCGCAGGCCTGTAACTTTTTCGGCCTGGAGTGTATCGTATACATGGTGAAAGTAAGTTACCAGCAAAAGCCGTATCGCCGCTCTGTGATGCAAATTTTCAGACCATTATTGGCCTTGAAGCAAAGGAGCAAATGGCCAAAGCCGGCGAATACCCGGACGTGGTGATTGCCTGTTGTGGTGGCGGCAGTAATTTCGGCGGGATTGCCTTCCCCTTTGCTTACGATAAAATCGTCAAGAAAACTAACGTAAGGCTACTGGCGGTTGAGCCCAGCGCCTGCCCTACTTTGACCCGGGGAAGTTACGCTTATGACTTCGGGGACGTAGCCGGGTTTACACCGCTTTTATGGATGTATACTTTGGGCAAGGAATTCATGCCCCCCGGTATTCACGCGGGCGGTTTGCGCTATCATGGCGCCTCGCCGTTAGTGAGCCGTCTAGTCCATGACGGGATAGTGGAGGCCGGTGCTTACGGTCAAACTGCGGTTTTTGATTCGGGGGCGCTTTTCGCCAGAAGCGAAGGTATCGTACCCGCTCCGGAATCATCACATGCTATCCACGCAGCTGTCGCAGAAGCTATCGCCGCCAGGGAGGCCGGGGAGAGCAGGACCATTCTTTTTAACTTGAGCGGCCACGGTCTTTTGGATTTGCCTTCATACGACGCTTATATGGAAGGCAAGCTGATAGACTACCCCTTGCCGGAAGAAAACCTAAAAAAAGCCTTGGAAAACCTGCCTGAGATTTAAGATTTAGAATAAATCACCCCGCGCCCGGTTGGAATGCAACCGGGCGCTTGGCGTTGCAGATTGCCTCGGGATTCTAAGTTGACCCAGCGTCGGCGCCGTGCTAAAATTAATGTCAAATCTTATACCATGGCCGCTTTGTCTGGCATATTTTAAATGAAGATCTATATTAACCGGACATTTTTATTTATTTTTCGGAGGGTTCTAAATGAAGCTAAACGGGACGATGCAAGTTAACACGGCAGGACATCTCGAAATAGGCGGCTGCGATACAGTCGAACTGGCGCGGGAGTTTGGGACACCTCTTTATGTGCTGGACGAGGCTTGTTTTAGACAGAATTGCAGGGATTATTACCGCTTCTTTACCCATAAGTATGGCGCGGAAGTGGTTTATGCCGGTAAAGCGCTTTTAAACCTGGCTGTTTGCCGGATGGTAGATGAAGAAGGACTGGGGCTGGATGTCGTTTCCGGCGGTGAACTGTACACCGCCCTAAAAGCTGGTTTCCCGGCAGAAAAGATTTATTTCCATGGCAACAATAAATCGCCGGCCGAGCTAGGCATGGCGCTAAGGGCAGGTATAGGTATTATCGTTGTAGATAACATGTGCGAGTTGGAATTATTAGATGGAATAGCTTGCGATTTAGGGATAAAAGCCGATATAATTCTTCGGTTAACCCCCGGTGTTGAGGCGCACACCCATGAGTATATCAAGACAGGCCAGGTTGATTCCAAGTTCGGACTTGTAATTGAAAACGGTCAGGCCTTAGCTGGGGTTAAAAAAACCTTGGAAAAATCCGGTATAACCCTACGGGGTTTCCACTGTCATATCGGCTCTCAAATCTTCGAGTTGAGTCCTTATTTCGACGCCGCTGAAATAATGATGTCCTTTATCCAACTGGTTTACGAAAAAACGGGGTATCTGGCAAAAACGTTAAACCTGGGCGGCGGACTAGGAGTTTATTATGTCAAAGGGGATAAGCCCCGCCAGATCCAGGAATACGCTGAAGTAGTAATGAGCGCGGTTTTAAGGAAAGTAAAGGAATACGGTATACCTGCTCCCAAGGTTGTCGTGGAGCCTGGTCGATCCATCAGCGGCCCGGCGGGCAGCACGTTGTATACCGTGGGGGCTGTTAAGGAAATACCGGGTATTCGCAAGTACATTGCCGTGGACGGCGGAATGGGGGATAACCCCAGGCCGGCCCTTTACCAGTCCCGCTATGAAGCCTGCCTGGCCAACAAAGCCAACCAGATGGCGGGTGAGACTGTATCCATTGCCGGGAAGTGCTGCGAGTCGGGGGACATGTTGATCTGGGACGCCGAGCTTCCCGTCGCGGCGCCGGGTGACATCCTGGCTGTTTCCTGCACCGGGGCCTATAATTACTCCATGTCGATGAACTACAACCGCCTGCCTCGCCCGGCGATGGCGCTTGCCGGCGGTGGCCGGGCAGAATTGATTAACCGCAGGGAAAGTTACGGGGATCTTATAAAAAATGATATTATCCCGGGAAGGCTTGCTTTTAAAAGTGATAGTAAGTAGCTAAGATAAATCAGACGGGACGATTTTAAGCAGGTGACAATAACAAGAGTATGTTTGATCTTCGCCTTCCCCGAAAGCGTCAAAAATGGGCGCTTTTTTTGCATAAACTTGTATGATATAATCTGTTTGTTTGCATTAGGAAACAAGTAACAATGGAGGACATGCTTTGGAAATTATAACGACCCATGCTAATACGGATCTTGACGGTCTGGCGTCGATGGTGGCGGCGCAAAAGCTATATCCCGGTGCGGTAATGGTCTTTCCGGGTAAACTTTCCAGAAGCGTAGAGGAATTTTTAGCCCTACATAAAGATACTCTTAACATTATGGCAGTGAGGAATATTGACCAGCGCCGGGTGAAAAGAGTGATTTTGGTGGACATTAAGACGCCGGGGCGATTGGCGAACCTGGCTAGATTGCTTGAAATACCCGGTGTGGATATACATATTTACGATCACCACCCAAGGGGAGAAGGTGATGTTTCCGGCAGCGTTGAGGTGGTCGAAATGGTCGGGGCCACCACTACCCTGATGGTGGAAATAATCCGGGAACGGGGCTTGGAGCTGACACCTATGGAAGCCACAATACTATCCCTGGGTATATATGAGGACACCGGTTCCCTTGTTTTTGCCGGCACAACATCCAGAGACGCGGAGGCCGTGGCTTATTTACTTTCGAAAGGGGCTAACCTAGCCGTCGTAGCTGAATTCCTAGATCGGCCGCTGACAGATGACCAAAGGGCATTGCTAAAGACCCTCCTGGTTTCAACGGAGCATTACGAAATCTCGGGTGTAAAATTTCTAATCGCCACAGCCCGTGTCGACGAATACATCGGCGACCTTTCCCTCTTAACCCATAAAATAGCGGACTTTACCAATGTCTGCGCTGTTTTTACCGTGGTTGAAATGGACGGTTGCGTTTGTGTAGTAGCGCGCAGCAGCGTTAAAGAGGTTAACGCAAAAGAAATTATGGAAGTTTTGGGTGGTGGGGGGCACATAGCCGCCGCCTCGGCTTCAGTTAAAAAAGCACGGGTGGAGGAAGTTAAAGAACGCTTGCTGGGCGCCATTCGCTCTAAGGTGCGGCCACCTATAACCGTGGCCAATATTATGTCGAGCCCGGTGAAAACCGTTACACCCGAAACAGTAATAGAAGAAGCCGGGCAAGTAATGCTGCGTTACGGTCATACCGGTTTGCCGGTAGTGAAAGGTGAACGGATAGTTGGGGTTATTTCGCGACGTGACGTAGAAAAGGCCGCCCACCACGGGTTGGGTCACGCGCCGGTAAAAGGTTTTATGACTAATAACTTGGTAACGGTCAACCCCGGCGCTCCCGCTACAGTTGTTCGTGACCTGATGATCGAGCATGATATCGGAAGGCTCCCTGTAATCGACTGCGGCAGGTTGGTCGGGATTGTATCCCGCACAGATGTGCTGCGTTCACTGCATGGTGAAGCGTATGGCAGGTACTATAAGGTTTATGCTGCCGGTAGTTATGCGCATGAAAACGCCGGAGATCTTATGAGCCGACAATTACCAGCTGAATATATGGATATATTAATGCGTGCCGGTGAGATAGCTTCCTGTATGGGGTACAAAGTATACGCTGCGGGCGGAATTGTCCGCGACCTACTCTTGGGTGTGGAGTGCTTGGATATAGATCTTGTAGTGGAGGGGGACGGCATAGAACTTGCCAAGGTCCTTTGCTCGGAATATGGCGCCAAAGTCCGTGTTCACCCGAAATTCTACACTGCCACGGCGCTTTTTCCCAGCGGGCGGCAGGTTGATGTAGCTACTGCCAGGGTAGAATTTTACCAGTACCCGGCGGCAATGCCGCAAGTGGAAGCGTCCTCCCTGCACCAGGATCTATACCGCCGTGATTTTACAATTAACGCCATGGCTATTTCCCTTAATAAAGACAATTTTGGTGAGATAGTGGACTTTTTCGGCGGCAGGGAGGACCTTGCCCAGGGGCTCTTGCGTGTGCTCCACAACCTCAGCTTTGTGGAAGACCCGACCCGCCTTTTAAGGGGGATCAGGTTTGAAAAGCGCTATCAAATGAGCTTGGAGTCGCTGACCCTAAGGCTGGCAAAAGAAGCTGTAAACAATGATATGCTGGCCAGAGTTTCGTCTGAGAGGGTTTGGGAGGAACTGAAATATATTCTATTGGAACCTCGCCCGGGCCCTGCTCTTTCTCGCCTAAATGAAATCGGGTTGTGGGAATTCCTTTTTCCCGGTGTTAGGTATACCGAAATCGAGCAGGCTCTAAATGAAATGCTGCGGTCGCTAAATGCGCTGCGTTCATGGGAAGTGGCAGACCCTAACGAACTATGGATGGTTTATTTTATTGCAATAATGCACCGGACAGACATAACCACCGCCGGGGAAATCTGCCGTCTTTACCGGTTTAACAAGCGCCAGCATGATAAAGTTGCCGCTACTATCAGTAGTTGGCGGGATACCGTGGAAGGAATACGTAACCAGGGCAGTCTTACTAGAAGTGAGCTGGTCAGGCGGGTGATGTCTGTGCCCAGGGAGAGCCATCCCTTGGTGCTCACGTATCTTACCGACTTTACTTCAAGAAGAAAATTCCGGCATATTTTAACTACAATTCGCTGTGACAAACCGACAATAAACGGGAAAGATCTCCGGGCTATGGGTTTTAAACCCGGACCGGCTTTTAAAAAGACACTTGACGCGGTATGGCAAGCCCGCCTGGATGGGTTGGTGCGTACCAGGGAGGAAGAATTGGGTTATGCCAGGGAATACCTTTTGGGATATGAAGGAGCGATAGACAGTGTTTAACTTACCCAGCCTGCACAGTATTGCCTTGATGATTCCGGCAATTGTCCTGGGCCTTACATTTCACGAGTTTGCTCACGGGTGGGTTGCGTACCAACTTGGGGACAATACTGCCCGCGACGCGGGAAGGTTGACCCTAAACCCGGTTGCGCACGTAGATCCTATAGGATTAATTCTACTTTTTCTAGCGGGGTTTGGCTGGGCTAAACCAGTGCCGGTTAACCCCTATAATCTAAGAGGTGATATACCCAGGGGAATGCTCCTGGTATCTTTGGCCGGACCGGCTACAAACCTGCTTCTGGCTGTGGCTTCGGCGTTGTTTTTCGGCATGTTTGCCGGGTTGCGCCTGCCGTATTTTGATGAAATTATGGTGTATATGATCCAGATCAATGTTGTTTTAGCCGTTTTTAATTTACTTCCTATACCGCCCCTGGACGGCTCAAAAATATTAGCCGGGTTACTCCCCGGCCGGCGGGAATGGCTTCACCAGCTCGAAGCTTACGGGGCCATTATCTTGATCGTGCTGGTTTTTAGCGGGGCCATCCGCTTTATCTTCAATATATTCGTAAAACCTATTGTGGTCATGCTGTATATGCTTGCCAAAAGCGTTTCCCAGCTGGTAATATAAACAAATCGACAAAGGGGGACTACTATGCGTGTTCTGTCTGGAATTCAACCTTCGGGGTCTTTGCACCTCGGCAATTACTTCGGCATGATGAAAAGGATGATAGACTACCAGGAAAATAACGAGTTGTTTTGCTTTTTGGTTAACTACCACGCGCTTACTTCCGTGTTCGACAGTAATTTTCTGCGAAAGCAAACTTTTGAGGCAGCCTGCGACTTTCTTGCCTTGGGCCTTGATCCCGACAAGTCGGTATTTTGGGTGCAGTCCGACGTGCCGGAGGTAACTGAACTGACATGGTTGATTTCCAATGTGACCGGTATGGGTCTGTTGGAACGCAACCATTCATATAAGGACAAGATTATTAAAGGCATCCCGGCCAGTCATGGCTTGTTTTCTTACCCGGTGCTCATGGCGGCGGATATTTTGCTTTACGGGAGCGAAAAGGTTCCTGTGGGAAAAGACCAGAAACAGCACTTAGAGATCGCCAGGGATATTGCGATCCGGTTCAACAACACTTACGGGGAGACCTTCGTAGTGCCGGAACCGGACATTGAAGACGATACCTCCGTGGTGCCTGGGATTGACGGCCAAAAAATGTCCAAGTCCTATGGTAATGCCATCGAAATATTTGCCGGCGAGAAAACCATGCGGGACAAAGTAATGCGGATCAAAACAGATTCTACTCCCGTTAATGAGCCCAAACCAATAGAAGGGAATTTATTGTTTGACATTTATTCTTTCTTCTTGGATGAGAAAGGGAAAGAAACGCTGAAGGAAAGGTTTCTTACCCCCGGCTTGAAGTACGGGAATATCAAAAAGGAACTCTTTGGCGTGATCTGGGAACACTTTGCGCCATACCGAAAAAAGCGGGAGTACCTGATCCATGACAGGCAGTTTGTGCTGGAGACCATGCGGAAAGGCGCCGAAAAAGCCAGGCAAGTAGCGTTTGCATATCTGGAACGGGCGCGGCGGAATGTAGGGCTGGATTACTGGAATTAATAATATAATGTCCGTAATGGTCCTAATTCAGAAGAAAGGAAGTGCTGCCGGTGTGGCAGGAATTTAAGACTTTTGCTGTGAAAGGCAATGTCATGGATCTAGCTGTTGCTGTCATTATTGGAGGAGCTTTCGGTAAGATTGTTTCATCGCTTGTAGGCGATTTAATAATGCCTTTGGTTGGGTTATTAATGGGCGGCGTCAATTTCTCGGGACTGCAGATTCAACTTGGTAAAGCCGTGATCAAGTACGGAGCATTTTTGCAAAATGTAGTTGACTTTATTATTATCTCCTTTGCATTGTTCCTGGTAATTCGAGCTATAAACCGTTTGCATAAAAAGAAGGAAGATGCCGTGGTTTTAAAGGAGCCTCAGGCGAGCAAAGAAGAACTGTTGCTGACCGAGATCCGGGACCTGCTAAGAGAAGGTTGCAAATAGATTTAACTATTGAAGTAGAAAGATATTGCTTTCTACTTTTTTATTTGTAAATAACATTACGGCAAAGCTGTCCAAATAATGAAAAAGCTTCACGGCGCCTGCCCGAAACCCCTTCTTGAAATAATAGCAGTATTTCCGCCATTGTTTTAATCCGTGTATAGAACCGGATGTGGGAGGAAATATAATGCAAGGGGGGAGAGATGATGAGCAGGGTATTCCTGACAATCATTATTGTAGCAGTTTTACTGTTCATCCTCTCCTTGACTAAAATAACGCTACGGTTACGGTACTGGAGGAAGCAGAAGAATGGTAAACTTGCTTTGGAATATTCCCTGTGGCTCGGCATTTTATTTTACAAGCTGGAAATACCGCTGGCAAAGATAAAAGTAGAAAAACCGAAACTAGAGCCAAAGCCAAAGAGGAGGCAGGATGTTAAACCATTATTCTGGCCGGTATTGAGACCGGCATTCAAGATCTGGACGGATGCCGGAGGAAAAAGCAAAGCGCCGGTTACAGTAGAAGAAAAAGAAATTCCTGTGCCTGGCCCGGCAAGTTTTACCAAAATGTTGCTAAATACTGCATTCCGGGTTAGAAAGCATCACCAGGCATTTATTTACTTAACAGGACGGACCCGGTTGCGCCGTTTCCAATGGCGAACTGAGATTGGAATAGGTGAACCTTCCTTGACCGGGATTATAAACGGAATTGCCTGGGGATTTAAAGGTTTTGCCCTCACTCATATCAGCCGCTTGTTTTCTCCAGGCGGCGAAAAACCTTTTGTTGCCGTTGTGCCTAACTTTCAAAGGGTTTGCTTTAATACCTTTTTGGACTGCATATTTGAAGTTAGAATTGGCTATATTATTCTCACAGGTTTTAAAGCCTTTGCCGTCAAGTTTAAATAAATAAATAGGTAGGTGAAATGACTTGCCTGATCAGCATCCAATAGAAGGACTAATGAAAACCGCTATGGAAAGCATCAGGGAAATGGTCGACGTGAACACAGTTGTCGGGGACCCGGTTGAAACCCCGGACGGGTCGGTGATAATACCTATTTCACGCGTGTCCTGCGGATTTGCCGCCGGTGGAGGGGAATTTGAGGTTGGCATGGACCGTCAGGGTGGGGTAAATGAGTCGCAAATACCGGCTTTCGGCGGCGGAAGCGGCGCCGGGATGTCGGTGAAACCCATCGGTTTTTTAGTAGTAGGCAACGGTCAGGTGCGGCTGTTGCCGGTGGACGGAAGCGCAATTTACGATCGATTGATTGATTTGGCGCCGCAAGTGCTCTCTCAAATCAAGTCTATGATCTCCCATGGTGAAGACCAGGTAACTCCGCCGGCGCCGGCAACTATGCCCCCACCGGCGCCAAATGCGCCGCTATAAGCCTGCCGGTTAGGCCCTAACATACTGGTTGCCCCCGGCCCCCTTTGCCCGGTAAAGGGCCTTATCGGCACAATCAATAACATAATCGGGCAACTCCCCATTTTTAGGTTGAACACAGGCCAGGCCCACACTAATAGTTAGCCTGCCGGTTGGGGAGAAGGGGTGATAAATTTTTAGACCTGACACTGCTTGGAGCATCCGCTTAGCGACCTCGGTGACGCCGGTTTGATCCGTTTTCGGAAGAATGGCGGCAAATTCTTCCCCTCCGTAACGGAAAACTAAGTCGCCGGGGCGTTTAACGGCCATGTTTAAAGTTGTGCCCACCTGGATCAAGGCGTCGTCCCCGTTTTGGTGGCCGAAGGTGTCATTAAACAATTTAAAATGATCGATATCTATCATAATCATACATAGCGGCTGTTGTTCACGGACGGCCCGTTTCCATTCCCGGCGCAGGAATTCATCAAAAAACCGCCTGTTAGGGATGCCGGTCAAGGCATCCAGGTATGATAAGTTTTTAAGCATATCGTTTGATAAAAGCAGTTTTTCTTTCTGCCGTTCGATTTTCCGCTGGTATAAAAATTCCCTAACCCGGTTTGTGTATACGGTATAAGATATAAATATGGCTATAATAGTTACAAAGCTGCTATTTAGAAAGACTGAGGACGCCACTAGCCAGTCAAACTGGAAACGCCATACCATGATGCTCATGACGGCCCAGGCCAGGCTGTAAATCAAAACACTATTGGGTAAATTTAAGTAAAGAAATGCCGATGAAATGATCATTGCCATCAGGTATGAAGATGCAATACCTGGTCCGATAGACTGTATAAGACCGGATAAAATTGCAAAACCGGTGAGGTTAAACAGTATATACCCGTAACTGTATATATAATGTCGTCTGGTAATCGCATTTGGTGAAGCCGGCCGGCCGGACACGATTAAAAAAGCCACAGAGCCCCCGATAAAAATAAACCTTAGGTGCATAATATAAGGGGCTATTTCAAGAGCGCGTGGCAGAACGACTTTTGCAATGAACACTAGTTGGAGAACGATGAGGATTGACATAAAGGCTATTAATAACCATGCGATCAGGCGCAACCGGTAAATGTTGGCATGTGTTAAGACATTATTGAGCAGGGCCTTTTCTGGCGTGGATGTTTTATGGATGTGTTTGTTGCCAGTTCTTTTCAAGACAATATATACCTGCCTTCTCCTCCAAATATACATCAATGAAAACCGGTATCAAGGCATATCGCTATTAACACGCATAAAAACAGGTTATTATGCTTTATGCGGTTTGTTTCTGTAGGGGCACAGCATCTCCAGTTGTAGAAATAATAATAGTCTTGCCCCATATGACATTTTAGCATTTTTTCGTATTAGAACCAATGGGGTTAGGATTTAATTCCTAAAGGGAAGTCAACACCAGGTACTCCTCTATGACCAAGGTGTTATCAATCGTTGCTTCTTTGCTGTGCAGTTTGTAGAAGACATTGACCTCACCTCTGATTTCTATCACTATTGCAGCGATGGAAGCGCAGACTAGTTCGCCCCCGTGCCTAACATTCACCGTGTCACCAATATTAAACTTACATTCCACTTCAAACAACAAGATTTATTCACTCCAATCTCATTAATAATGGTTTATCATGTTACTGCAGTTTTTCTTATCCCCAGGCTGAACCCCCTTTTTTTACACCATACAAAAATTTAGACGCAACGGAACCTGACCGGGCAATTAAAGTAACTATGCTGTGGAACCGGCATGGTTAGAAGTCTGGATAAACCAATCATGAACCGGTAAACTAACGTTATCCGGGACGTGAGATAAAACTAGGGAACCTTAACAAACTGATTTGGCCGGAAGGGTTGACTAAAGCCCACCTGGTACAGTATTATTCCGATATTGTACCATATATCCTGCCCTATCTTTTTAACCGTCCGCTTGTAATGAAACGTTACCGGGTTGAAACACAAAGCCCAGTCCTTGGATAGAATTTTAAATTTTCCAAGAAGAAAATATTGCCTTATGCAGGAAGATGTTGTTTTAATCCCGAAAAGAAGGGGGATATAATAGCTCGGGGGGAGATTCCTATTGGAGAATAGGATATACTGGTTGGGATGGCAATATTTAATGCCCGGAACGGGGTCAAGGCTTTGGTCGCTGGTGAAGTATTTTGGTTCACCGCGGGTGGCCTGGGAGGCCGGTGAAAAAGAGTTATCCGGCGCACCGGGGCTAGGCGCCGAAAAAGCCGCCGTGCTTGCACGACGCAGGTCGCAGGTTGATCCGGTCCGGGAAGCTGAAAAGCTGGGTTGTTCGGGGGTAGCATTTATCTGCCACACCGATCCGGGATATCCGGAAAACCTTTTGGGTATTCATGACCCGCCACCTGTAATATTTTTACGGGGGCGTTTAAAACCGGCGGATAACCTGGCTGTCGCCGTTGTTGGATCGCGGAAGCCCTCACAGTATGGCATTATTGTTGCCGAAAAGCTGGCAAAAGACCTGGCTGCCGTGGGAATCACCGTTGTGAGCGGTATGGCCAGGGGTATTGATTCGGCGGGGCATAAAGGCGCCCTGGCAGGGGGTGGCAGGACCGTAGCAGTGCTGGGATGCGGACCGGATGTAGTTTATCCCAGGGAAAACAGCCGGCTGGCAAAAGAGATTATAGACTGTGGGGCGATAATCAGTGAATTCCCACCAGGCACACCGCCGGAACCATGGCGCTTTCCTGTCCGAAACCGGCTTATCAGCGGTTTGTCGCAGGGAACAGTGGTAGTTGAGGCTGCGGAAAAAAGCGGCGCGTTGATCACGGCGGACTTTGCGTTGGAACAAGGCCGTGATGTGATGGCGGTGCCGGGTAACATTGTCAGTCCATTGAGCCGTGGGTCGCACCGGTTGATTAAGCAGGGGGCAAGGCTAGTTGAAGGCGCCGGTGACATACTGGATGAACTCGGGCTGGAAAAACTCTTTCCCGTTCCGGCGCCGGGTGATGAAGGTACAATTAAAATGAGCGATGAAGAGCATTTGTTGTATCGCCTTCTTTCGTTGGAACCTCTACCTTTGGATAAAGTGATCGCCGGCTCCGGCTTACCTCCCCAGAAAGCAATGGCAGCGCTGATGTACCTGGAGTTAAAGGGTTTAGCCAGGCAGATGCCGGGCAAGTCCTATATCCGGACGGGGCGGGATATTAGTTTTTCATAAAAGTTGGGACTTTCACTTGCGCTTTCCCAACACTTTAAAGTTACAGGTCTAAAAAACTCACCTTTGGGATAGGTTTTAAATAATTATAATAATAAATGGCAATATAAGCCAGGTAGATAAGCTGAGGTGCAATTATTGTCTAAAACACTTATTATTGTGGAATCGCCTGCTAAAGCAAAAACAATCGGCAAGTTCCTGGGAAAAAAATATATTTTAAAGGCTTCTATGGGTCATGTGCGGGACTTGCCTAAAAGTCAGTTTGGGGTGGATGTAGAAAATGATTTCAAACCCAAGTATATAACCATCCGTGGCAAGGGAGACACCATTAAGGACTTAAGGAGCGCGGCAAAAAAGGCCGATCACGTGTTGATCGCGTCCGACCCCGACCGGGAAGGTGAAGCAATTGCGTGGCACTTGCAAAACCTCCTAAATATTTGTGATGATAGGCCGTGTCGCATTGAATTTAACGAGATTACAAAACAAGCTGTTCAAAATGCGGTGAAAACCCCCCGGCTTATTGATTATAACCGGGTTAACGCCCAGCAAGCCCGCCGTATCCTTGACCGTTTGGTGGGCTATAACTTGAGCCCGCTCCTGTGGCGAAAAGTAAAAAAAGGTTTGAGCGCCGGCAGGGTCCAGTCCGTCGCAGTCCGTCTGATCAGCGACCGGGAAGATGAAATACGTAATTTTGTGCAGGAAGAGTATTGGACACTGACCAGCCTGTTTGTAAAAACCGGATATACACCTTTTGAGGGCAAGCTGTTAAAGTTTAAGAGCAAGAAAATCGATATAAAAAATAGTGACCAGATGCAAAGGGTTATAGAGGAGCTAAAGGGTTCCCATTATTTGGTGACAGCGGTAGTCCGCCGTGAAAAAAGCCGCAAGCCTGCTCCCCCGTTTATTACCAGCACCTTGCAGCAAGAAGCCTACCGCAAATTGAATTTTACGGCACGCAAGACCATGATGATAGCCCAGCAGTTATACGAGGGTCTTGACCTGGGTAAAGAAGGGACATCCGGTCTCGTTACCTATATTCGTACCGACTCCGCCAGGGTTTCCGCGCACGCTAAAGAGGAAGCCGGAGCGTATATCCGTGAACACTACGGTGTCCAGTATGTCGGCAAAGGAATAGTAAGGGCGGCGGGCAAGGGCAAAATCCAGGATGCGCATGAGGCGATACGCCCCACCGGCATTTACAGGGAACCTGATCAGATCAAGGGGTATCTGACAAAAGACCAGTATAAGTTATATAAGCTGATCTGGTCCCGGTTTCTGGCTTCTCAGATGAGCCCGGCTATTTTTGACACAACCAGCGTGGATATTGTCGCGAAAGATTACCTTTTTCGCGCTACCGGCTCGGTTATGAAGTTCCCAGGATTTATGAAGGTTTATATTGAAAGCGAAGATAATGGGGAAAAAGACGAGGAAAAGTTGCTGCCGGAATTAGCTGTAGGTGAAGAAGTGGAAGCCCGTTCCCTTACACCGAAGCAAAATTTTACCCAACCCCCGCCCCGTTACACCGAGGCGACACTGGTTAGGACTTTGGAAGAAAGGGGTATCGGCAGGCCCAGCACTTATGCTCCAATTATTGAAACTGTTATCAAAAGGGGTTATGTGGTCAGGGAAAAAAAGCAATTTTATCCCACCGAACTGGGCGATATAGTTATAGATTTACTAAAGAATCACTTTCATGACATTATTGATATAGACTTTACAGCCGGTATGGAAGAAAAGCTGGATATGATTGAAGAGGGAGAGTTGGACTGGGTCCAGGTCCTTGACAAATTTTATGATCCATTCAACCAGACCATGAAAAAGGCTGAAGAGAACATTGGCCATATCAAGATTTCGGATCAGGTGACAGATGAGATTTGCGAGCATTGCGGTCAAAATATGGTGATTAAATTAGGCCGTTTTGGCAAATTCCTTGCTTGTCCGGGCTACCCTGATTGCAGGAACACCAAACCTCTTTTAGAACCGGTAGGTGTTAAATGCCCGCGTTGCGAAGGTGAAATTGTAATCCGCCGCAGCAAAAAAGGAAGAAAATTTTTTGGCTGCAGCCGCTACCCGGAATGTGAATTTGTGACTTGGGACCGGCCTTCAAAAGTCAGGTGTCCCGAGTGTGGGGATTTAATGGTGGAAAAAAAGAGCACGGGGAAAAGTACAACCTTGCGCTGTATTAACGATAAGTGTGGCCATAAGCTGGAGCCGCCAAAAAAACCGGCGCGCGGGAAGAAGCAAGCACAGGCAACAGTAATAGAAAGCCATATGTGAGAGCTAGATGGGAAAGCGAAACGATAGACCGGGATAGGTGTGAAATGATACATTTAAGGCAGGGAAATAAAACTACAGGGAGTAATGTTATTGTTGTTGGAGCGGGGTTAGCAGGAGCCGAGGCGACCTGGCAGGCGGTAAAGAGGGGAATAAA